>CAZPJX010000102.1:0-6871 GCA_964586985.1 uncultured Gemmatimonas sp. | reverse complement strand
GCTCCAGCACGCGGCATCGCCCGGCGTATTCGCTGCGCCAGGTCGGCATTTCGCAACGGGTCGGTCTGCCATTCCGGCTGGCATCGCCCGGGGTCAGGGGGCATCTTACCCGGTGCGCGGTCATGCAGGCCGTGCCCCGTTCCCCAAGGCCATGACTGCTCACGACAGCACCACCCAGGGCTCGGCGCTCCGGCGCACCCCTCTGCACGATATCCACGTCGCACTCGGCGCCAAGATCGTCCCCTTCGCCGGCTACGAGATGCCCGTGCAGTATCCCTCCGGCATCTCCGTCGAACACAAGGCCGTCCGCGAAGCCTGCGGCATGTTCGATGTCTCGCACATGGGCGAGGTCATCGTTCGCGGTCCCGATGCCATTCGCTTCGTGTCGTCGGTGACCAGCAACGATGTCGCGGCACTCGGCGTGGGTCAGGTGCACTACAGCACCCTGCTGCGCGAGGACGGCACCATCGTGGACGACCTGCTCGTCTACCGCTTTGCCGATCACCTCATGCTGGTCATCAATGCCAGCAACCACGCCAAGGACATGGCGCACCTCGAGGCCCACCTCGCGGGCTTCGACTGCACCCTGGACGACATCTCCTACAACACCGCGCTGCTGGCGGTGCAGGGGCCCCAGGCGCCGGCCATCGTGGCCTCGCTCTCGGATGTGCCCATCGATGGCGTGAAGTTCTACTGGTTCACCGAAGGTCGCGTGGCGGGCATCCCCTGCATCATTTCGCGCACGGGCTACACGGGCGAGCTGGGCTTCGAGCTCTACTTCGACGCCAGTCACGCCGTCACCATCTGGAACGCCGTCCTGGCCGCTGGCCAGGTTACCCCCTGTGGCCTCGGCGCGCGTGACACACTGCGCCTCGAGGCGGGGCTCTGCCTCTACGGCAATGAACTGGGCGATACCATCACGCCCCTCGAGGCGGGTCTGGGCTGGCTGGTGAAGCTCGGCAAGGCCGGCGATTTCCTGGGCAAGGACGTGCTGCTGCGCCAGCATCAGGACGGCACCGATCGCAAGCTGGTGGGCTTCACCTTCGAGGAGCGCGCCATACCGCGGCACGGCTATCCGGTGGTTTACGGCGGCGTAGCCATCGGCGAGGTGTGCAGCGGCACCATGAGTCCCACGCTCGGGGTTCCGGTGGGCACCTGCTATCTGCCGAGCGCGGCGGCGGTGGAAGGCACGCGCTTCGAGGTGGATATCCGTGGCAAGCGCATTCCGGCGCGCGTCGTGAAGCTGCCCTTCTACAAGCGCCCGGGGAAGGCGTGAGTCAGCGGCCGCGGGCCATCGCGCCGGGGCGCGGTGGCACGGACGCTGCCGAACACAGCGTCGTGGCGGTGCTCATGAGCGATGTCGAACCCGCAGTGCGGCTCAATGCCGCACTCGAAGCCGATGGCGTCGACACCGTCATGATCTCGCCCATGGACGATGTGCGCGGCGAGATCCGGCGCGCCCGTCCGGCCCTGCTGGTGCTCACGGGTGCGCTGCTCGATGGCGCGAATGTCGCGCTGGTGCGCCAACTGCTCTGGGACAACATCCCGGTGTTGGGCTTCACCGATGTCAGTGATCCTTCGCTGCGCGATCGTCTGCAGGAGATCGGCTATGCGGAAACCTGGCCCAAGCCGGTGAACATCGACGACGTGGTCGACGCCATCCGGCGTCGCCTCGAGCGCCAATATCTGGCGGAGCTCACCGGCCTTGTGGGTGAATCGGCCGCCATTCGCGAGGTGCTGGTCAAGATCGAGCAGATCGCGCCGGTGTCGAGCACCGTGCTCATCGCGGGCGAGAGTGGCACGGGCAAGGAGCTGGTTGCGCGGGCCATTCACCGATTGAGTCCGCGGCGTGGTAAGCCGTTCATTGCGGTGAATGTGGGCGCGCTGCCGGATACGCTGCTTGAGAGCGAACTGTTCGGGCACGAGAAGGGCGCCTTCACGGGCGCGGCCGAGCGTCGCCTGGGACGCTTCGAGCTGGCTGACACCGGCACGCTGTTCCTCGACGAGATCGGTGAGATTCCCCCGGCCACGCAGGTGAAGCTGCTGCGCGTGCTCGAGGAGCGCGATGTCACGCGCGTGGGCGGGAGTCAGTCCATTCCCATCGATGTTCGGGTTGTGGCGGCTACGAACCGGCCGTTGCGCGAGCACGTGGAAGACGGAGCGTTTCGCGCGGATCTGTTCTACCGGCTCAATGTGTTGAGCGTGTATCTGCCGCCGTTGCGGGAGCGCCGCGAGGATATCCCGCTGCTGGTGCGCCGCTTTGTCACGGAGTTCTCGGCACTGCACGATCGGGAGTTTCACGGGATCTCGGCCGACGCGCTTGAAGCCTTGGTGGAGTATTCCTGGCCCGGCAACGTGCGCGAGCTGCGTAATCTCATCGAGAGCATGGTGGTGCTAGCGCATGGGCGGGAGATCGGCGTGGACGCCATTCCGCGGGCGATTCGCGATGGCGGCGGCCGGCGCTTGCTCCCGGTGCATGTGGGGCCGGTGCTCCAGGGTGCCGAGCGGGCGCAGGGGCGTGAAATTGAGTTCATCGTGCGCTCGCTGGTGGAGCTCAAGTTACAGGTGGAGGAATTGCGGCGTCGGATGGATGTGGAAACCCAATCCGTGACCCGTGCGATGTCTGCGCCAGGAGTGTCTGGCGGGTATGTCTCCGGCTTTCCGTCGGGGGGCTCGCCGGGGTATGCCGCCGGGTGGGTGGGTGACCTCGCGTCGGCGAGCGTACTGCAGGCCGGCAGTGAGGTTGGAGAGGCGCCGCCGAGTCGAGCGCTTGGGGGGGTGAGAGGCGGCATCGAGCCGCGAAATCAGGCCATCCCGCCGGCCGTGATCACGCTGGGGGCGGGGATGACCATGGCCGAGATCGAGCGCGCAGCGATCCAGGCCGCGCTCAGGGAGACGGGCGGGAACCGGCGGAAGGCCGCCGAGCAACTGGGGATTGGAGAGCGGACCCTGTACCGGAAGTTGCGGGAGTACGAAGGGGAGGAGGGTGAGGAGGGGGCTGCGGCCCTAGACGTCACTTGAAGTGCCGTGGGCTACCTGTATGCGGCGCAAGTGGTTGGGAAATCGTGAGCCTTGCCACAGAGCGACCTCGCGCACATATTGGCCCCGTTGACAGCCGGAGTGAATGCTTCGGTTCGCCTTTGCCGCGGAGCTCAGCCTGTCCCTACCTCTCAATTTCGGCATGACCTCCCCCTCCCCTTCCCCCTCTGCCTCGGCAGGGGCGATTGCCGGGAGTGTGCTCCCCCTTCGGCGGGCCGAGGATCTGATTCATACCCTGCCGGGCGTGTTGTCGGCCCGGATCGTGCCCAATGAGACCGGTGCCATCGAAGAGATCCATGTGCTGACCACGGATCAGGTGTTGCCCAAGCACACCGTGCGGAACATCGAGAGTGCGTTGATGGCGCAGTTGGGGCTGCGGGTGAATCACCGCAAGGTGTCGATCGCGACCACGTTGGACGCGCCCCGTGCGGCGGACCTGCCGGCGGCGGCGGGCAGCAGCGTGTCCGGCGGCATGCCGGCCACCCCGCGTGCGGCGGAAGGGGCGCCTGCGGCGAATGCGGCGGTCGCGGTCGCGGGTGTATCGGCGCCGATGTCGGGAGTGGCGAGCAGCGTGGCGCGAGGCGGCCGGGAACGTGCCGAAGCGGCGGTTGAATCGTCTGTTCCCGGAGAGTCGCGGCCCGTGCTGGAGCTCGGGCGTCGGCTGCTGATTTTCGAGGACGTGGAAGTGAGGCGATCCCGGACGCGTGGAGTGACCTGTCTGGTTACGCTATCGCGTGAAGGGCAGACCTATGTTGGTGAAGCGGAGGGTCAGGAGGCGGAGCGATCCCGGATCGAGTTGGCAGCGCGCGCAACGGTGCAGGCGATCGCGGCATCGCGCGGCACGGCTGGAGCCGTGGGCAGCGCGCGCGGACTGGGTCTTGAGGGAGCGACACTGATTACCGCGTTCGACAGGGAGTTCGTATTTGTAAGCCTCGCGGTGCGCATGGGCCGAGAGCCTGTGGTCCTGACGGGGAGCTGTGAAGTGCGGGAGAATGCGGAAACGAGTGCCGTGCTGGCGGTGCTCGACGCGACCAACCGCTGGCTATATCTGGATAGATAGGACCTCGCCGACGGAGTCCGTCCACCGACCATCATTCGTCCACACTAGACGAATCACCACGTTGTCCCCGTCAACCGACTAGAGCGGAGCTGAGCGGGCAGGCCAAGCAGCAGGAGCGGAGCCAACCATCAGAGAGCACGCGGCGTTCCGAGCGGAACACGCGTGACTACCTATCGGGAGGTGACGCAGAATGGAGTTCGTGGCCGAGCTCGTGGACGCGCTGTTGTCGTTCGTGTTGGCTGACCTGAAGACCTGGGGCTGACCTAGTCTCTCCCAGGGGTTGGCGGGGCATCCTTCACCACCATATGAAGACAAGCGTAATCGCCTACGTCTATGCGATCGTAGCTGCGTCAGCTGCTGCGCTTGTCGGTTCGTATTTTGATAAACCGGCGGTGGAACTAGCGCCGCTGGTAGGTGCCGCTGGGCTCACCTTTGTAGCCTTCGTGGGAGCAGTCCTCAGCTACCGTGTTCAGGGGAGCACTTTTGGTGAGGTATCTTTCATACCCTACCTGTCGGCGATAATCCTCTACCCGTCTTGGGCAACGCTTGCCCTAGTTGGTGTCGGGGCGCTAACGGCGGAACTGGTTAAGCCAAAGCCAGCGGTCAAGCGTGCTTTCAATGTCGCTCAGATTGTCCTTGCTGGATCGGCAGCCGCATTCGTCTACGAGAGGCTAGGCGGCGTTTCGCTGCAAAGCGATTCGGCTTTTCGTGCTCTTCCGCATACCGCTGGTGTGATTGTATTCCTCCTCGTGAATACCTTCGCCGTTGCTGCCGTGATTGGATTGGCGGAAGGCAACAGCATTATACGGACTTGGTACAAGGGAAACGCCGCAGGTCTTGTCTATGATGTGGTAGCCATCCCAGCCGTGTATGCTTTCGCACGCGCATATGTCGACTGGAGGCTTGGTGGCATAGTTTTCTTGTGCACGCTCATCTATGGTTTGAGGTTGGCATATCGCTCTAAACACCAATTAGAAACGACTAACAGAGAGCTGTTAGAGCTGTTCGTGCAGACCGTAGAATTTCGCGATCCTTACACTTCAGGTCATTCACAGAGAGTCCGCAGATTCTCTCGTATAATATCGCAGGTTATTGGCCTCTCTCAGAGAGAGATTGAGCGGGTGTCGGTAGCCGCCCTGCTACACGACGTTGGCAAGATTCATGAAATTTTCGCTCCCATCTTGATGAAACCTGGGAGACTGACATCGGACGAACGAGCGACTATGGAATTGCATCCAATAAAAAGTGCAGAACTAGTAGTAAAGATTTCGGATCTTAGGGATATTGTTCCGGCCGTTAGGCATCACCACGAAAACTGGGATGGGACGGGGTATCCGGATCAGTTAAAGGGTAGAGAGATACCGCTTGCATCACGTATCATCATGTTTGCTGATACAATAGACGCAATGACCACAGACCGCCCCTATCGTAAGGCCTTGGGTGAGGCCGAGGTTAGAGAAGAGCTGAGAAAATTCAGCGGGAGTCAGTTCGACCCAGAAATCTGTAGTATCCTGCTCTCGTCTCCAGCGTTTTCGCGGCTGTTTGACAAGAATGATGCTGGGAATGTGCACTCATTGACCCAAATCATTGATATCGTCAAGAAACGGGTTCGTACCCCAGCGGTCGCCTAAGTTACCTTGAGTCCAAGATGGTCAATAGCAAGAGATAGTCTTGCTGAAGGGGAACTCCGCTCTCTACGGTCATGTGTCATATATTTTGTGATGATCGCCTTCGCTAGATCAGAGTCACTGCGCCGTATTAAGCATTCGGCAAGCACCGAAGCCAGAAAATCCGAGGCGCAATAGCGCGACGTTTTTTCAAATCGGTCCAACGCCACTTCGAGCAATGCTGGTGGGGGACACCACGCAGAATCCAATAGCTTCACTCCCAGCTCAAGGGCAATCACAAAAGCAATGGATCGGATGGGAGGGAGGGTCGGAAGGGCACTCGCGCACTTGCCGTGGTAGTAGCTAGCAGCGATTGCATCTCCTTTGAGAATTGATAGCTGGCAAAGGTGACCAAAGAGGTAGTCGTTCGCTGTCTCTTCGCCATTGGTAGCAGCAATACTCATCAGCTTATCGGTCCAAGCCATTGCAGTCGGAAGATTGCCTGTCTCCATAGAGATTAGCGCCAGCTGCCATAGGGGGAACTCCTTTCGCCGGGGAGAGCCGAGATTGGTTGCCAACTCAATGGCGCGAGCAAAAGCTTCGGTCGCGGCCTCCACGTTTCCGATCGAGCGAAATACGTATCCAGCTCTCGCTAAGTCGGTAATTGCACCGGTGGACGCCGGGGCAAGAGACGCCTGCTGACTGACAGACAATGCCAGTGAGTCGGCGGCCTCGATCGATCCAAAGACGGAATGGTAAAGCAGACCTATTCGCAGCATCTCTGGCTTCGTGGCACTCACAACATTCGGATGCTGGAGTCCGAAAAAGCAAGCCTCTGCTAGAGATGAATCGCAAGTGTTGGCGGCGATAACCAACCCGATGTCAGCCGCTCTGACTCGAAGATCAAAGGGTATGCTCCTGCGGTTGGCAACCGATGCTGCGGACTCCCCTAGCGCGATTCGATCGACAATCGGATCTGAACGATAGGCACATTCGATGTACGTTAGAAGTTTGTCCGCATCATCTCTGGTTCTGATCGACTTATTCGCAGGAAATATGAAGGCGCCTGGAACAACCTGTAGGGCTAACCCAAACTCACCAGCGTCGACCTCCAAACGTGACAAGATGTGGGCAATGCGGCTATCGATGCGGGAGATCTGACTAG
>CAZPJX010000101.1:0-10984 GCA_964586985.1 uncultured Gemmatimonas sp. | reverse complement strand
GCACGATCTGCTGTTCCCGGAGGGGGATGTCCGAGAGAGCCCCCCGTTCCTCCAGCAGACGCAGCGCCAGCCCCGCGAGGTGCCACGCGCCCAGCGCGTGCTCGAATCGGGAGTGCGTCGCCCCCGGATAGACCAGGAAGGCCAGGCCGAGCTGCCGGACGTACCGGAGGCGCTGCAGCACCGGTGTGTCGAGCAGGGCGAGTGCCAGCGGATCGAGCCGGATGTTGTTCCAGAGGGGGTCGCGCAGGATTTCCATACCGGAAGATAGGCCGAGCTCGTCAGTCACGTGTCATTCCAGTACGTGGAATTGATCGGTCCCCGCCATGTGCCTCCTGTCACAGGGGCGAACGGAACATGGCAGGGACCAACGAAAGGCGCCGGGTTCGCATAGTTGCGGAATACCCAGGTCCTCCGGTGCCCGCGCCGAAACCTTTGATCCCGTCATTTTCCTCGGCCGCTGCCCTTAACAACTGCCGAGGATTCCCGTCTCAGTGTCGTGACTACTCCTACGCCCTTTTTCCGACGCCTGATCGGCGCGCTGACCCTGCTCCTCGCGAGCAGTGCGACGGCCTTCGCTCAACAGATCGATATCATCCGCGGCCGTGTCATCGGCACCGATACGCTGGCCATCCAGGGGGTGCTCGTGACGGCCACGACACTCGGTGGAAACGTCAGCCGCACCGCGCGCACCGACAAGAACGGTCGCTACACCATCTCCTTCCCCGGCGGGGAAGGCGATTACTGGGTGACCTTTTCGGGTATCGGCCTCTCGCCACGGCGCTATCAGGTGAAGCGCACGGCTGATCAGGAGATTCTGATCGCCGACGCACGCATGGCGCCGGCGGCGATCACGCTCGATGCCGTGACCGTGACCGAGCGGGCTGGTGTTTCTCGCAGTGACACGGTCTCCGATGTCAGCGGAACGGAGAAGTCGGTCACCGATGAAACCGATGGGTTTCTGAACGTCGACCAGCTTGGCGATCTGGCCGCGATGGCCTCCGCCATCCCCGGAGTGCAGCTGCTGCTTGGTGCTGACGGCGCCTCCGATGCGTTCTCCGTGTTCGGTCTTGGCGGCGACCAGAATAATACCCAGCTCAATGGCCTGAACTTCGGGGATGCTCAACTTCCGCGCGATGCGTCGGTCATGACCTCGCTGTCCACCTCCTCGTATGATGTCTCGCGCGGCGGGTTCTCGGGTGGTCAGCTCCAGGTACGGACCAGGTCGGGTTCCAATTATGTACGTCGGAACCTGAGTTCCAACTTCATCGCACCGCCCATGCAATGGACGGATCGCGTGGGCATCGCCACGGGACAGCAGTACACGAACATGTCGCTCGGTGGTGGCGCCTCCGGCCCAATCAGTCCGGATCGTGCCTTCTATAGCTCGTCCTTCCAGTTCGATCGCCGTCTCCAGGACTTCCAGACGCTGCTCAGTACCAGCGACGTGGGCTTCCAGACCGTTGGCGTCGCTTCGGATTCGGTGAATCGCCTGCTCGACATCCTGAGTGGAGCGGATGTCCCGGTCTCGATCGATGGATATTCGCCGCAGCGTATCAATACGCGCGTCTCTCTCCTGACGAGCTTTGACTATGTCCCGCAGAATTCCTCACGCGGGAACACCTATGCCCTGACCGTGTCCGGGAATTTCAACCGCACCTCGCCGGTGGGTGGCGGTGGCGGAGGAGGCTTCGGTGGCGGTGGGGGGGGCTTCGGTGGGGGCGGGTTTGGTGGCGGTGGGCTGATGGCTCCGACCCGCGACGGTGAGCGCACGAGCTGGGGCGGAGCCATTCAGGTGCGACAGAGCGGGCTGCTCGGTTGGATGGGGATCTTCACCGAAACCACGGTTGGCTACTCCACCAACCGGAACGATGCCGATCCGTTCCTGGTGCTGCCCTCCGGCTCCGTCCGCGTGAATTCGCAGCTCGCCGATGGGTCGTCGTCGGTGAACACGCTGCAGTTCGGTGGGGCACCCTCCATGAACAACGGCAGCGCGTCCTCCACGTTCTCGGGCAACAACACCCTCTCCTGGTTCTCGAGCGACAATCGCCATCGCGTGAAGCTCACCACCGAGCTGCGCCGCGACGATTTCTCGAACCTCTTCAACTTCAACGAGTACGGGAGTTTCTCCTTCAACTCGCTGGCGGATCTGCAGGCGAATACGCCGGCGTCCTTCACGCGTCTGCTGTCCCCGCGCACGCGCACCGGTAGCCAGATCGTGGGCGCGATGTCGCTGGGTGATGCCTGGCGTCCGATGAACGACCTCCAGATTCAGTACGGGGTGCGTGTCGACGGGAACCACTACAACATGGGCCCCGAGACCAATCCTGACGTGCGCGCGAAGTTCGGGTTCGATAACGCCGAGGTCCCCAACCGATTCTATGTGAGCCCACGCGTTGGATTCTCGTGGACGGTTGGCCAGGATAAGCAGATGGCCTTGCTGCCGGGCATGGTGCGTGCCCCGCGCGCGGTCATCCGGGGCGGTGTTGGCATATTCCAGAACACGCCCGGCACGCAGCTGATCTCCAATGCCATCGACAACACCGGGCTGCCGAGTGGTCTGCAGCAGCTCACCTGCGTTGGTGCGGCCACGCCGATCGCCGACTGGCAGTCCTATGCGGCCGATGTGGGGAACATTCCGCGCACCTGCGCCGACGGCAGCACCGGGACGGTCTTTTCCAACAGTTCGCCAAACGTCGTGCTGTTTACTCCCGATTACATGACGCAGCGCTCCATTCGCGGCAATATCGGCTGGCAGGGGGCGGTGCTGGGAAATCGGGCGATGTTCTCGGTCGACGCGACGATGTCGCGCAACCAGCATCAGCAGGGCGGTATCGATCTGAACTTCACCGGCAACCAGCAGTTCACGCTCGCCAACGAACTGAACCGACCCGTCTTCGTGACCCAGGCGGCCATCGTCCCGACCACAGGGCAGGTGGCGTGGCGTGAGGCCCGGTTGGTCGATTCCTACGGTCGGGTGACCGCACAAACGTCCGACCTCCAGTCCGAGAGCAAGCAGCTGACGCTCAGCGTCCGCCCCATGACCTTCAATACCAAGTGGGGATGGAGCCTGTCCTATGTGCTGGCGGATATGCGCGAGCAGTACCTCGGGTTCAATAGCACCGCGGGAGTACCGATCGGTGTGGAGTGGTCGAAGGGCGCATTCTTCTCGCGCCACCAGATCCAGTACTCGCTCAGCTATAACGCCTTTGACGCCATCCGTATCTCCTGGAATGGCAACCTGCGCTCGGGGGTGAACTACACTCCGACGGTGAACCAGGATATCAACGGCGACAGCTACAACAACGACCGGGCGTTCATCTATGACCCCGCAACGGTTGCCGATCCGGCGCTCCGGGCGGGCATCGAGAACTTCCTCGCCACCGGCACGCGTGAGGCGGTCGAGTGCCTGCGCAGTCAGCTCGGGCAGTTCGCCGGTCGGAATTCGTGCACGGGACCCTGGCAGATGACGGGGAACCTCAACATCTCGTTCAACTCGCTCAAGCTCGGTATTCCACAGCGTGCGAACGTGCGCTTGCAGGTCTCCAACCCGCTCAATGGGCTTGATCGCCTCATCAATGGCGAAGATAACCTCAAGGGCTGGGGCGCGACGCCGAATCCGGGCAGCAACGGCGCACTGCTCTTCGTCCGCGGCTTCGATCCGGTGACCAGCACCTACAAGTACGAAGTCAACGAGCGCTTCGGTTCCACGCGTCCACAGCAGACCACGCAGCGCTCCAGCCCAACCTCCGTGACGCTGTCCGTGAACTTCGACGTAGGCCCCTCGCGCGAGCAGCAGCAGTTGCTGCAGCAGCTCGACCGCGGTCGCTCACGCCCGGGGAACAAGCCCTCGCTGCAGCAGCTCAGGAATACGGCAAGTGTTGGGCTCATCAATCCGATGCAGCAGATCCTGTTGCAGGCGGATACGCTCCAGCTGACGCGCAAGCAGGCAGACAGCCTCGCGACCCTCAACCGCTGGTATGTGCTCAAGAGCGACAGCATCTGGACGCCGGTGGCGCGTTTCCTCTCCGAGCTGCCCGATAAGTACAGCCACTCGGATGCCTATGGCCGCTACCGCCAGGCGCGTGAGGCCTCGGTGGATCTCCTGATCGCCGTGGCGCCTAGTATCCGCAAGATGCTGACCGATGAGCAGGTTCGCATTCTTCCCACGGCGCTGCTCTCCTTCATGGATAAGCGCAACCTCCAGGGTATCCGGTCCGGCAGCAGTGGCGACAATCGCTTCGGCGGCGGCGGTGGTTTCGGAGGTGGCCGGTGATTTCCACTGACCAGACACGTACCTCATTCATGCAAACGATGACTGTCGACTCTTCGGGGACCGCTCGCCTGGCTCGTTGGAGCAGCGCTGGGGTGTTGCTGGCGGCTCTGGTGCCCGTGGCGCTGGCGGCGCAGGAGCCTGCCAACCCAGCTGCGGCTCCAGCGGCAGCGCCGGCGGTTCCGGTGCGCGATGTTTCTCCCGTGGTGGCCCGCACGACCCAACCCCTCGGCGGCGTGAACGCCGTGCGGGTGCTCTCAGATGGTTCACTGTTCGTGAACGATTCGCAGCGCCGTCGCCTGATCAAGTTCGACGCGTCGCTTGCGAATCCGGTCATCGTGGCGGACACCGCGCCAGGTGCGCTGATGCCCTATGGGCAGCGTTCATTGGGCCTGATGGCCTACCTCGGCGACACCACCATCGTGGTTGATGCATCCACCATGTCGCTGGTCGCTCTGGATCCACGTGGTCGCACGCTGCGTGTCATGGCCTCGCCACGCCCCTACGACATCAATACGCTCGCGAGTACACCGCTGGCATCCTATGCATTCGATAGCCAAGGGCGTCTGTATTACCGGCAGGGTGCTACGGGCGGCGGTCCGGGTGGCGGCGGTGGCGCGATGTTCGGCAGTGGTGCCGAGCAGCGCAATCGCGGTGGAAATCAGGGAGGGAACCCCGGAGCCGGCGGCAATCGCGGCGCCGGCGGCGGTTTCGGTGGCCCGCCGGGTGGCGGTGGTGGTATGGGAGGTGGTGGTATGGGCGGCGGCGCCCAGGGTGGCCAGCGCGGCGGTGGTCAAGGCGGTCGCGGTTTCACTCCGGGTAACCAACCCGATTCCGTCCCCATCATCCGCGTCGACTTCGATACTCGGAAGGCCGACACGGTCACCTTTGTGAAGGTGCCCAAGAACGACATGCAGATGACGCGCGGGGAAGACGGATCCACGCGGATTGTCGTCAAGATCAATCCGCTGCCACAGGCTGACGACTGGGCGCTGCTCGCCGATGGAACGGTCGCGGTCATGCGTGTGCTTGACTACCACGTCGACTACTACCGTCCCGATGGTTCCCACGTCGCGTCCGACAAGCTGCCGTTTGACTGGAAGCACATCAGCGACGAGGAGAAGACCAAGATGGTGGACTCCCTGCAGACGCTGGCGAAGACCGCGTCAGAGCGGGCAGGTGCCGGAGGTGGTGGCGGGTTCCGCATGAACTTCGAGCCGATCGCGGCAGACAAGTTGCCCGATTACTTCCCACCCATCCGTCAGGGGTCGAGCATCGCCGACCATCAGGGGAACCTGTGGGTGCTGCCATCCACGTCGAACTTGGCTGCGCAGCTTGCGCAGACGATGCTTGGCGGCCGCGGGATGGGTCCGGGCATGGGAGGAGGGGGCGGGCCGCGTCAGGCCACGCCTGCCACGTCAGGCGCCCCCGCAGCTGCCACAGCGGGAGCTGCTTCAGGAGCGCCCGCTGGCGCGCCCGGAGAGGCTGGACGTCAGGGACAGGGCCCAGCGCAGGGCATGATGGGTATGATGCCCATGGCAGACCAGCCACCCCTCGTCTACGACGTGATCAGTCGTGAGGGTAAGCTGATGCAGCGGGTGAAGCTGCCGGGTGGTCGTCAGATCGTCGGATTCGGCCCAAATGGCGTGCTGTATCTTCAGGTGCGTGAAGGACGGGATGTCTATCTCGAAACGGTGAAGGTCCCTTAACCAGGCTTCGCGCGACGATCAGTTCGCGACATCACGACAGAACACAGCGCCCCCGCACCATTCGGTGCGGGGGCGCTGTGTTCTTCACGCGGTCGTCGATGCGAAGACGAATCACCCCTTCGGGCCAGCGCCCAGGATGGCTGGTGACACGGCGTCGCCGAACTTCTTGATGTTCTCGCGGAACATACCTGCCAGCTTGGCCGCCTGTGCGTCGTAGGCGGCGCCGTCGGCCCAGGTACGGCGTGGGTCGAGCACCTCGCTCGGTACGCCGTCCACGCTCTGTGGAATGTAGAGGCCAAAGACGGGGTCGGCGGCGAAGGTCGCAGCCGCCAGCGATCCCTCCAGCGCGGCCCGCACCATGGCGCGCGTGTGAGAGAGCTTCATTCGCTTCCCAACTCCGTATGAGCCACCGCTCCACCCCGTGTTCACCAGCCACACCTGAGAGCCATGCTGTTTGAGCAGGGCGCCAAGCATCTCGGCGTACTTGGTGGGGTGCCATACAAGGAACACCGCGCCGAAACACGCAGAGAAGGTGGCCTGAGGCTCGGTCACACCTCGCTCCGTGCCAGCCACCTTGGCGGTGTAGCCCGAGAGGAAGTAATACATCGCCTGTTCCGGCGTGAGCCTGGCAATCGGTGGCAGGACACCGAATGCATCGGCGGTCAGGAACACGACATTCTTGGGGTGACCGCCTCGGCCACTTGGCACATGGTTCTTGATGTACGGGAGCGGATACGATGCGCGCGTATTCTCGGTGATGCGTGCGCTGGCAAAGTCCACGGTACGCGAGGGCTCGTGCAACACCACATTCTCGAGAATCGTGCCAAACATCTGCGTGGTCGCGTAGATGTCTGGCTCCCCCTCGGCAGAGAGATTGATGGCCTTGGCGTAGCAGCCGCCTTCAAAGTTGAAGGTGCCCTCCGGCGACCAGCCGTGCTCATCATCCCCGATGAGGCCACGTTCCGGGTCAGCAGAAAGGGTGGTTTTCCCCGTGCCGGAGAGACCGAAGAACAGCGCCGTGTCACCCGCAGGGCCGATGTTGGCGGAGCAATGCATGGACAGCACTCCCTGCTTGGGCAGCAGGTAGTTCATCACAGTGAACATCGACTTCTTGAGCTCTCCGGCATAGCGCGTGCCGCCGATCAGGATCGTACGTTCGGCGAGATTGAGAACAATGAACGTTCCCGTGCGGGTCCCATGGCGTGCCGGATCGGCCTGCATTTCCGGCGCGTGATACACTGTGAAATTGGGCGCGAAGGTCGCCAACTCGTCGAACGCTGGGCGGATGAACATGTTGCGCACGAAGGCGGCATGCCATGCATTCGGGAGGATGTAACGCACACTCAGACGCGACGACGGATCGGCGCCACAATACAGATCCTGCACGAACAATTCATCGAGACCATTGAGATACTGCTGCACGTCCGATTTCAAGCAGGCCCAGTGTTCGGGTGAGAGGGGCTGATTGACTCTTCCCCAGTCGACATCGGATACACTACCGGGTTCCTTGACCACGAACTTGTCATTCGGGGACCGCCCGGTGTGCGGTGAGGTCACCGCCACGAACGGTCCCATGTCCGCAATCGTTCCTTCCTTTCGGCGGATCGCGGCCTCGACCAGTTCGGGCGCGACATAATTCCAGTGGACAGTGCCTTTGGGCGTGATGCCCTGTGGCGCGAGGCCACCGGCACTCTCGCGAACGGGAGCGGACGGGGAGAGCTGCGTCGCCATGATGCAAACCTCACGGAAAGCGGACAGCAGTGCGATCGCCGCGCTGGAGAAGCGCGGCTGCGTCACCGCAACGGGTTGCCGACGGAAAGGCCTGAATACGCAGGAGGGAAGGACAAAAGCCGCAGGCCCTCCGGCTTCGGTTCACCTTCGGGACCAGTCAGAACCGAAGGACGAAACATGTCGAAGCAACGGGCTGTGCTCAAGCGCGGTGGACGGGATGCCCCTGCGCGGGGATGGGATCCGCGGGACGGCACTATTCCCGAGTCGCGATCCAGGTGATGCCCCTGCGCGGGGATGGGATCCGCTGCTGGCTGACGGCGCCACGGGCACGATCCATTGGAGGCAGGCAGTGTAACTACGGATGGCGTTTGACGTGCCAATCAACAACCTTGGACATCATGACGAAGCCCCCGACGAAGATCGTGCGCAGCGCGCTATGGCGACGCGTGCTATTCGTCCTGGCCTGCCTGCAGGTGCTTGCACCAGCCGCCGCCGCCGTCGCGGACGGTGTCGGCGTCGATCAGCGCGCTGCCTATGCGCACATCGAGTCGGAAACGGGCAGTGGCTGCGTTGTGGTGCACCCGCATGACTGCGTGCTGTGTGCCACCGCCACGACGCCGATGGCTAGGCCGGCGTCAACCGGAATCCTGCTGCCGGAGGGGCTCCTTGGCCTTCGGCTGCCCAAGGCGCTCAATGCCCCGAAGGAATGTCGGGCGACCACGCGAGCGGCGAGTCGCGCTCCACCCCTTGTCCTGAGCTGAACACTCTGCTGGCAGGCCGTTGTCCTGCCAGCGCATGGCCCTGTGCAGCGGACGCTCCGCGGCCAGGCCGTTCACTCCTTCGATTCAGGTGGATTCCGACATGCGTCGTTCGTTCCTTCCTCATGTGGAAGGCGGGCGCCTCCTGGCGCAGCCCTGCATGAAGTATTGCGTGTATTTCCTGGGTCTACTGACCCACCTCAGTATCGCGTCGACCCTGTTCGCGCAGAATGCGTCGGTCATCGGGGTCGTCAAGGACTCAGCGGGTTCCCCGCTCGCCAGTGTGCAGGTGGCAGTCTCGGGTTCCAACCGGTCGGCACTTACCGATGAACGCGGCGCGTTTCTGCTGCACGGACTGCCCGCGGGGACCTACCATCTGGATCTGGTACGCATAGGCTATGCCAGCTCCCATCAGGTGGTGGTGGTGCCGACCTCCGGGGATGTGCGCATCAGCATCGTGATGCACGTCGCCACCGTGCGCCTCAGCAGCGTCAGTGTCACGGCGACGCCAACCGGAAGCGACCCGCTCGACGTAACCCAGGCCACCGTTCAGTTGGGCGGCAAGGAGCTGCAACGCGCGTTGAGCACGTCCGTGGGGCTGACCCTTGCCAAGGAACCCGGTATGGCGTCCCGGTTCAATGGGCCGATGGCGGCGACTCCGGTGATACGCGGCCTCACTGGAGAGCGGGTGCTGGTTCTGCAGGACGGTGAGCGAACAGGTGATCTCTCGTCCGCGGCAGCTGATCACATGAACGCCGTAGACCCCGCGAGCGCGGAGCGTATCGAGGTCATTCGCGGCCCCGCCTCTCTCCTGTACGGCAACAACGCCTTGGGTGGGGTGGTGAACGTTATCTCGACGGACATCCCCACAACCATTCCGGCGAAGGTTTCGGGATACGTCCTGGGCCAGGGCGAATCAGCCACCCCCGGTGGTGTCGCCGGCGTCGGCCTTACGGTACCCATCAACCAGCACCTCGCCATCACGCTGCGGGGCAATCTGCGCGAATTTCGCGACCTGCGGGTCGGCGGAGGAGACAAGCAGCCGAATACACGTGGGAACACGCAGCAGCTTACTGTGGGTGGCGGGTACGTGGGGTCGCGACTCTCCCTCGGCGGCGTATACCGGCAGATGGATTTCGCCTATGGACTGCCACACGAGGTGGGCGAGGAGGCAGTTCGCATCGACGGGGTGCGCCGGAGTGGGGCATTTCAGGGCACGCTCAATACTGGTCGGATCGGCGTGTCATCGATTCGTGTTGATCAGACCGTCCAGAGCTATCAGCACGCGGAAATCGAGGAGGGTGGCGCTGTCGGTACGCGATTCAATCTCCAGACGCAAACCACTGGAATCACGGCGCGTACACGGACAGGGCGCGTCAACGGAGCTGTGGGGTTTCAGGGCATCTTTCGGCAATACAGCCCGGTTGGCGAGGAAGCCTTCACGCCGGCATCCGACAACACGAATGTGGCGGCCTATGTATTTCAGGAACTCTCGCTGTCGGGGCAGCCAGATGCGGAGCACGCTCCCCGTCTCCAGCTTGGCGTTCGTTATGACCGCGTGACGATGGCCACCCGTCCGGGTGAGAATGTCGCGCATTTCGGCGCTGCACAAAGTCGGGTGTTCAACAACACCGCGGCATCGGCTGGGCTGAGCATTCCCCTCAGTGATGGTCTGTCTCTCTCCGGGAATGTGTCTCGTGGATTTCGGGCACCGGCCGTTGAGGAACTCTATGCCAATGGGTTCCATGCGGCCGTTGGTACCTATGACGTTGGGAATCCAAAACTTGGGACGGAACGCAGCACGGGCTTCGAATCCGGCCTGCGTGCGCAGTCGTCACGAGTGTTTGCACAACTCAATGGCTACTACAACCGCATCGACGGGTACATCACCCCAGTTGCTCTCGATACGCCTCGGGACCTTGACGGCATGAAGGTGCCGTCCGTGACCTTCGCCGGACGCGATGCGGTGCTGACGGGGGTGGAGGCGCAGGTCGAGTCCAAAATGGTGCACCACCTTGTGGGCGGCGTCATGGGTGACCTCACCCGTGCGTTCATTCGAGGTAGCCGTGAGGTGTTGCCGTACATTCCCGCTGCTCGCCTCGGAGGGTCATTGCGCTATGACAACGGACGAGTCTCCGTGGGTGGCGAGATGCGTCACGTGCTGGCACAGCGCCGGGTGCTCGATGACGGCCTCGATGTGCCCACGGAGGCCTACACGCTTGTGGATCTCACGGCCGGTTGGTTGTTCACGGTGGGGAGTCGACACGTACATGCGCTGACGTTGCGCGTTGACAACGCATTCGACGCGCGGTACCGCGAGGCCACCAGCCGTATCAAGCGGTTTGCCTACAATCCCGGACGCAACGTTGTGCTGGTGTACAAGCTGTTGTATTGAAGCTCATCCGAGATGGGGCACACGCTCGTGTGCCCCAAGGGGACGCCGCTCATCCACCTGCGGCGAAGGTGGGTTCCAGCAACGCATCCAACCGGTCGAAGGATCTCGTCCACCCCAGCGT
>CAZPJX010000100.1:6678-11064 GCA_964586985.1 uncultured Gemmatimonas sp. | reverse complement strand
CTGATCGCAGCGTGATTTTCTTTCCGTCGGCCATTACGCTGACGACGGTCGTGGGGGCCCTGCGTGAGCGCCCGGAGATCCAGGTCGGTGTCCAGAACGTGTACTCGGAGGCCACGGGCGCCTTTACCGGCGAGAACTCGGTGCTCATGGCCCGCGACGCGGGCGCACGTGTGGTCCTGGTGGGCCACTCCGAACGCCGGCATGTGTTTGGTGAACGCGACGAAGCCACCACGCAGAAAATGGCGTTGATCATCCAGAGTGGCCTGACGGCAATGCTGTGCGTGGGTGAGACGCTCGCCGAACGGGAAGCTGGGCGCACCGCGGACGTGGTACAACGCCAACTGACGGCGGGACTCGCCGGTCTGAGCGAAGAGCAGGTCGGGACGATCCTGCTGGCCTACGAGCCAGTCTGGGCCATAGGCACGGGTCGGACAGCCACTCCCGCCGACGCATCCGAGATCCACGGGGTGCTGCGCCAGGCGCTGGCTGCCCGCGTGGGGGCCGCTGTGGCCGGAACCATTCCGATCCTCTACGGCGGCTCGGTGAACCGGGGGAATGCTGCGCAACTGCTCGCGGCGCCGGATGTCGATGGCCTGCTGGTGGGTGGCGCCTCGCTCGATGCGGACTCCTGGGCGGCGATCGTGAACGCCTAGCGTGCTTTCCGCGGCTCCATCCCTTGTCACCGGCTCTGCAAGTCGCGATCTTTCAAGGCTCATTGAGGCGCAGTCCATTCTGGCGCGCCCCTGTTTTCCGTCTGTCGCCACTGCTGCTCCATGTACACGTTCCTGTTGATTCTGCTCATCATCGACGCGCTGGTGCTGGTGGCGGCGATTCTTCTCCAGTCGGGCAAGGGTGGAGGGCTCGCCGCCAGCTTCGGCGGCGCAAGTTCCTCTGCCGATTCCATCATCGGGACCCGTCAGGCAGGGAACCTGCTCACCAAGGCGAGCTGGTGGTGCGGTGGCATCTTCCTTGGCCTCGCGTTCATTCTGCAGCTCATGAGCACGAGGGCGAACGCGCCCAAGTCGGTGCTTGATCGGCTTGCGGCCCCCGCAGGGCAGGCGGCTCCCGCGGCACCGGCTGGCGCTGGTACGGCGGCACCAGCTGCTCCTCTCACACAGGAAGCCGCACCTGCGGCCCCTGCCGCAGCACCCGCCGCGACTCCGGCGACCCCAGCCAAGCCATAAGAACGCTGTGAGCACGCTTCCACCCAAAGGGTTCCTCCTCCTCGAGGACGGAACCCTTTTTCTCGGCCGCCTCGTTGGGCGGACCACCCCTACCGTCGCCGAAATCGTATTCACCACGGTCATGACCGGGTACCAGGAGGTCTTCACCGACCCCTCGTTCCGCGGCCAGACCGTTGTGATGACCGCTCCTCAGATCGGCAACTACGGGATCAACAACGAAGACCCGGAGTCGGCGTCCCCGCAGGTTGCCGCCGTTGTCTGCCGTGAGCTCTCCCCGACCTACTCGAACTGGCGAGCCACCGGTGGCCTGCCGGAATGGCTTGAAGCCGCCGGTGTGCCGGTACTCACGGAGGTTGATACGCGCCGACTCACCAAGCACCTGCGTAGTGCGGGTGTCATGCGTGGAGTGATCGGGCTTGGTGAGACGCCGGATAAGGCCGCCTTGATGGCGCTCGATGCCTGCCCGAGCATGGAAGGGCTCGATTTGGCCACGATCGTCTCCACCGATGATTCGTATGAATGGGGGCACGCACAAGCGCCCTATCACGTGGTCGCCTACGACTACGGCATCAAGCGTAGCATTCTGCGACTCTTCGAGGCCCACGAGTGCCGAATCACGGTCGTCCCGGCACAGACGCCAGCAGAGCAGGTCCTGGCCATGCAGCCCGACGGAGTGTTTCTGTCCAACGGCCCTGGCGACCCAGCAGCGGTGCACTATGCGCCGCAGATTATCCGGACAATTGCGGGGAGCGGAACCCCGGTCTTCGGGATTTGTCTGGGCCATCAACTGCTTGCCCTGACCTTCGGGGGAAAGACCGTCAAGATGCCGTTCGGACATCGGGGCGGGAACCAGCCGGTGAAGGATCTGACCTCTGGCCAGGTGTTGATCACGGCCCAGAACCACGGTTTCGCCGTGGCGGGTGGGCGAGAGGGCGTGGAAGGGGCGCCTGATCTGGCCGTCACTCACATCAACCTGAATGACGGCACCGTTGAGGGGCTGCGTCACCGGACGCTGCCGATCTTCGCCGTCCAGTACCATCCCGAAGCGGCACCCGGCCCCCACGATGCCGTGCCGCTCTTCAACCAGTTCCTGACAGCGCTGAGAAAACGTCGGGGTGTGACGGCCCAAACGCTTGACTGATAAGCACTAAGGCCATACGTTCGCTGCGCGGGCACCGAGCCACTGCTTGGTGCCCGTCGCGTTTCCGCGCGACACGCACCGCACCCATCGCTCGCCCCATGACCAAAGCCGACCTCGTCGAGAACGTCACGGCACGCATTGCCAGAACGGCCGGACCGACGATCTCCAAGAAGGACTGTGCTCGCGTCGTTGACGCTTTCCTTGATGCCATCAAGGAAGCCATGCAGGAGCAGAAAAACATCGAGGTACGCGGCTTCGGCACCTTCAAGATCCGCCAGCGCAAGACCCGCATGGCCCGCAACCCCCGGACGGGTTCTCCGGTGGAGGTCTCTGCGCGTCCGGTGCCGGTGTTCAAACCGAGCAAGGAGCTGCGTGCAATGGTTGCCGGCATCGATGTCACACTGCTGGACGACGACGACGAGAGCTGATCCCAGTCGTTCCGTCAGGTTCTCGCGCCCCGCAGCCCTGCCTGCGGGGCGCGTCTCGTTTCATGCTCACCGCTCCCGCGTGCTATCTTCCTCGGCATGGCTGTTCCCGTCCTGCTCTTCGCCTCGTATGCCGATAGTTTCGGTACTCGCGAGCTTCTGGTCCCCGTCGACGCGCCCTGTGCGGTAGAGACCCTGCTGGCCACCTTGCGCACCCTCCCCGGTGGCGCTCGCCTCCCCAATCGGGTCGTGGTGGCGGTCAACCACCGCATAGCGGCTGCCGGGGTGACGGTGCAAGCGGGCGACGAGGTCGCACTGATTCCGCCCGTCGCCGGCGGCTGACACGTGCCGCTCGTGCACGCCGCCATCGTCGCGACGCCGATCGAGGTGGGAGCCCTCATCGCGCGTACCCAGGACGACAGCATAGGCGCCGTTTCGGTGTTTCTCGGCACCGTACGCGACGTCAATGACGGGCGAGCCGTCACGGGGATCGAGTACGAAGCCTATGAAGCCATGGCATCCCGGGAGCTGGCCGCCGTAGCGGAGGCGGTCTGTGCAGACACACCGGGCCTTCGCGTATCGCTCGAACACCGGATCGGGGTATTGGGGCTTGGGGAGGTGAGCGTCGCCATCGTGGCGGCACACCCGCATCGCGCCCAGGCCTGCGATGCGGCCCGGGCCATCATCGATGCGCTCAAGCAGCGGGTTCCGATCTGGAAACGTGAGCACTATGTGGACGGCGACCGGGTGTGGATCGATCCCACGCGGAGTATTGGCTGATGCGCGACCAGTTTGGACGGCAGATCGGGTACCTTCGCATCTCGGTGACGGACCGCTGCAACTTCCGGTGCCAATACTGTATGCCGCTGGAAGGGCTGCCGTGGCTCCCCAAGGCGGACATCCTGCGCTACGAGGAGATTGCGGCCATTGTGGCCCAGCTCGCGCCGTTGGGACTCAAGCGCCTGCGCATCACTGGCGGGGAGCCCACAATTCGCCCGGACCTCCCGCGCCTGATTCGCCTGCTTCAGGAAATACCCGGCATCGATGATGTCGCCCTTTCCACCAATGGGGTAAAGTTGCCCCAGATGGCGGCTGCCTTGGCGGATGCTGGGTTACACCGGGTGAACATCAGCGCTGATTCCCTGCGCCCCGAGCGTGTGGCCGCCATCGCGAGGCGCGATCTTGGATTCGATCTGCGACGCTCTGCGCTGGCTGCCCAGGACGCTGGCCTCGGACCCATCAAGGTCAATGTTGTGGTCATGCGCGGCATCAACGACGACGAACTCGTGGATTTCGCTGCACTGACGCGCGAGCATCCCTGGCATGTCCGCTTCATCGAGCTCATGCCGGTCGGGGACCTCAGGGAGTTGACCTGGGACCACGTCGTACCGAGTGACGAGGTTC
The DNA here is from genome assembly GCA_964586985.1 of uncultured Gemmatimonas sp. Classification (GTDB taxonomy): domain Bacteria; phylum Gemmatimonadota; class Gemmatimonadetes; order Gemmatimonadales; family Gemmatimonadaceae; genus Gemmatimonas. The sequence goes on along the minus strand of CAZPJX010000100.1, from coordinate 6,910 downwards.
TCGCACGCCTCTCAGCAGACCAAGCGCTTCTGCCCGACGCCTCTCCGGTGGCGGGTAACGGCCCTGCAGCGTATTACCGCTACCCTGATGCGCCGGGTTCAGTGGGTGTGATCACCCCCATGACGCATACCTATTGCGACCAATGTAATCGGGTTAGGCTAACCGCGGACGGAAGACTCCGCACCTGCCTGTTTGGTGATCACGAAGTTCCGTTGCGTGAGGCGCTGCGAAG
>CAZPJX010000100.1:0-6668 GCA_964586985.1 uncultured Gemmatimonas sp. | reverse complement strand
CGATCTGGCGCAGCAGTTTCGTGTCCATCGCTCGACGGTGCGTGAGGCGCTGCGAAGGGGCGAGCCGCTCGCTCCGTTGTTTGAACGGGCGCTCGCAGAGAAGCCCCGGGAGCATGGGTTGTTGCAGCTCCGAGTCGGGGGGCTGCGCGCGCTGAGTGAAGTCGGCGGCTGAGCCGGGATCACGGTACGCAGTGAATGGCTCGTGGAGCGCTGGACCAATGTGCGACACGGTGAGCACTCGCCACACCCGTACCGATCCCATCGCGAACCCGCCTTCGAGGAGGCCCAAGTTGCTCGCGTGGCTAACGGCGCCTATGTTGCGCGAACGCACTCATCTGGACGCCTCGGCATTCAGGCCAGTGTGGTCGGTGCTGCCGACCACAGCGCGATCCAGTTCATGTCCCCCCGTTCTTCAGCATCGCCAGCCGTTCGGAGATTCGGCATAACATGGTCAACAAGATCACGGTCGTAGGCGCGGGTAATGTCGGTGCCACCACGGCCCAGCGTATCGCCGAGAAGTCGCTCGGCCGCACGGTCGTCATGGTGGACGTCGTCGAAGGCATCCCGCAGGGCAAGGGCCTCGATCAGTGGGAGTCGGCGCCAGTCGAGGGGTTCGACACGCGGGTCATCGGCACCAATGGCTACGAGGAGACGGCTGGCTCGGACATCGTCGTCATCACCGCCGGTATCGCCCGCAAGCCGGGCATGTCGCGCGATGATCTCCTCAACACCAACGCCGGCATTGTGAAGTCGGTCGCGGAGCAGATCAAGGCGACTTCGCCGAACGCGATCATCATCGTGGTGTCGAATCCACTCGACGTGATGTGCCATGTGGCGAAGCACGTGACCGGCTTCCCACGCGAGCGGGTGATCGGCATGGCCGGTGTGCTGGACACGGCCCGTTACCGGTCGTTCATCGCCGAAGCACTCGATGTGTCGGTGCGGGACATCCAGGCCATGGTGCTGGGTGGGCATGGCGACACGATGGTCCCCCTCATCTCGTACACCACGATCAGCGGCATTCCCATCACGCAACTCATGCCGCGCGAGCAGCTTGATGCGATCGTGCAACGTGCGCGCGATGGTGGAGCCGAGATCGTGAAGTATCTCAAGACGGGCTCGGCGTATTACGCGCCGTCGGCCGGTGCCGTGGAGATGGTCGATGCCATCGTGCACGATCGCAAGCGCATTCTGCCGTGTGCCGCCTGGCTCGAAGGAGAGTATGGGTTGTCGGGACTGTATCTCGGCGTGCCCTGCAAGCTCGGAAAGAACGGCCTCGAAAAGGTGCTCGAGATCGAGCTCACCGCCGATGAACGGGCTGCGCTCGACCGCTCCGCGCAGGCGGTGCGTGAACCGATGTCAGTGCTCTCCCTCTGACCTGCGGAGGCCGGCGCGGTCCCCCCCGGGACCTCTTCCGGCCTCTTCACTTACCACGCCTATGTACGGTCTCACGCGTTTTTGGCAGAGCACGATCGGCAAGAAGATCGTGATGGCGGTGACAGGGATCATCGGGGTCCTGTTCGTCATCGGCCATATGTCCGGCAACTTCCTGATGTTCAAGGGCCAGGATGCCATGCATCAGTATGCATTGCTGCTGCGCACCAGCATGCCGCTTCTCTGGGCGGTACGCATCGGGTTGCTGGCAGCGGTGGTCCTGCACGTGGTTTCCGCCGTGCAACTCACGCTGCTCTCGAAGGCTGCCCGCCCGCAGGATTACGCGATGCGCAAGCCGCAGGTTACCACCCTCGCGGCGAAGACCATGAAGGTTGGCGGACTGGTGCTGCTCGCCTTCATCGTGTTCCACATCCTCCATATGACGCTGGGAACGGTGCATCCACAGTTCGTGCATCTCGATCCCTACAACAATTTGCGAACCGGCCTCGCCAATCCGCTGGTTGCCGGCTTCTACATTATCGCCATGGCGGCGCTTGGGATGCATCTCTACCACGGCACCTGGGCAGTGGCCCGTACGCTGGGCGTTGCCCGTCCATCACGGCATCCGCTCAAGCGTCGTGTCGCGGTCGTACTGGCCATTGTCGTCGCCGTGGGCTTCGCGATCATTCCAATCGCCGTGCTGGCCAACCTTTTCCCAGAGGCGCCCGCGATCCAGGTTACGTCCGCGGCGGAGACGCACTGATATGCTCGACCTGAACGCCAAGATCCCGAGCGGACCGCTCGAACAGAAATGGGACCAGCATCGTTTCGACATGAAACTGGTGAACCCCGCCAACAAGCGGAAACATCATGTCATCGTCGTGGGCGCTGGTCTTGCCGGTGCCTCCGCCGCCGCGACCATGGCAGAGCTGGGGTACAACGTTTCCTGCTTCGTGTTTCATGATTCGCCCCGCCGCGCGCATTCCATCGCGGCGCAGGGCGGAATCAACTCCGCCAAGAACTACCAGAACGACGGCGACTCGGTGCGCCGGCTGTTCTACGACACGGTAAAGGGTGGGGATTTCCGTGCGCGTGAAGCCAACGTGTACCGGCTCGCGCAGGTGTCGGTGAATATCATTGACCAGTGCGTAGGGCAGGGCGTCCCCTTCGCCCGCGAGTACGGCGGCCTGCTGGCCAACCGCTCCTTCGGTGGAGCGCAGGTCAGTCGTACGTTCTACGCGCGAGGACAGACGGGCCAGCAGCTGCTGCTGGGTGCCTATCAGGCACTCGAGCGGCAGGTGGGCCTCAAGAAGGTGCAGATGCACACCTTCGAAGAGATGCTTGATGTCGTGGTGATCAACGGCCACGCTCGCGGGATCGTCACGCGCAACCTGCTGACCGGGAAGATCACGTCGCACGCGGCCGACGCGGTGGTGCTCGCCACAGGTGGTTACGGCAACGTGTTCTTCCTCAGCACGAACGCGAAGTACTCCAACGTCACGGCGTCCTGGAGAGCGCACAAGCGGGGAGCCGGCTTTGCCAATCCCTGCTACACGCAGATTCATCCCACCTGCATCCCGGTGCATGGGGAGCATCAGTCGAAGCTGACGCTCATGTCGGAGTCGCTGCGCAACGACGGGCGGGTGTGGGTGCCCAAGAAGCAGGGTGACCAGCGGCCGCCTTCCCAGATTCCGGAAGCCGAGCGCGACTATTACCTCGAGCGCAAGTATCCGAGTTTCGGTAATCTTGCGCCACGCGACATCTCGTCGCGTGCGGCCAAGGAGGCCTGCGACGATGGTCGTGGCGTAGGTCCCGGTGGCCTCGGTGTCTATCTCGACTTCGCTGACGCCATCAAGCGCCTGGGACAGCCGACGATCGCCGAGCGCTACGGCAATCTGTTCGACATGTACCAGCGCATCACGGATGAGAATCCGTACGAGCGTCCCATGCGCATCTACCCGGCCGTGCATTACACGATGGGTGGCCTCTGGGTGGACTACAATCTCATGAGCACCATCCCGGGTCTGCACGTGGCCGGCGAAGCCAACTTCTCCGATCATGGCGCCAATCGCCTCGGCGCTTCGGCGCTGATGCAGGGGCTCGCCGACGGGTACTTCGTGCTGCCGTACACCATCGGCGACTACCTCGCCAGCAACAAGCTGGAGCGGGTGGATACTTCGCACGCGGAATTTCGCGGAGCAGAGGAAGCCGTTCGTGCGCAGCAACAGAAGTTCCTCGGCATGAAGGGGAAGCGCACGGTCGACAGCTTCCATAAGGAGCTGGGCAAGATCATGTGGGAGTACTGCGGCATGGCGCGCGACAGGGCCGGCCTTACCAAGGCATTGGAACTCATTCCGGCCCTCCGTGAGGAGTTCTGGAGCAACCTGAACGTGCCCGGGAGCGCCGACTCGCTGAATCAGTCGCTGGAGCGTGCCGGACGCGTGGCGGACTTCTTCGAACTGGGAGAGCTCATGTGCCGTGACGCGCTCCACCGGGAAGAATCCTGTGGCGGGCATTTCCGCACCGAGTACCAGGAGGAAGGCGAGGCCAAGCGCAACGACGAGGAGTTCGCGTACGTGGCCGCCTGGGAATACGCAGGCGAAGGAAAGACGCCGATTCTCAACAAGGAACCACTGGTGTACGAAAACGTGCACCTCTCCACACGGAGCTACAAGTAATGAAGCTCACTCTCAACGTGTGGCGTCAGCCCGCGTCACAGGCGCCCGGGCAGCTTGAGACCTATACGCTCGATGGCGTCAGCGCCGACATGTCGTTCCTGGAGATGTTCGACATGCTCAACGAGCAGTTGACAGAGGCCGGCAAGGAGCCCGTCGCCTTCGCGCACGACTGCCGCGAAGGTATCTGCGGATCGTGCGCCATGATGATCAATGGCCAGGCGCACGGCCCCTGGAAGGGCGCTGCGACTTGCCAGCTCCATATGCGTGCATTCCAGGATGGCGATATCATCACGGTGGAACCGTGGCGTGCTTCACCGTTCCCGGTCGTGAAGGATCTCGTGGTGAACCGCGGTTCGTTTGATCGCATCATTCAGGCTGGTGGGTTCATTTCGGTCAATACGGGTGGCCCCCGTGATGCCAACGAGATCCTGATCGGTAAGGACGTGCTCGAGGAAGCGATGGATTCGGCGGTGTGCATCGGGTGTGGTGCCTGTGTGGCCGCATGCCCGAACGCTTCCGCCTCGCTCTTCACCGGTGCAAAGATTTCCCACCTCGGTCTGCTCCCGCAGGGTCAGCCCGAACGCGACAAGCGGGCTTTGGCGATGGTGGAGCAGATGGATCTCGAGGGCTTCGGTCATTGCACACTGACTGGTGAATGCCAGGAAGCCTGCCCGAAGGAGATCAGCATCGATGTGATCAAGCGCATGAATCACGACTACCTGCTGGCCAGTGCTCGGCGTCAGGAGCCACGCGCGGCGGCAGGAGCCGGTTGATCGCTAGCGTGGGTTACGCGCATACGGCAGTTGCAAACGGCGACCTGATGGAAGGGTCGCCGTTTGGTTTTTCGGAACGCGCGCAGGCGGTGTCAGTGCAGGTGCATTCGTCAGGAATCCAGAATTGCCCGCACATCCGCCCGCAGCTCAGGTAAGAGCTCGGCGTCAAACCAGGGGTTGGCCGACAGCCACCGATTGTTGTGCCAGGACGGATGCGGAAGCGGAATGATCGGTGGATTCGCTCCGTTCCGATAGTGCCGCCAGGCTCGCACCGTTTCCGTGAGGCCGGCTTTGGCCACCACTGGTCCGAGCTGCCATCGAAGTGCGTAGCTGCCGATGACAACAAGCAATCTCACATGGGTGAGCTGCGCCAGGACGCGTGAACGCCATAACTCCGCACATTCGCGCCGAGGGGGAAGATCCCCCGACTTCCCCTGACCGGGGAAGCAGAATCCCATCGGGAGAATGGCTATCCGCGAGGCGTCATAGAATTCGTGCTCATCGACGCCTAGCCATTGCCTGAGCCGCGCGCCGGAGGGATCGTCGAACGGCCGGCCGCTGCGATGTGCGCGAATACCAGGAGCCTGACTCGCTATGCAAATGCGGGCGGACTCGGCGAGTTGCACGATCGGCCTGGGCTCATGGGGCAGGGGTGGCCCATAGCGCGGTGCATCCAGGCAGATCCGACACCTTCGGATGTCCTTTAGCAATGCCGCAAAATGGTCCGACTCGCATGCCCGGGGATCTGGCGACAACTTGGAGGTCACGACACCGCGCTCCGAAGGAGAATCTGATGACCAAGCGATTCAGGATTGGCGATCACGTGCGTTGGAACTCCGAGGCCGGACGGGTCTCGGGCACCATCATCGCCATTCACACCGCCGATTTTGACTACAAGGGCTATGTCCATCACGCATCTGCAGATGATCCACAGTACGAGATCAAGAGTGACAAGACGGATCATATCGCGGCGCACAAGGGCGGCGCGCTCGAGCACGCGTGATATCTTTATTCATGGAACGTAAGCAACCGGGTACTTCGTGCAGTGGCATTCGCCCTATGCGATTCTGGGGCGGCCTCCTGTTGGCCACGCTTGCCACCGTGGGCACCGCGTGCGGACCGTCGAGAAGCGACCGTCCCCCTGCCGATTCCCTACGCACGGAACAGGAACCGTCGGCGGCTGGAAACGCCGAACGCGGTCTCGCGCTGCTCACCAATTTCCGCGACTCACTGCCCGACCACAGTGGCAACGCGCTCAGGTGCACGAGCTGCCACCTCGATAATGGAACCCGGCCGACCGCGCTCCCCTGGTTGGGCAGCGCGGCGCGCTACCCGCAGTATCGTGCTCGACCAGGGTACTCCGAGAACATGGAGCGCCGCATCAACGAGTGTATCGCGCGTAGCCTGGCGGGAAAGATGATTCCCGAGGCCGGTCGGGACATGCGGGATATGGTGGCCTACATGGAGTCCCTGCGGGAGTTGCCACGTCCTCCCGACAACGTGCAGGTGAAGCTCGCCGGTGACGTTGCAGCCGGTCGGGACGGCTACGCGGGGCAATGTGCCCGCTGCCATGGTGCCAACGGTGAAGGCATCAACGGGCTCGCACCGGCCCTCTGGGGGCCGGAGAGCTACTCGGTAGGCGCAGGCATGGCCCGCCAGATCACCTTGGCGACCTTCTCCCGCTACAACATGCCTTATGATCGTGCGACGGTGCTCACTGACCAGCAGTCGGCCGATATCGCCGCCTACATCCTGACGAAGCCTCGGCAGGACCACCCAGGCAAGGAGCGCGACTGGCCGAAGGGGGATCCGCCTGCTGATGTGGCCTATGCGACCGATTCCG
>CAZPJX010000099.1:0-11265 GCA_964586985.1 uncultured Gemmatimonas sp. | reverse complement strand
AGATCGTCATCCTGGAACGCCTGATGTTCCCGGAGATGATCCACGTAGAGCACTCCAAGGGTGCCCCGTCCTTCGCCAAGCAGCGGGGCGGCCATGGCCGACTTCACCGCCTGCCGCATCACGGACTCGCCGGCCGTTCGGGTGTCGGTCGCGGCATCATTGGTCAGCAGGGCCACCTGACGCTCGGCGACTCCATGCGCGATCGCCCGAGGAACGGGTCGTGGAATGGCGCCAAGGCGATCGCGCGACACCCGCGTACCAAGCGATCCATCGGACTCCGTGAGCAGAACGGCCACCCGATCCGCATCGAAGGTGGCAAACAGATCGGCAGCGATGGCCTCGAGAAGCTCCTCGAGATCGCCGTACGCACCCAGTCGCTGTGCGATCCGCACCAACTGCGTGAGGCGCACGGTTGCCCGCTCCTGGTTGACGGCGATGTCCGCCAGCGCCTGATCGCGCGAGGGTACGAGTCGCTCACGCAGCATCGTCGTCCCGGCACTGCCTTTCGCATACGCCGGCGTCGGACGAATGGTGACCGATGCCACATCCTGCACGGTGAACGTGACCGTGCCGAATGCCACCGTATCACCAGCGCGTGCCACGCCGCGATCGATCCGTGCCCCGTTGATCCAGGTCCCGTTGCGGGAACCGAGATCGACGATCTGCACCTCGTCCTCACGTTCACCAGGCGAAAGCTCCGCGTGGCGGCGGCTGACCGCGGGATCGAGTACCGGGAGATCGCTCACCGGATCTCGGCCCAGCACCAGCGGGCCACGGCCCACGAGGGAGAAGCGGCGGTCGCCAGCTACCGAACTGAGCACGAGTGTCACAGTGGGGCTGTTAGGCGTCGGGTCTCGTCGCTCAGCTTCGCGCGCGACCGATGGCCGTGAGCATCGCCCGTGCCTTGTTCTCCGTCTCCTCCCACTCGCGTTCGGGGATGGAGTCGAACACGATGCCAGCGCCCGCTTGTACCGATGCGACACCATTGGCGATCACGCAGGTACGGATCGTGATGGCGAGGTCCATGCGGGTGTCACCGGCACCGATGACGCCGAGCGCACCCGCATAGGCGCCGCGTCGTTCAGGCTCGAGTTCGTCAATGATCTCCATGGCCCGGACCTTCGGGGCTCCGGTCATCGTGCCCGCGGGAAACACCGCACGGAACGCATCGAGCGCACTCGAATCATCGGCGAGCACACCCTCCACCTGGCTCACGATATGAAACACGTGCGAATAGCGTTCGATGACCATGAGATCCGTGACCTCCACGGTCCCGTATTTGGCAAGACGACCCACATCGTTGCGGCCGAGATCCACGAGCATGACGTGTTCGGCACGCTCTTTCTCGTCAGCCAGGAGCTCGGCCGCCAGCGCATCGTCTTCTGCAGGCGTCTTCCCCCGCGGACGCGTTCCCGCGATGGGGCGCACCGTCAGGCGCCCATCGGCGACCCGCACCAGCATCTCCGGCGAACTGCCCACGAGTTCCAGACCATCGAGGTACAGATGATACATGTACGGCGACGGATTGAGCGCACGGAGCGCGCGATACAGCGTGGTCGTGTCGAAGTCGAGCGGCACCTCCATGCGACGGGCAAGGAGTGCCTGAAAGACATCACCCGCCAGGATGTATTCCTTGATGCGCTCCACATCGCGCAGGAAGGCGTCGCGTGGGTACGTCGAGGTCGCCACGGCCGGTGCCGCTCGCTCGTTGAGCGTCAACGGTGGCAGCGACTCCGGACCCTGCAGACGTGCGATGGTCTCGTCGAGCGTGGCTATGGCTGCCGTGTACTGTGCATCGAGCGTCGCCTCGCTGGAGCCGGCGGCCACCGGGACGGACACGATGACCCGCGCCTGCCCGCGCCAGTTGTCGATGACCACAAGGGCATCGGTAAACACGAAGCAGGCGTCGGGGTAGTCGAGCGCTCGGCGGGGAGGATGAGGGAGCCGTTCGATATGCCGCACCACATCGTACGCGAAGAATCCGAACGCGCCGCTCCACAGGGCTCCAAGCTCCGGGGCGTCCACGGGGTTCATGCCACCGACGATGCTGCGCAGGTCACCGATCGGATCCTGCGGGGTGCGCGCAGCATGCCAGCCCAGGTCGGGTGTCCAGTCTTCCACGACGCCATCGCGCAGCCGCCATGCTCCGCGTGGCTCCGTCCCCATGTAGGTATAGCGGGACCAGGCCTCGCCGCGGGTTACCGCAGACTCAAGCAGAAATGCAAACGGGCCGCGCCGGAGCTTGGCGAAGGCCGATACAGGGGTGCAGAGATCGAGCAGGCAATCGCGCCAGACAGGAACGAGTCCGCCGTTGGACAGGCAGCTATCGGCGCGGGCCCGGAATTCGGGATGCGTGGTCATCACCGGGAACTTCGCCGGAGCACTTGCTGCGTGGCAAGCGATGGCGCGGTGATTTTCGAGGAGGGTCCCAGGCGGAGCTCCACGGGAATCTCCACGAGCACCACAGCAGGAAGGAGACCCCATCGCCGGAATCGGGGCACCGCCCTATCGTAAGCCTATGGAAACATCTTCGCCCGAAACGTCCCCCCACGTACGGCCGGTATCCACGGCAACCTCGGCATCCGCTGCGACACCCGCATCAGTGTCCATTCCCGCTGAGCCCGTGGCAGGAACCCCGACGTCACCCGCCTCGGTCCGGGAGGGTACGCGTGTTGCCGTCCGTGTCGTGGACGTGATTGTGCTCACATCGGCTCCGGGCGGGTGCTTTCCAGACCGCTGGCGGGTGCTCACGCTGCGTCGCGCTGCGGGGACGCGTTGTACCGGCGCCTGGGAAATTGTGCATGGGCGCATCGAGGACGGGGAACGCCCGGCGGAGGCGGCCTGCCGTGAGGTGTGGGAGGAAACCGGCCTGCGCGTAGACCGATTGTACAGTATCACCGTGAACCCTTTCTACCTCTCGCCGAGCGACACGGTGCAACTCGCTGTCGTGTATGCGGCGGTGGTGAACACGGCGGAGCCAGCGGTACTGCCGGCCATCCACCTCAGTGAGGAGCACGACGCGGCGCGCTGGTGCAATTCTGACGAAGCGCTGCAGACGCTCGCGTGGCCACGTGAACAGGAAGCCCTGCGTCACGCGATGTGGTTGTTGCGCACGGGCAATGCGGGCCCTGTCGAGGACGTGTTGCTGGTGGCTACGTCCGCTTCCCCGCCGCGCGCGAACGCACCAGCGCCCGCTCGCGCTCCACACGCTGCAGCACCTGCCCCCAGTCGGTGATGCTCTGCACGCTTTCCATGCGGGCCGTGACGGGCTGATTGATATCGAGCTGCCCATCGAAGACCAGCAAGGCGGACTGTACTTCCCGCTGGCGCAGTCGGTACTCACCAAAACCGGGTGTCAGCGGCACCATATCGAGCGGGCGGAAATCGCGCCCGGTGTTGGAAATGATGAACTCCTCGGGGGAAAACCGTGTCTCCCCCTGTTCGATCGCGAAGAAGCTCACATACCAGATCGAATAGTGAGGCAGACGGGTCCGCTCCCGAATGGCCTGCAGCTTTGCGCTATTGCCGGCGACCAGCTCACGCAGCGCACGATAGGAGTCTGGAGAGAGCAGGCGGATGAAACGTTCATCCAGCGGAATGGCGCGCACCTGCAGTCCGGCAGAGGGCGATGTCTTGAGGGCGATATCGTCCTGGCGCAGGCTTCCGAAACCGGCAGGGACCCAATTGGCGTCGAGTGTATCGCCTGAGAGGCCGGGCAGTGTGGGCGCGGCCTGTGCCCCGACCGGCACTGCGGAGCCACCGGCGCAGGCCGCCGCGAGCCCCGCGATCGGTAACCAGGCGGCCCAGCGTACCGTACGCCTCACGCGTGCCTGCATGGCCATGATCATCCCCGCATATGTCGATGCGCCTCGGCCTGCGTCGTCCATTACGCCTCGCCTCCCTCGTCCGGTTCTCCGCTCCGCCAATCGGGCGCACTCAGGAGTGCCATCAATGCCGACGCCAGATCGTCGCGTCCGGCCCCCGTCTTTGCCGAGAACGGGACAACCTGATCGACATCGAGCCCCAGTCGAGTGCAGAGCTGCTGCACCCGCTCGGCGACCTCCCGCGCCCTGAGCTTGTCCGTCTTCGTGATTGCCACGATGGTTGGTACCCCGAGATCGGCCAGGAAGTCCATCATGACGAGATCGTCGTCGGTGGGGTCATGGCGCACGTCAAGCAGGTGCACCACACCCGCAAGCGTGGGGCTTTCCGACAGGTACCCCTCGATCAGAGGGCGCCACTCCGCCTTGCGTGCCTTGCTGATGCGTGCATATCCGTAGCCGGGAAGGTCGGCCAGGACGAACTGCCGGTTGACATCGAAGAAGTGGATCTCGCGCGTTCGCCCCGGGGTCGTGCTGACCCGCGCGAACGCCTTGCGGCGCATCAGCGTGTTGAGCAGCGAACTCTTGCCGACGTTGGAGCGGCCCACGAAGGCAATCGCCGGCAGCGTGGTCTCCGGACGCCAGCCGTCGCGTGTGGCCATCGGGCCCAGATACTCCAGGTGCCTGATGACGAGGGGATCGGTGGTGGTCATCTGCGCGACAGGTATGCGTTACGTTGGGGAGCCTGGTTCTGCCCGTACGACAACGAGCGGAGGCTGCCGCGTCCCGTCCGAAAGGGATGCCGGGAGGGCACGCAGGGCGAGCGCCAGCACCTCGTCCATGGTCTTCACCGTGTGCCAGGTGAGCCCGTCACGGACATCTGCGGGCAATTCCGCGAGGTCCCGGCTGTTGCCCTGGGGAATGATCACGTGTGAGAGGCGATGACGATGCGCCGCGACGCCCTTCTCGCGAACACCGCCAATGGGCAGCACGCGGCCTCTCAACGTCACTTCACCCGTCATCGCGACATCGCCACGCACGGGGATGCCTGTGAGCGCGCTGGCAAGCGCTGTCGCAATGGCGATTCCAGCCGACGGTCCATCCTTGGGGGTCGCTCCCGCCGGGAGATGTACGTGAATATCGCGTGAGCGATGAAAGTCCGGCGGTAGTCCCAGGGCGCTGGCACGTGCGCGCACGTAGCTCAGCGCCGCGGCTGCCGACTCCTTGATGACATCGCCCAGGGTGCCGGTGAGCTGCAGCCGGCCGCGGCCTGGCACGACGCTGACCTCGATCTCGAGCAGTTCGCCACCCGAGCTGGTGTAGGCCAATCCCGATGCCACCCCCACCTGGTCCCGCAGCATCGCCTCGTCATCCTCATGCTGGACGGGACCCAGCAGGGTCGGCAACTCATCCCGTGTGATGGTGACCAGGGGAGACGAAGCCGCCGTGTGGCTCGAAGGTTCACCCCCCGCCACCTGGTCCGGCCATGCACGACGAGCCAGCTTGCGCGCCACACGGGCGATGCGCCGCTCGAGGTCGCGTACGCCGGCTTCCCGTGTCCAGCCGCGGATGATGGCCTGCAGCACCTCGTTGGGCAGCGAGACCTGTGCGGCGGGCACGCCGTTGGCGGCGAGTTGTCGCGGGACGAGATAGCGCCGCGCAATGTGCAGCTTCTCGCCTTCGAGATAACCCGGGAGGCGGATGATCTCCATGCGGTCCCGCAGGGCTTCGGGGATCCCGTTCATGGAGTTCGCGGTCGTCACGAAGAGGACCTGCGAAAGATCGTAGTCGACCTCGAGGTAATGGTCGTTGAAGGCGCGATTCTGCTCGGGATCCAGCACTTCGAGCAGCGCGGCAGACGGATCACCACGCCAGTCGCTGCCCAGCTTGTCGATCTCGTCAAGCAGGATCACCGGGTTGGTCGACCCCGCGCGCCGCATGGCCTGGACGATGCGCCCTGGCATCGCGCCGACGTAGGTGCGTCGGTGACCGCGGATCTCGGCTTCGTCCCGTACTCCGCCCAGCGCCATGCGCACGAAGCGCCGTCCCAGGGTGTTGGCGATGGAACGCCCCAACGACGTCTTCCCCACACCCGGTGGTCCGACAAGGCAAAGAATCGGAGCCTGCTGCGTCCCGACGCGCGCGAGCACCGCGATGTGATCGAGTATCCGCTCCTTCACATCTTCGAGACCAAAGTGATCGTCCTCGAGATGCTGCCTCGCCTGATCCAGATCGGTCGTATCCTCCGTCCGGGAGTGCCAGGGCAGTGCCATCAGCACATCCAGCCAGCCGCGGATCACGGCCGCTTCCGGTGAACTGGTCGCGAGGTGCTGGAGACGTTTCAGCTCCCGCTGCGCACGTTCCTCGACGGCCGGAGGGAACCGGCACGCCGCCACCTGCTGTGCGAGATCATCCGGTCCGCCGTCATCATGACCGAGTTCCCGATGAATGGCACGCAACTGCTCCTGCAGGAAGAATTCGCGCTGATTCTGGGCGATGGAGCCGCGTACCTGTTCGTCGATGCTGCGCTCAAGCCTGAGCAGGTCAAGTTCACTGCCCAACAGGAGAATGAGGCGCTCCGCAAGCTCCTCCAGCGAGGCGGAGGCCAGCAACTGCTGATGTTTCTCGGCGGGCACCTGCAGATGCGCGGCGATGCCGAAGGCCACGCGCTCCTCCTCCTCGAGACTCTGCAGTACCGTCAGGATCTCTGTGGACAGCCGACGCTGCAGTCCGACGTACTCCTCAAATAGCGTGAGCGCATGGCGAATGCGCGCAGAGGTGTACTCGGCACGCTGTCGCGCCGGTGGCGCGAAAGGCAGCGGATCCGCACTCGCTTCGAGGAGCGCGGCTCCCTTGCGCGTCTCCGTCAGCCGCGTAGTGCTGAACCGACGGACGATCACGCGCTCCGTGGCCTCCACGACGATGTTCGCGGTGTTCCCGAAGCCGCGGCTGGCGTGGCGCACCTGGGCCCGAACACCGATCCGATGGAGCTGCGAAGCCGTGGGCTGCTGATCTTCCGCGTTCCGCTGCGTCACGAGGAGCAATTCTCGAGCCCCGCGGAGCGCCGCGTTCACGGACGCCAGCGAGCCCGGTCGGCCGATCTCCAAGGGCATGGCGATGCTGGGGAAGACCACCACGTCTCGAAGTGGAAGGACCGGCAACTTGTAGCTGCCGGTCCTCGGAGAATGCTTGCTGGTCAGGCTTCCTTCTTCCGCCGCTTGGGCGCGATCTCGAGGAGTGGGGGGCCGCCGTGTTGTACGGCTGCTTCGGTCACACGTACCTCCACAATGTCCTCCCGAGTGGGCAGATCGAACATGGTGTCGAGCAGGGTCTCCTCGAGAATTGCGCGCAGGCCGCGTGCACCGGTGCCGCGCTTGAGCGCCTTGGCCGCCACCGCCCGCAACGCGGACTCCTCGAAGGTGATCTTCACCTCCTCGAGGTCGAACAGGCGCTGGTACTGCTTGGTGAGTGCGTTCTTCGGCTCCTTGAGGATGGAGACGAGCGCATCCTCATCGAGCGCTTCGAGCGGCACGCAAACGGGAAGACGGCCCACCAGTTCCGGGATGATCCCGAAACGCAACAGATCGTCGGGCTCAACTTCGGCGAATGGCGTTTTCGGCGTGGTCTTGCCGATCGACACGACTTTGGTGTCAGGCTTGTCATCGCCAAAGCCGATCAGCCGACGACCCGTACGCGCCTCGATGATCTTCTCCAGTCCATCGAAAGCGCCTCCGCAGATGAAGAGGATATCCTTGGTGTTGATCTGGATGTATTCCTGCTGCGGGTGCTTGCGGCCACCCTGGGGGGGCACGCTGGCCACGGTGCCTTCAAGAATCTTGAGCAACGCCTGCTGGACACCCTCGCCGGACACATCGCGGGTGATACTCGGATTCTCCGACTTGCGCGCGATCTTGTCGATCTCGTCGATATAGACGATGCCGCGCTCGCACTCCGCCACATTGAAGTCGCCGGCCTGCAGCAGCCGAACGAGGATGTTCTCCACGTCCTCGCCCACATACCCCGCCTCGGTCAGCGTGGTCGCGTCGGCGATGGTGAACGGCACGTCGAGAATGCGGGCCAGCGTCTGGGCCAGTAGCGTCTTGCCCACGCCCGTGGGGCCGATGAGCAGGATGTTCGACTTGTCGAGCTCCGCGTCGTCTTCCCGGGCGGAGCTGGCCGCGTTGATGCGCTTGTAATGGTTGTAGACCGCAACGGACAGTGCCTTCTTGGCCAGGTCCTGCCCGATCACATACTGGTCGAGGACATTCTTGATCTCACGCGGGGTAGGGACCTGCGTGATGGATTCGGCGACCTCGCGCTCTTCGTCCTCCGCGAGGATCTCATTGCAGAGCGTGATACACTCGTTGCAGATGTAGACCGACGGGCCTGATATGAACTTCCGGACGGCATCCTTGGACTTGCCGCAGAAAGAGCAGCGGAGGTGCTTGTCGTGGGACATTGCAATCCGGTACGGGGCGTGTCAGGGAGGCCGGCTCCCCGATCAAGCATACGGGACGCACGCGCTGATTCGCGGACGCCCGTATGCCACTTGTCTCTAGAGTTAACCCCGGCCGGCACACAGGGTCAAGCGAAGGTCGCCACCCAGCTGAGTGTCGGCAGGTGGGCGCTATAACCCAACCTGCCGCGGCCTCAACGACCGACCGTCGCCAGCTCCGCCTGCATCTGGATCACGTTGTCGATGAGGCCGTATTCCTTGGCATCCTCGGCGCTCATGAAACGGTCACGATCGGTGTCCCGCTCGACCTGCTCAACCTGCCGGCCCGTATGCTTGGCCATCAGCTCGTTCATCTTCTGACGCAGGTAGAGGATCTCACGGGCCTGGATCTCGATGTCGGACGCCGACCCCCCGCCGCCATTCTGCGATGGCTGGTGGATCATGATCCGGCTGTGCGGCAGGGCCGCACGGTGGCCCGCCGTACCGGCGCAGAGAAGAAACGCGCCCATCGATGCCGCCATTCCCATGCAGGTGGTGTACACCGGGGACTTGATGAACTGCATGGTATCGTACATCGCCAAACCGGCAGAGACCGAGCCGCCCGGTGAATTGATGTACAGGTGGATCGGCTTCTCGGGATTGTCCGCGTCCAGGAACAGCATCTGCGCAATGATGATGTTCGCGACGTCGTCGTTGATCGGCGACCCCAGGAACACGATACGATCCATGAGGAGGCGAGAAAAAATATCGTACGTGCGCTCACCACGACTGGAACGTTCGATGATGTACGGCATGTAGATCGATGCCATTGCAACACTCCGGAATGAATGGGGTGCGGTGGGCGACTCAGGACGCCGCGACGGGATTCTTCTCGAGCAGCCAAGCGAAGACGCGTTCCTCGGTCAGTTCACGCTCGAGCTCACTCAGGCGACCCGACTTCTGGAGCTGCGCATACACCTGCCCGGGATCGGCGTTCCGGGCCTTCGCGAGCTCTTCGACCTTTGCATCCACGTCGGAGGCGCTTGCCGTCAGGGACTCGCGCTCGGCCAGCGTATCGATGATCACGTCGCGCCGGACCTGGCGTTCGGCCATCGGCATGAACTCCTGCGCGAAGGTCTGCTTCTGCGCGTCCGGCACGCCGTACATCTGCATGTAGCCGTCCACGAGCTGACGCACCCAGGCCTTCGGCACCTCGAAGGGATTCGCGGTGACAATGTGCTCGATGAGCTGGCCACGCACATCGGCATCCGCCTCGCGGCGTGACTGTTCTCCCATGTCCGTCTTCACGGCCTCTCGCAGTGCCTCGAGCGTATCGAAGTCGCCGACTTCGCGCGCGAACGCGTCGTCGAGTGCGGGCAGCGCCTTGCGCTTGACGTCCTTGACGACGACGCGTACCAGCTTGCTCACACCACGCTGCGACTCATCAGGGAAGTCATCGGGCCAACGCACCGGCTTCTCCGACGACGCACCCGGAGCGGTCTCCATGATCAGCTCTTCGATGCCGGGAATGGCCTGACCACCACCCAACACGATGCGGTACTCCTTGCCTTCGGGCAGTACGCCGTCGGTCTCCTCCGTCGAGAGAATGACCGTGACCATATCACCGGGGGCGGCCTTTTCCTCCATCGGCGTCCACTCGGCCTTCTGCTCACGCAGACGCTCGATCTGTTCCTCGATCACCTGATCGGTGACCACGGTCTGGTTGCGCGTGATCGTGAAACCATCGAGCGTCTCGAGCGCGAGCTCGGGACGCACCTCGCAATGCAATTCGAACTCGATGGGCTGACCTGGTTCTGCCTTGAGGTCGTGAACATGCGGCTGTGCGGCCAGCTTGAAGCCTTCGCGGTCAATGGCTTCCCGGAAGGCGTCATTGATGACGAGCTCCACCGCTTCCTGACGCACCGCTTCCGGGAAACGCTTGCGAACCATCGACGGCGGGGCCTTCCCCGGTCGGAAGCCCGGGATGCGCACCTGGGTCGCGTACTTGCGCGCCGCCTGGTCTTCGTACGATGCCACCGTTTCGGCCGGCACCGTGATCTGCAGGCGCCGTGAGACGCCCGCGGTTTCGGTCGGGGTAATGGAAATGTTCATCCCGGGGAATCTAGCGGCTTCGGGGGGGCAGGGGAGGCTCGGGCTGTGCTATTCGAGCGGCAACATTCCGGGGCTGGCCGGGGCGCAGGGTCAGGGATGCAGGACACCCTCCCAGCGCTCACGCATGTCCAATCATCTGAGCCACGATCTTCCCACTCGAGATCACCCCCGGCAACCCCGCTCCCGGATGCGTCCCCGCCCCACAGAAGTACAGATTCGGAATGTCTCGATCCCGATTGTGCGGCCTGAAGTACGCCGACTGCAGGAGCACCGGCTCGGGGCCAAAGGCACTGCCCAGATAACTGTTCAGGCTCTGCTCGAAATACCTGGGATCGATGCGCCGTTCCGTCACGAGGTGACGGGACAGATCTGGTAGATACTGCGCCTCGAGGTAGGCCATGATGCGATCCCGATACCGTTGCCCCACAGCCTCCCAATCCGTACCGCTCCCCAGATGCGGTACCGGCGAGAGCACGTACCAGGCATCGTGGCCCGCCGGCGCGAGCGAGGGGTCCGTGGCGGTCGGTCGGTGCAGGTAGAGTGAGAAGTCGTCGGCCAGCAGCTTGTGTTCGAAGATGTCCTCGAGGAGCTCCCGATAGCGTGGCCCCATGAGGATCTCGTGGTGGGCGAGGTCCGGATACCGTCGGTCGGTGCCGAAGTAGATCACGAACAACGACATCGAATGCCGCAGACGTTCCAGGCGACGGGCACGACGCCTGATGCGTGTGGCAGCCGGCATCGTGTGGGGAAACAGCTTCCGATAGGCCTGTGTCACATCACCATTGAAGACCACCGCGTCCGCCTCGAGCTCGCGGTTGTCGTTGCACTGCACGCCGCGAGCGCGACCGTTTGTAGCGATCAGGAGCTGCTCCACCTCGTGTCCATAGCGCATCGTGC
>CAZPJX010000098.1:0-11327 GCA_964586985.1 uncultured Gemmatimonas sp. | reverse complement strand
GTCTTTTCAGTGGCGTACTCGTCGTGCTCACCGTGCCCGCGGTCTGGCACGCGGGGCTGGGGCTCGTTGCGCCCGCCTTTCTCGCCGCCGTTCTGACAGCGGTTCTTGTCGATCTGCCCTTGCTGCGCTGGCGCGATGGGGAATGGAGCGTGCCCGACGGCGCGATGCTGACGGGGTGGCTGATAGCGCTGATCCTGAGTCCCTATCAGGCCTGGCATGTCGCGGCAGCCGCCGCAGCGCTCGGTATCGTCGCGAAGCACGCCCTCCGCGTGAAGCGCGCCAATGTGCTCAATCCCGCCGCCGCAGGTCTGGTGGCGAGCTATTACCTCTTTGGGTCGGGACAGAGTTGGTGGGGGGCGCTCCCCGGACTCCCCTGGCCATGGATACTGTTGCTGCTGGCCACTGTCCTCTTCATTTCCCGGCGTCTGCACAAGACACCGTTGGCCTTGGCATTCCTTGGGGTCTACTTCCTTCTGGCGACCACGCTGGCCTTTGTCGGTGAGCCAACTCGAATGGCCGCGCTGTACCGCGCCCCCGACATACATATGGCACTGTTCTTCGCCGGATTCATGGCTACCGACCCACCAACGTCACCGCCACGCTACGGGGATCAGCTCCGTTATGGCGCCATCGCCGCGGTGGTCAGCATGCTCCTCTACCTCACTGTCGGTGCGGTGTACTTCCTGCTGGGCGGGCTGCTCGCCGCCAATCTCTGGGAAGGATGGCGCAAGTGGCGGCATACGAGGAAGCGAAGCAGCATATCCGCATGAAGGCACGCACGGTGATGCTCCTGCTGTTGGCCCTGACGGCCGGCACGGCGGCGATGGTCCAGTCGCAGCGCCGCCTTCGAGTGGAACCCAACGTGGCCTACGACGGACGCTTCACCTTCGTGCGCTTGCGCTATATCGAGTACGGGCCACCAGGATGGTCATACGACTACCCCGCCATGGAGCGCAACTTCATGACCATCGTGCATGATCTCACAACCATGCGCGTGCACACCCGCGGCAGCAATGTCCATGACATGGACGACCCCACCCTGTCGCACTATCCGATCGCCTACCTCTCGGAGCCAGGGTACTGGCGTCCCACGGACCGCGAAGCCGCAGGACTTCGCACCTGGCTTGAGAAGGGCGGGTTTCTCATCGTCGACGATTTCTATTTCCGTCAATGGGAGAATTTTGCATTCTCCATGCGTCTCGTGCTGCCAGACGCCCAGTTCATACGCCTCGATCGCTCCCATCCGATCTTCAACACGTTCTTCACCATTGGTTCGCTCGACGGCATGCACCATCCCGACAATCGCAGCGCGAAAGCGGAGTACTATGGTGTGTTCGAGGACAATGACCCGAGCAAGCGCATGCTCGCCATTGTCAACTACAACAACGACATTGGTGACTACATGGAATGGTCCGGACAGGGGTGGTACGCCGTCAACCTGACGAATGACGCGTACAAGTTCGCCACCAACTATCTCATATACGCGCTGACCCACTGATCATGGCGTTGCCCACCGCCGATCGCCGAGCTGGCCAACCGGCCGGCCCTGATACTCGCGCCCATCCCGTACCGGCAGCAGACATCATCGTCGTCGGCGCCGGGCTGGCGGGACTCGTGGCAGCCACCGAAGCCGCAGACGCCGGCAAGCGAGTGCTCCTGCTCGATCAGGAAGGAGAGCAGAACCTCGGCGGGCAGGCATTCTGGTCACTGGGTGGACTGTTCTTCGTCAACTCACCCGAACAGCGGCGGCTTGGCATTCGCGATTCAGAAGCCCTCGCGCTGCGCGACTGGATGACAACGGCGGGCTTCGATCGTCCAGAGGACGAATGGCCGCGGCGCTGGGCCGAAGCCTATGTGGATTTCGCTGCAGGGGAAAAGCGCGCGTGGCTGCATGCACTGGGCATGCGCTGGTTCCCCATCGTTGGATGGGCCGAACGAGGCGGCGGCGCTGCGAGTGCCTCAGGCAATAGTGTCCCGCGCTTTCACCTGACCTGGGGAACCGGTCCCGGCGTTCTGGAACCCTTCCTGCGGCGTGCACGCGCGCACGTGGACAGCGCTCGCATTGCCATGCGGTTTCGGCATCGCGTGCGAGACGTGCTGATCACGAATGGTACCGTGCACGGTGTCCATGGCGAGGTTCTCGAACCCTCAGTGGTGGCGCGCGGTGAAGCAAGCACGAGGACCATCATCGGTGAGTTCGAGTTCCGTGCGCCCACCGTCATCGTGACCTCCGGCGGCATTGGCGGAAATCACGACCTCGTGCGGCGCTACTGGCCGGTCGAACGCCTCGGGCCGCCACCACGCCACATGATCACCGGCGTTCCGGCTCACGTGGATGGGCAGCTACAGGAGGCGCTCGTGCGCGCTGGGGCCCGGCTGAGCAACCCTGATCGGATGTGGCACTACTGCGAAGGTATCCACAACTGGGCACCCATCTGGCCACAGCACGCCATTCGCATCCTGCCCGGCCCCAGCAGCCTCTGGCTCGATCCCTCAGGGGCGCGACTCCCCTTCCCCAATGTGCCAGGGTCAGACAGCCTCGGAACACTGCAGCACATCACCACCAACGGGTATGAGCACACCTGGTTCGTATTGAACCGAGCCATCATCCGCCGGGAGTTCGCCCTTTCGGGCAGCGAGCAGAATCCGGATCTCACCGGGCGAAGCATCCGCCTGGTCCTGAAGCGCCTTGGTCGCGGCGTGCAGGCACCGGTGCAGGCTTTCATGGACAACGGCGCGGATTTCGTCGTGCGCGATGCCCTGCGCGCATTGGTCGATGGCATGAACACACGCACCGACATTCCCGTGCAGTACGATCTCGTCGAGCAGTCCGTGCACGATCGTGACCTGCAACTCGCGCACCGGGGTGGGAAGGATCCACAACTCGCGCTCATCCTGGGCGCCCGACGCTATCTCAGCGAGCGCCTCATGCGCATCGCGCCGCCATCGCGCTTGCTGGACCCGGCCAATGGACCGCTCGTCGCCGTGAAGCTGCACGTCCTGACCCGCAAGTCCCTTGGTGGATTGGCTACCGACCTCGAAGCCCGCGTGCTCGACACCACCGGCGCACCGGTGCGCGGGCTCTACGCGGCGGGCGAAGTGGCGGGGTTCGGCGGCGGCGGCGTCCATGGGTATCGCGCACTCGAGGGGACCTTCCTGGGGGGCTGCCTCTTCAGTGGACGGGTAGCGGGCCGCAGTGCAGCCCGCGCCCTGTAAGCACGGCCATGTGCACAAAACAAAAACCAGCCAACGACACGCGTTGGCTGGCTCTCGTTATGTGCAGTCGGGACGGCGGGATTCGAACCCGCGACCCCCTGAACCCCATTCAGGTGCGCTACCGGGCTGCGCTACGTCCCGAACAACCGCCATGGACCGGCCAAGATGCAACCGGGATAGCCTGAGCAACCTAACCCAGGCACTCACCCGATTCCAGTCCCTGAGCTCGCCGCAATGGGCTCGGTCCTGGAAAAAGTGTTTGACATCCGCCACGGAACCCACAGGTTTCAGGTATGCCCTCACTGCACGCGCTCGCTCTGCTGACGGTCGGGCTGCTCCCCGCCGCAGCCGGTATCGCCACAACGCTGCCCGCCAGGAAGACCGTCGCGGTTCTTGCCTTCGACAACAACACCGGCAAGGCCGACTACGACCACCTCGGCAAGGGGATGGCGGCCATGATGACCACCGACTTGGCGGCAGTCGATGAGATTCAAATCCTCGAACGGGAGCGCCTGGCCGACGTGACCAGGGAGATCGACGCACAGCACTCGCGATACTTCGATTCCACCACAGCCGTGAAAGTTGGGCGCCTCTCGGGCGCGCAATACATCATCGTGGGCTCGCTGGCAGCGGTGGATCCACAGGTCCGCATCGACACCCGCATCGTCCGGGTGGAGAACGGGGCCATCGTCAAGACCGCCAAGGTCTCGGGCAAACAGGAGGACTTCTTCGATCTCCAGAAGCGCCTCACGAAGCAACTCGTGAAGGATCTCGATATCGCGCTCACCCCGGAGGACGAGGCGAAGCTCGACGCCCGTCAGCAGTCCAACCGTGTGGATGACCTCGAAGCCATGGTGCGCGTTTCCAATGCCATGAGCCTCGCGGATGCCGGTGACTACGGTGGCGCCACCCTCAAGATCGCGCCGGTCGTCGCCAAATATCCCAACAGCGCCTTCGTGAAAATGACGTCCGACGAAATCAAACAGCGGGCCTCACGCAAGACGGAACAGAAGGCCAAGGATGAGATCAACAAGGGTGTGAACAAGCTGCTGCGCAGGAAATGGCCACCGGCCTGAGGCACCTCTAGGCGACGCGCGCCAACAGCACCGGCTAGACCAGTATCACGTCCCCAGCTCTGCGGCCGCGCGCCCGGTCATTTCATGTGTAGGTAGACGAAACACCATGTCGCGCCCCGGCGTTGGATCGTTCTCCGAAAAGGCCGTCGGCACCAGCGACCGCATCGCCGCGACGCCGATCTCATAGTGCTCACGCTCCTGCGCAATCCCATCAGGATCAGGAATCTCGATCCGGCCGCGCACGACGACGCTCCGCCACCGATACAGCGAATCGATTCGATCTACCTCGAACGCCACCCAGGGATGATGTGCAAGCACCTCCACCTTGGTGCCCAAACCGGTACGGCCATAGATCCAGCCATCGCGGTAGACATAGTGGACGGGAGCAATATCCACCCGATCGCGGAAGCTATAGGCCAGGCGCCCCACATATTGGGAGGCAAGCAGTTCTTCGCACTCGGCCGTGCTCATGACATGAAACTGCAGAACGCTGTTCATCACGCCTCCTCAGTCGGCTCAAACGGCTCCATGTGAATCAATACGCCAGCAGCAGCCGGAATGCGTCGGCGAATCGCTGACTTGACACATCCCGACAGAATATGCGCGTCGTGCAGCGACATTGACGGTTCTGCCTGAACATGAATATCGACGTAATAGGCGGTGCCGGATTTTCGGATCTTGAGCTTCTCGATGGCCAACACACCGCTCGTGCCGAGAGCAGCTTGAGTCACATCGTCGTGCAATGTCCGCGCGGGCGCTCCATCCATGAGATCATGCGCAGCGGTTCGCAGCAGCAGCCCGGCATTCACGGTGATCACGCCGGCCGCAACGAGCGCCGCCCAGTCATCGGCCGCCTCCCAACCCGGCCCGCCGATGAGTGCCACGGCGATCCCGATGAATGCGGCCCCGGACGTGATCGCATCAGAACGATGATGCTGTGCATCCGCTGCCACAGCAAGGCTTCCGGTCTCGGTGCCCACCTCCAACACGCGCTTTGCCAGCAGCTCCTTGATCACGATAACCAGCACGAGCACCACGAGCGTCCACGGCGCTGGCGCGCGATGCGGTGTGCGGATCGCCTCGACGGCTTCCACAGCGATGCCCGCCGCAGCACCCAGCATCAATGCCCCCACGACGGCCCCCGCAAGCGCCTCGGCGCGCCCGTAGCCGAAGGGATACCGCTCATCCGGGTCACGGCTGGCTATACGGAGGCCGCTCCACACCACCAGCGAGCCCAGCATATCGATGGAACTCTCGATCGCATCGGCCACCAGGGCGTAGGCATTACCCACAATACCCGCCACCAGCTTCACCACCGCGAGCAGCGCATTGATGACCAGCCCCAGCTGCGTGATCCGCTGGGCAGACACACCTGACATGCCACGGTCAGACACCGTGATGCCCCCAAACCGTGAGACCGGGCGTTGTGTGGACGCCCCTCCGGTCCCATCCCCTTCGAGCCCGACACCGCCATCACCTCCATTGCCCACCGTCGAGGCTTCCGCCTCGGAGGCAGCCATGCCCGAGTTCCGCGGGGTCCCGGAGGGTGGTGGTGTAACGCTCATCCTCACAATATGGCACAGGCCCATGAGCATCGGAGCGCGCGCGTTAGATTCCGTCTCGCATGACCGAACCCGCATCGCCCCGCATCCCCACACTCTCGCATCGGCTCGAGTATGTGACCACCCGTCTTGTGGTGGCCGTGCTGCGTTCGCTGGGATGGCGAACAGCGAGCTGGATTGGTGGGCGACTCGGACGTTTCGCCTACTGGCCGCTGGGCATCCGCCGTGGTGTCACCTCGCGGCAGATCGCGGCGGCCTTTCCCGAGTGCTCGCCAGCAGAGGTAGCGGACCTCGCCGTCCGATCCTACGAGAGCTTCGGGCGCACGTCCATCGAGACGGCTGTCTTTCCGGGCACGCCACGCGAGGAGTTACTCGCCCGAATGGAGCGTGTTGAGGGCTGGGAATTCATAGATCAGGCTCTGGCGGCCGGGAATGGATTGATTCTGGTCGCGGGCCACCTCGGGAACTGGGAATTCGGCGGCTATTACCTCGCTGCGAGAGGCATCCCGGTCGATGCGGTTGTGCGCGGCATGGCCAACCCGATCTTCGAGCATTACGTCCACCAGATGCGCAGCCAGATGGGAATTGCGGTGGTGCACGACCGCGATGCCGTCAGACGCACACCGCGTTCCCTGCGAGCAAACCGCGTCGTGGGCTTCCTGGCCGACCATGACGCCCTTGGCCTTGCCAGCACATTTGTCCCGTTCTTCGGTCGCCCGGCAAAGACTCCCCGCGGCCCCGCGGTCTTTGCACTTCGCTCGGGTGCGCCGATGGTGTTCGTGGTCTCGGTGAGGCAACCGAGCGGCCGGTATGCCCTGCTCATCGAGCCGGTGGAGTTCACCGCGACAGGGGATCGTGAGGCCGACGTGGATGCGATCGTTCTCCGGTTCACCCAGATGCTCGAAGCACGGATTCGCGAATATCCAGAGCAGTACTTCTGGCAGCATCGCCGCTGGCGTCGCCAACCGCCGGACACTCCAGCGCATCTGCGGGAGCCATGAACGCGCGCCCCGCGATCCGACAGTCTCGCTCGGCGCGTTGGGTGAAACGGGCCCTGCTCCTTTGCGTCATGCTGGCTCTGGCGCCGATCCCGTGCATTCTCGCACTCGGCCTCGTCAATCCGCCGATCACCATGGTCATGCTCGCTCGCGTTGCCAGTCGTGTCGCCAACGGAGAGCGCCCCATCTGGCCGGCGCACGACCCCATCGCGAGAAGCGGTTTCGCGCCCGCCCTGCGGCGCGCGGTGCTCGCCTCGGAGGATGACCGGTTCTATCTCCACAGCGGCATCGACTTCGTGGAGATCGAGAAGGCGCTTGAGCGACGACGTCGGGGCGGTCGCCTGCGTGGAGCGTCGACCCTCACCCAGCAGGTCGTCAAGAACATCTTTTTGTGGAATGGTCGATCCTTCGTGCGCAAAGGGCTGGAAGCCTATCTCGCATTGACCATGGACGCGCTGTTGAGCAAGGAGCGCATTCTCGATCTGTACCTGAATCTCGCCGAGTGGGGACCGAATGCGTTCGGCGCTGAGGCAGGTGCCCGTGCGCAGTTTGGCAAGAGCGCGCGAGCCCTGACCAGAGAGGAGGCCGCACGCATGGCGGCCATTCTTCCCGCGCCGCGTCGGTGGCCTGCCAACGGGCGCATCGCCGGTAACCGCGCCGTGACGATCCTCGCTCGCATGCAGTATCCTGCGCCCAAGGTCATGCCTCCGTCATCAGCCCCACGTCCGCGGCCAGCCGCGCGCCGTATGTGAGCGTTCCGTGACCACGCTGTCGATGCACCCCACCCCGGCGCCGCGCGCGGCGCGACCGTTCACCAGCCAGCGCGCCATGAGCACGCGGCGAATAGGCAGGGCCAGAGCGAGTAGTCTACCGCAGCTCCCGGAGCTTCTCGTGTTCCTGCTGCTCGTGCTCCTGCTCCAGGGATGCACGCCCGACGCACTCGCTCCGGCATTGCCGACGGCGAAGGCCGGGAACTACATCGTTCCGACCTTGCCGACGCTCGACGCCTCGGTCGTCGATGCACCAGTACGCTATGCCATCGAGCCGCTGCGCAGCGCGCTTGAAGCGGCCGTGCCACGGCGCTTCGGCGATCGGAACACACGTATCCCGATTGACGGGAATTCCCGCAGGCTCATTGCCTTCGAGGCCACACGTTCACCATTTACCGTGCGTGTGGAACAGGGAACGATGATCCTCGAAACCATTGTCTCGTATGAGGCGCGCGCCTGGTTTCGTCCGATCATCGGACCAACCCTGAGTGCCGGTTGCGGGCAAGCGCAGGGCGGTAACAACCAGCCGCGCCCTCGCGTGCGAGTCGTTCTTCGCAGTGACATTTCCCTCACACAGAACTGGAAACTCGCGACCCGCAGCCGGGTCACCTCGGTCACGCCGCTGACGAGCACCGAACGCGACATCTGTCGGGTCACCTTCATGGGCTTCGACGTCACGAGCCACATCACGAAGGCCGTGCGGCCACAGATCAACTCACGTCTGCCATCCGTCGACCGGCGCATTGGGCGCATCGACGTCCGGAGCCGTGTGAGCACGTGGTTCCGGGCCATGCAGCGCAATATTCGCGTCACCGACAGTCTCTGGCTCCAACTCAAACCGGAACGCCTCCGCGTGGGAGATGTATCCCTTGAAGGCGATATGCTCGTTGCGGATGTTCGGCTGTGGGCCCATCCGCGCCTGATCACCGGACCGGAGCCCGAGCAGCTCTATATTCCGCTGCCCCGCCTCACCCCATCACACACCGCGATCGGCGACAGCGCGCGCCTGTTCATTGAAGGGCTGCTCGACTACCGGGACGCCAGCGCGATGATGCAGTCGCAACTCGGATCACGTCGCTTCTTTCGATTGGGGCGGACGGTAGTGATCGATTCCATTCGACTCTATCCGCTCGGCGACGGTCGCGTGGTGCTTGCGGTGACCGTGGGCGGCGGGGTGCGCGGCACGGGGTATCTCGTGGGCACCCCGACCATTGATCACAAGGCACGAGCCCTGGTCGTCTCCGATCTGGATTTCGACGTGGCCACCAGCGATGCCCTCGTGGCCGGCCTCGCGTGGCTCAAGAAGAGCGACTTCCTCGAACGCCTGCGGGCGAGTGCGCGGTTCCCCTTGGACTCCGCCCTCGAGGAAACCCGGGCGCGAGTGGAGGGGGCCCTGAATCGAGACCTCACCGACGGGGTACAACTCTCCGGCACCGTCACCACCGGTCGCCTCATGGACGTCATCGTTCATCCCCGCTGGCTGGTGGTGCGCGCCGAAGCCGCCGGTCACCTCGCGCTGGACATCGATCGGCCCATCCGGCGCGGGGTTGGTAGCGGGTCACCACGACGCTAGTCTGCAGCTCCATCCTCCGGTCATTCCCGTCCCCCAAGATGCGCCCACTTTCCCTACCCGCACGCACGATCCTGACAACCCTCCTCGGCGTGTCGTGGTGCACTCCCGCGGCGATGTCCGCCCAGTCATCCACGGCCACCCCCGTGCCCGCATCCGGGGCATCGACCAGGAGCGCGGCTGCGCAGGACAGTGTGAAACGGCGGCCAGCCGGTGCATTGGGCTCACAGTCGGGCGACCGGCACCTGGCATTCCGTGGCACCGGCAGCGACCTCGACTCCCTCTGGCCACCGCGCATGCCCGCGCCACTTCCCAACGCCATCCTGCCGAACAAGCGAATCATCGCGTTCTATGGCAATCCGCTCAGCACGCGCATGGGAATCCTTGGCGAGTTCGAACCCCAGGACATGCTGCGCCGTCTCGACGAGGAAGTGAGCGCGTGGAATCGGGCGGACCCCAAGACCCCTGTGCAGCCGGCCCTGCACCTGATCGCGGAAGTGGCGAACCCGCATCCCGGACCCAGCGGCAAGTATCGCACACGTATGGACAGTGCGATGATCGAGAAGGTGTATGGGTGGGCGAAGAGCCGGAACGCACTGCTCTTCGTGGATCTGCAGATTGGACAGAGCACACTGCCGGAAGAACTCCCCTGGATCGAGAAGTTCCTGATGCGTCCCGATGTACATCTCGGAATCGATCCGGAATTCGCCATGAAGCGAACTGGCGGCATTCCCGGCAAGCGGGTGGGGAGCTACGACGCCGAGGACATCAACTACGCCATCCGGTTTCTTGCAGATCTCGTCGAGAAGTATCACCTGCCCCCCAAGGTGCTGGTGGTTCATCGATTCACGCAGCGCGGCCTCACCAACTATCGGAACATCAAGCTTGACCCGCGCGTGCAGGTGGTGATCCAGATGGATGGTTTCGGGGCCCCCTGGCTCAAGCGCGATTCCTACTACAGCTATATCAAGAAGGAGCCCGTGCAGTTCGCAGGCTGGAAACAGTTCACCAAACCCAAGAACGACAATCCGCGGACCTCGCGGGAAGCGATCCTGCGCCTCTGGCCCGTGCCTCTCTATATCCAGCTGCAGTAGGTCCGCGCGGCGCAGTGGTAAAGGACCCGGACACGCTTCGGCTCCTTTGCGATTGCAACTACTGAAAAAGCAGTTGACAAACCGGGACGGTCACCCAATACTACTGGAACTTCAGTATCTCCATGCTCTCCCGCTGTTCCGCGCCCCAGGGTCTCTCTCCGTAAGTGCCCCACCCGCTGCCCGATGACCGACTATCATTTCCCTCCGCGTGAACTCGCCGTGATGTCCGTGCTCTGGCGACTTGGCTCCGCCACCGTTGCCGGTGTCCGTGACACCCTGGACGAGGATCTGGCCTACACGTCGGTACTCTCCGCACTGCAAACGCTCGAAGACAAGGGCTACGTACGCCATGAGCCGGAGGGTCGAGCGTATCGGTACTATCCCACCGTGGCGGCGGACCGGGCCGGCCGCTCTGCGATCAGCCGGATCCGCGACGCAATCTTCGCGGGCTCGGCGGAACGCATGTTCGCTCAGCTTGTGAGCGACCGCAACGTCAGTCGCGACGAACTGGAGCGCATGCGTGCACTGCTCGCAGAACGCCTGGGAACGGAACCATGAGCGACCTGACACTCGGTGGAGTGGCGACCCTCACCATCGCCATGATGACGACCAGTGTGCTTGTAGCAACGAGCCTTGCGATCATCGCGGCCTTCGTCCAGCGCCTGGCAGGGCGTGCCATGCCCGCGCGGTTCATCTGGGCGGTAGCGCTGGCCACCACCTGCCTGGTAACCCTGCTGCTCCCCGTCCGCATGTCACAAGCGCCAGAGCCGTTTGTGCCTCCGACTTCGTTCACTGAGGTCCGCGTGGGTGAAGAGGGTTGGGTGGCGGTCAGTCCGCTGGAACGGGTGGGCTTCCTCGCGCAGGCCGCCTTGACCCGTGCCGAGGGAACTGTTCGCGGCATGGCAAGATGGAGCGCTGACCAGATCGCGGCGGCACCACGGGCTGTACAGTGGGTCGTGGTGCTCGGCTGGCCAATGGCGACCGTGGCACTGCTCGCACTGTTCGTACTTAGCTACCGTCGCCAGCTGCGAGTACTCTCCC
>CAZPJX010000097.1:2298-11430 GCA_964586985.1 uncultured Gemmatimonas sp. | reverse complement strand
CCATTGCGTAGAGGCCGATGCCCATCACCACGCCAAGCAGCGTGCCCACCCACATCTGTCGATGCCGCAACACGCGAAAATCGATGGCCGGATGATCGGTGGTCAGCTCGCGCCAGATCAGTGCCACGCCGCCAACTCCGCCAATGGTCGCGAGTAGCACCATGAGCCGCGAGGCAAACCAGTCCTCGCGTTCACCGTGCTCCAGCACATACTGCAGCGCGCCCACACTCACGGCGAGCAGGGCAATGCCGGCGTAATCAATGGTTGTGGGCTTCCGCTGACTCTCCGCGTCCCGCACGTAGCTGCCAATCATCCACGCGGCGAGAATCCCCACGGGGATGTTGATGTAGAAGATCCAGGGCCAACCGTAGGTATCAGTCAGCCATCCGCCGAGCGTTGGCCCTATGGTCGGACCCACCATGACGCCGAGTCCAAAGAGCGCCATGGCGGTGCCGGCTTCCTCAACGGGGAAAGACTCGAGGAGCACTGCCTGCGACACGGTCATGAGTGCGCCGCCGCCAATGCCTTGCACAATACGCCAGAAGACGAGCATGCCAAGCGAATGCGAGGCGCCACACATGAGGCTCGCGGTGGTGAACGTGAGGATCGAGCCAACGAAGTAGCGGGTGCGGCCGAGTAGCTGCCCGAGGAATCCGGTGAGCGGTATGACAATCACGCTCGCGAGGATGTATCCGGTGGACACCCAGGCAATTTCGTCGAGCGACGCCCCAAGACTGCCCATCATCTCCGGCAGCGCCACATTCACAATGGAACTGTCAATCACCTGCATGAGGGCGGCGAGCACGACGGCGGCCGCAATCAGCCACCGATGCTCGGCGCCCTCTCTGGCAGGTTGCGCAGCGGTCAAGCGGCCCCGTTCAACTCCAGCGACCAGCTGATCGGCATGTTGGGGTCGAGCGTATCACGCACCGAGCAGTACTTGGTCAGAGCCAGCTCAATGGCACGCTCAGCATGTTCACGGCCGATGCCGGCCCCGGCAAGACGGTAGACGAGATGAATCTTGGTGACGCGGCCAGGCACTCCGGCGAAGCGATCGCCTTCCACATCCACCGTGAGCGACTCCACCGGCGTGCGACGCTTGGCCATGATGTCGACGATATCAACGCAGGTGCAGCCAGCCAGAGCGCAGAGCAGCACGTCCACCATGCTGGGCCCCGTCTGTCCGCTGGCATCCATGCGGATGCTGGGGCTCCCCGATGCCCGCATGCCATCGAAGCGGTGCTCGCCAGCCCAGGTGACGTTCACCCGAGAGGGGGGCTTGATCGGAGCCGCAATGACGGTCGTGTCCTTCAGGGATTCCGAGCTCATGGCATCTCTCCTTTGCGAATGGGTGCACGGACGGCGTTGCCCCACTCCGTCCACGATCCGTCGTAGTTGCGCACGTTGGTGTAGCCGAGCAGATAGGTCAATACGAACCAGGTATGACTCGAGCGCTCGCCAATGCGGCAGTACGTCACCACCGAGTGTCCAGCCGACAGCCCGAGTTCGCCTTCATAGAGCTGACGCAGTGCGTCCGCATGCTTGAAGCTTCCGTCCGCTTCGGCAGCCCGCGCCCAGGGCATGCTGCGCGCGCCGGGGATGTGGCCGCCCCGCAAGGTGCCTTCCTGCGGATAGTCGGGCATGTGCAACTTCTCACCGGTGTACTCCTGCGGCGAGCGCACGTCTACCATGGGCAGGCCGGCCTCCATGTGTGCCTTCGTGTCGGCAAGGTACGCGCGGATGCGTGCATCCGTTCGCTCGCGCGCCACGTAGGCCGTTGGTGCGAACTTCGGGACGTCGGTGGTGGTGGGCCGCCCTTCGGCGATCCACTTCGCGCGGCCGCCGTCGAGGACCACGGCATTGTCGAAGCCGAAGAGCTGGAAGACCCAGAAGGCATAGGTGGCCCACCAGTTGTTCTTGTCGCCGTAGAAGACCACGGTGGTGGAATCGTCGATGCCCTTGCTGCGCAGGAGCTGCTGGAAGGCATCGCGGGCGATGTAGTCGCGCTCGACCTGATCGTTGAGGTCGATATGCCAGTCGAGTTTCTGCGCGCCGGGAATGTGCTCCACGCCGTAGAGCAGAACGTCCTCGTTGCACTCAAGGAGGCGCAGCGAGGGGTTCTCGAGATGTGCGGCAAGCCACGAGGTGCTCACGAGCCGCTCGGGATGGGCATACCCCTTGGCGATGATGGCCGGATCGGGGTGCCCCGGAAGATTGGCAATAGGGGACATTCCTGAACCCTAAGGGGTGTGCTTCGGCGGCAACAGGCAACCACGAGGCGAACACGCAGCGAAGCCTGTGTTGAAGCGACGCGAAGATGACACGTAGACGCATCGCTATCCCGGCAACGCCGCGGTGGCAACGCCGCGGTGGCTACGGCGCGGAACCGGCATGGCGGCCTCGAGGTTTCGGCACGGCCGCCTGCGACGTAGCTTGCGAGATCTGTTGCGGTGGCGATTGCAATGGGCGCGACGGTTCATCCCTGAACGGCCCGCGCTCACACCTCTCCTCTCTTCCTCCGCCCATGCTCGATCGCGAAACGCTGGCGTCGGCAGTCGTTGGAACTGGTGGAGCCTGGCTGCTGGGCTCCGCGATGCTGCATGCGCACTCCGGGAAATGGAACAGTGCGCAGCTCAAGGGGCTGGTGTTCGCCGGAGCCGGATTCCTGATGGCCGCTGCGGCGCAGCGCTGGCTACAGCACACGGGCACGCGGGGTATCGCGATCTCGCTGATGGGCACCGCGTTCGCCATGCGGGGCATGTACCTGCTGCTGCGCGAGCGTGCCGCAGAACGGGCTGCCGAGCGAGCGGCCGAGCAGGCGGTAGAGCGTGCGGTAGAGCAGGCGGCCGATCGTGCCAGAAAAGGCGGAGACCACGCCGGCGGCTCACAACCGCCGGCGTAGACAGACCGCCGCAGAAGACAAGTCTGCCCGAGCGGACCGACAGTTAACCGCGCAGTTCCATTGCCTGCAGCGCCGCAACGCGTTCTGCCGTGGGGGGGTGCGTGGACATCCATTTGCTGATGCCGCGCATGCTGAAGGCGGCCAACGGATTCACGATGGCCAGCGTAGCGGCGCTGGGCGAGACTTCCATGGGAATGCGGCGCGCCCCGTTTTCCAGCTTGAGGAGTGCATTGGCCAGCGACAACGGCCGACCACAGATCTCCGCTCCCACGGCATCCGCCTTGAACTCCCGCTGCCGACTGATGGCAAACTGGATCACCATTGCCACGATCGGGCCGATGATGAGCATCGCAATGCCGGCAATCGGGGACACACCTTCCTCGTCGTCACCACGGCCGCCGAAGAAGAACGCGAACTGCGCGAGGTTGCTGACGGCGCCGGCCATGGTGGCCGCTATGGTTTGCAACAGCATGTCCCGGTTCTTGATGTGCGCGAGTTCGTGCGCGATCACCCCTTCCAGTTCGTCCTTCGACAGTGCACGCATGATGCCCTGGGTTACGCAAACGACGGAATTCTCGGGGTTGCGGCCGGTGGCGAAGGCATTGGGCTGATCCTGCGGCGCGATGGCCACCGTGGGCATGGGGAGCGCGGCGCGCTGACGTAGCCGGTCCACCATCTCGTAGAGTTCGGGGGCATCCTGCGCGGTCACCACCTGCGCCCCGTAGGAGCGCAGGACCATGGTGGAGGAACCCCAGTACATGAACAGGTTCATGCCCGCCGAAAGCAGGAGGGCGATGATGGCACCCTGGCCGCCGCCGAGTGCCTGGCCGATGGCCATGACGAGACCGGTGAGGCCGGCCATGAGGACGAAAACCTTGACGTTGTTCATGGGGCGGGAAAGTCGGTGTATTGGGCTGAGGCGTGATACTGACTGGGAGATCTTGAGACGGAGCCGGTGCGGGAGCAAAAAAAAAAGCGAGACTTCACCCGCGGACGCGCCGGCGGCACCGATAGGCGGTGCTTCCAGCGAATTCGTGAGCGAAGGTCTCGCCTGGGCTGCCGTACATGGCGTTCCCGGCCGAACCGTGCCGGGTGCGGGAACCCGACAGTCTTGACGATCCGGCCGCGCCGCCCGGAGGCGGCGTAGCTACTCCCCTTCTTCGGTTGTTTCCTGCGATTGTTGCTCGGACATCAATCTGGCGATGGCGTCGGAGCGGCGCAGCCCCCGGAGGCCTGCCTGGAATTCCACAGGGGCTCCCGGCACACCTCGGCGCACCAGCTCCTCCACCACCGCCTTCAGATGTCGTGGCCAGACATACCGTGCCCAGGTGAAAAAGTTCCGGCGTGCCGACGGTTCCTCGGCCAGGAATGCCGCGAGTGAACGGGACCCTTTTCGCGTGTTGCAGGCCCTGCAGGCGGTCACTACGTTGCCCGGAGAGCCATCGCCGCCGCGCATGCGCGGTTGGACATGGTCGACGCTCAGGTCCTCGAGTTCGTGCACGCCGCCGCAGTACACGCAGCGGTACCCGTCACGGGCAAAGATCTCCGAGCGAATCACCGCGTCTCGTCTCCCTCCGTCACCTGTGAAACTTCCTGATCGCGGCCGGCGCATGGTGCTGCAGCAGTTGACACGGTTCTTCGACACCGAGGAGAGTGTCGAGACGGCTGACGATACCCCGCCCCGCCTGACCCTCAATGCCCTCGAGGCCCTTCGTATGTCGCGTTCCCGTGAGCGGATCCTGAGCAACCTTGAAGAGATGTACCGCGAAGCCTTCGAGCGTGCCAAGGCGTCTGGTGATCCGTCGCAGATGACGGCGCTCGATTTCTCCTATCGTCGCGAGCAGCTGTACTTCGAGATCCTCCTCGATGTGCGCGACGCCATGGAAAAGCGCTGAGTTTGTGGTCCTAGCGGTTCCCGGCAGGCTCGGAAGCGCGCGGTAAGGACGAGGACCGCGCGGTCTCGGCCTCCCGCAACGCCCGTTGGGTGATCCGGGTGAGCAGAACCCCCAGGAACACGGTGGCGGCGATCCCAACGGCCAAGACCCAGGGGGGCAGGGAATCATCGCTGCCCGCGCCACGAGCGCCGGCATAGCCCAGTGCCGCATAGGACCCGATGACCGGCAGCATGCCCAGCATCGCTATCACGAAGTCCCTCAGGCGCACGCTCGTGGCGCCCAGCGCGTAATTGGAGAATACGAAGGGAACGGCTGGAGAGAGGCGCAGCAGGAACATGAGCCTCAGACCGTCCTCTCCGACCACACGGTCGATGGTCGAGAGGGTCGGATGCTCCTTGAGCCGCCGACCCACCCATTGCCGCAGCACCGTGCGTCCTAGCAGAAAGGCCACGGACCCGCCCAACGTGGCCCCGGTCAGCACGAGCAGGGAACCCTGGGTCACCCCGAAGACGGCACCGCCGGCCATGGTCATCAGGAAGGCCGGCAGCATGCACACCACGACCAGCACATACGCGGCCACGAAGGCCACGGGTGCCCACGGGCCCAGCGTATGGACCCACGCGCTGAACTCTGGCAGATAGGGCGCTGCAAACCGCCCGACGCCGAGGCCGAACAGGATCGGCAGAGTCAGACCCGCGAGGCGAAGAGCGTTGCGAGCAGCGGTGCGCACGAGCTGCATCGGCTCGCGGAACGGGAGTGCCATCGGCACAATATACCATGCCTTCCCCAAATCCTTCCCCCGCGCCGCGCTCACTCACCCGCAGCGCCTCCCTGCTGACGATCGTCTGCGCCACCGTGGTCGTCGCGGTAACCGCCTGCGCCGATCGCCAGCCGGCCTCCATCACGCTGGCCGTCGTGAACGGCCGCGTCTGGACCGGCGATAGCGCCACGCCATGGGCAGAGGCTGTAGCGATCGCCAACGACCGCATTGCACTCGTCGGTAGCACCGACGAGATCCGGCGCGTTGCCGGAACGGCCGAGATCATCAACGCAAACGGCGGTCTCGTGGCGCCGGGTTTCATCGATGGCCATGTGCATTTCCTCGATGGTGGACTGGCATTGGCTTCCGTGCAACTCCGCGACGCGCAGACACGCGAGGAGTTCATTGCGCGCATTCGCGATTTTGCGAAATCCATTCCCAAAGGGCAGTGGATTCGCAACGGGGACTGGGACCACACCAACTGGGGTGGCGAACTCCCCACGCACGAGTGGATCGATTCCGTTACGCCCGACAATCCAGTCTGGATCAATAGGCTCGATGGGCATATGAACCTCGCCAACCGGCTCGCGATGGAAGCGGCGAAGGTCGACCGCGCGACGCGCGAAGTCGCTGGGGGCAGCATCGTGCGGGACGCGCGGGGGAACCCCACCGGCGTGTTCAAGGACAACGCCATGGCGTTCATCGATGCAGTCCAGCCGCCGCGCCGCGACACCGAGCTCGATCGGGCCCTCGATACGGCCATGTCCTATGTGCTTGCACGGGGTGTGACGAGTGTGCACCACATGGGCACCTTTGGCGACATCGCCGTTTTCGAAAGGGCGCATACGCAGCGTCTGCTCCGAACCCGCATCGTGGCACAGGTACCGCTCTCCCAGTGGCAGGCGCTGCGTGATACGGTGAAGGCCCGCGGCCACGGAGACCTGTGGCTGCGCATTGGTGGACTCAAGGGCTTCGTGGATGGCTCACTGGGCTCGCATACGGCGGCCATGCTGCAACCCTTCACCGATGCACCCAATGATTCGGGGCTCCTCGTGACGCCGGCCGAGAGTCTCTACGCATGGACCAGCGGCGCGGACTCGACGGGTTTGCAGGTCATGGTGCATGCCATCGGCGATCGCGCGATTCGCACGCAGCTCGACGTGTTCGAGCGGGTTGCGCGCGAGAACGTTACCCGCGACCGACGCTTTCGTATCGAACACGCGCAGCACATCGCTCCGGAAGACCTGCCACGCTTCGCCGCCCTGGGGGTGATTGCGAGCATGCAGCCCTATCACGAGGCCGACGACGGCCGCTGGGCGGAGAAGCTCATCGGGCCTGAACGGGCGAAGGGCACGTATGCGTTCAAGTCGCTCCTGGCTTCACACGCCAGGCTCGCATTTGGCAGCGACTGGTTCGTGGCGCCCCCAACGCCGCTCGAAGGCATCAAGGCCGCAGTGACACGGCAGACACTCGATGGGGCACATCCTGGTGGCTGGGTGCCTGCCGAGCGCATCAGCGTGGAGGATGCCCTGCGCGCGTACACGGCGGGGTCGGCCCATGCCGGATTCCAGGATCGGGATCTTGGCGTGCTCGCCAAGGGGAAACTGGCGGATCTCGTGGTGTTGAGTCGGGATCTCACCACCCTGCCGCCGGACTCGCTCGACAAGGCGCAGGTGAACGCTACCATCGTTGGCGGCGTGGTGCGTTACCGGCGCTGATCGCGCACCGGTCTGCACAACAAGGGGGCCACCGAACGCTCGGTGGCCCCCTTGTTGTGCACTGCTGTGCACTGTTGTGCACGACGGTGGCTGCGGCAGTCCCGCAGTTCCGCAGCAGTCTTACTGCAGCGTCTTCTCAGGCCGCTTGAAGCCGCCGTCGAGGGCGTTCAGGAACAGCTTGAACGTGCCATGCGGTTGCGAGCGGAAGAGAATTTCCGGTCCGAACAACCACACGGTGCCCTTGCCCAACTGGGCTTCAGCCATCGCGGTACCGCCCTTCAGGAGGTCCTGACCCCAGGCCCAGCCCGACGTGAGTGGCTTGTCCGTGTCGAATGTGGCGATGGCGCGAATGCCGCGCGATGCGGCGTCGGCCGGCAGCTTCATCACGGGGCTGTTGTCGAACATCACGTTCGGATGCACCTGCATGCCCGTGGCGATCGTCATCGAGGTGTCGACCTTCACCTGCAGCAGCGAGCCCGGGATGTAGTACTTCTCGCCGGGATAGGCGCGGCCGTTCGCATCTACGAGGTAGTTCTCGATGGGCAGGCCCATCGCCTTGCCGAGCCCGATCGACGAACCGATTGCGACCACACGACCGCCGGCCTCAACGAAGGCCTTGATCGAGGGGACCGACTGCTCGGCCGTCACGCGGCCCAACTCACGGCGGTACTGCGCCGGAATGAGCGTGGTGTCGGGCGACCCGCCGAAGCCGCCGCCGAAGCCGGGACGATCGGTGAAGGATCCGTCCGTGAAGACGAGCACGTCGTACTTGGCCTTGAGATTGCCGGCATCGAGTTCCTGCGGGAACACCACCGTGTAGGGGTACTCGAATTTCTCGAGGATCAGGCGCGTCCAGCCGCTCGGCATGCTGCCGCCGTACCGGTCGATGAGACCGACGCGCAGCGGCGTTACGGGCTGCGAGCCACTCGGCTTGCTGTTGGCTGCGGAGAAATTGACTCCGAGGTCCTTCGCCGCCTGTGCGACCACCTTGTCGGCCGCTCCACCGGCCGGAATGAACCACGAACCAGCCGGCCAGGTCGTGCCACCGTCGTTGAACGAGGTGGGGATGCGTGAGGCCTTCACCTTCACCTTGCCCAGGCGATTGGCCACGGTGGCGGCATCATTCACTTCGGGACGGATGAAGTAGCCCGCCTTGCCCTTTGCCACCAGGCCGGCCGGCATGGTCACGATGCCATTGACCTTCTCGAAGGAACCGCTGGGGGGCGCATCGAGCACGCGCTCGAACTGCACACCCATCTGGAAGGCGAGCGTCCAGCCGGCGTTGTCGTACGGAGGAACCGGCGGACCACCGGGATATCGGAAGTCGTTCGGGTGATCCTGCGGCTCGAACATGTCGAGCACGTGCGAGCGGAACGCCTGATTGGTGCGGATCATCCAGGAACCAGCCGGGAACTGCTTGCCGTTGGCGGAGAAGGGCGCGGTGGCCTTGAAGACATCGATGCCCGAGTACTGCAGGGCCTGAATGAACTTGGTGGCCGTCGGGAAGTCGTTCTGCGCGCTGCTCAGGATGTACGCGCGCGGATCGCGATTCTCCGGCTTCTTGAGCTCCGCCATGTAGCGGTCGTTGGCCACCGCGCCGGCGATGTTGGCCGGTCCACCACCACCGCGCGGACCGCCGCCACGACCCTGCTCACCGGCGGCACCGCCTGCGGCGCGATCGGCGGTGATCTTGTCGACCATGGCCTGGACCCGCTTCGGGGAGATGGTCCAGTTGTCCTTCGAGCCCGCGGTGATCTGGTCGTTGCCCATCACCCAGCGATTGAACAGGAACGTCTCGCGATAGCGCGACGCCATGTCGAGGAAGGCATAGTTGGCCGACACCGAGTAATCGACGGA
>CAZPJX010000097.1:0-2288 GCA_964586985.1 uncultured Gemmatimonas sp. | reverse complement strand
GAAGTGCCATTCCTGCGGCTCGATCGGCGACGGGAGACCGGCCGACCGCAGCTGACGCTCAGGCACCAGCGCGATGCGCATCGGCGTGGGGTTGCCGATGGTCTCGGTCAGGATGCCGATCTGGTTGTGGTAATAGCCCGTGGTGCGGAGGCCGCCGTTCCACCAGGTGGAATAGTTGGAGCCGGCACGGAAGGTGAGCCCGGGCTTGTGCTCGAGCACGAAACGGTGGTTGAGCGCTGCACCCACGAGATCGAGGCCCGTGATGATGGCCGGGTGGAACCAGTAGTTGGCCGGATCCCGGTACGGTGGCGCCGCCATCACCGTGCCCGTCGGGCCAGTCTGGTGATGGTTGTACATGATCTGCGGATGCCACTCGATGAACAACTGCTTCGACATGTTGCGCGTCTCGGCGAGCGCGTTCATGTAGGAGTCGCGATTGTTGTCGTGGCCCGCGTACTTCTCGTAGAGGCGCGGAATGGTGCCCGTGGTGCGCCGAGCCTTGTCCGGCTCCTTCATGTACCAGTCCGAGACGAGCTCCATGCCGTCGGGATTGGCGTGTGTGAAGAGAATGACCACGTCGTTGAGAATCCGCATGGTCTCATCGTCCGTGCGGCTCGACAACTGCCACAGCGTCTCGGTCAGCTGCTGCGCACCGAGTACCTCGGTGGCATGGAGGCCGCCATCGATCCAGAAGACGACCTTGCCTTCCTTGGCAAGTGCCGCGGCGGCGGCGGAGTCGATGCCCTCCGCCTTGGCGAGCTTGGTGGTGATCTCCTTGTACCGGGCCAGATTCCGATGGTTGGCCGGGCTGGTGACGATGGCCATGATCTGCGGCCGGCCTTCTTCCGTGAGCCCAATGGTATCGAGGGTCACACGGTCACTTTCCTGGGCGATCTTGATCCAGTACTGGTGGAGGCGGGTGTAGTTGGGGAGCTCATAGTCGGCTCCGATGTCGTGCCCAAAGAACTGCTTGGGCGACGTTCGCTGCTGGGCCGGAAGCGCGAGCGGAGCCGCGACCGTCAACAGGGCCAGCGAAAGTCGGGTGACGCGACGCAGTCGAGTCATGCGAGGGACCGAGGGAGGGGATTCGGGGACGGACGGGGCGAATATCGCACACCCCGGTACGAGACCAGCGTTGGTCGTACGATGGGTTCCCGGGCGCGGCGGGGCAACCCGGAGTTGGCAATGTGGGCCATGGACGGAGAAATTGCAGTCAGGGAGATGCGTACCGCCGCGCCTGGGTGGCGACACGGCTCCCTCATCCCAATCGGAGAATCCGATGTCCGTCCCGACCGTTGCGCGTCGCCTCATCGTCCCCGCCGCGATGCTCGCGCTCTACGCGTTTCCCTTTTCGTCCCTCGCCGCGCAGGAAAAGCAGCCTCCGGCCAAACAGCCGCCAGCCATGGACCACAGCAAGATGGACCATGGGGCGATGACCGGTGCCAAGGCAGGCGCCTGGAAAGAGCTGGAGGCCTACCACGTCCTGATGATGGCCGTCTGGCATGCGGCCAGGGACAAGGACAATCTGGTGCCCACGCGCGCCATGGTGGCACAGATGGTGACGGCAGCCAAGGCTGTGGCGACCTCGAAGGCACCGGCCAGCTGTCAGAAGCCCGAGTTGACCAAGGCGCAGGCCTCCCTGCCGGCCGAGACCGACAAGGTGGCGGCGCTGGTGACCAGCAAGGCGACAGATGCGGCGCTCAAGGCTGCGCTGTCCACCCTGCACGAGAAGTTTGAAGTGCTGCAGCACGGGTGCGGCGGCGAGATGAAGCGCTAGGCCGAAGCGCTTCATCTCGCCGGTCACCTACATCGCGACCTTCTTTACCTCGCGCTTCTTCTTCTGCTCCCGCAGGTGCTCTTCCATCTTGAGCCGCGGGACACCGTTCTTCAGCCATTCCGGCGCCGGCTGGTTCTTGAGGTAGGAGTCCCAGTACTCCATCAGGCGCTGTGAGTAGTCCTTCCGGTTGCGGAGCTGCGCGAGGCCGTGATTCTCACCCACGTACTCCAGGAGAATCACGTCCTTGCCCAGTTGCCGCAGCGTGTTGTAGTACGTGATGCCCTGATTGAAATCCACCGCCCCATCCTTGTCGTCATGCAGGATGATGAGAGGTGTCTGCACCTTGTTGGCGAATCGGTTGGGTGAGTTGCGCTCGTAGGCCTCGCGATTGTCGATGAAGTTGCCCTTGAAGCGCCCCTGGGAACTCTGGAAGATGGCCTGATTGGTGCCGCCGGAGTTCCAGTACACCGAGCTGTACATGCTCACCATGTCGGTGAGCGGTGCACCGGCC
>CAZPJX010000096.1:0-11504 GCA_964586985.1 uncultured Gemmatimonas sp. | reverse complement strand
GTCACTGATGGCGCCGGTAAACGAGGCCTTCATGTGGCCAAATAGCTCACTCTCGATGAGTTCCCCGGGAATAGCCGCACAGTTCACCTCCACGAAGGGCTTGCGTGCCCGCGCCGATCCGCGGTGAATGGCCCGCGCCACCAGTTCCTTGCCCGTGCCGTTCTCACCGGTGATGAGCACTCGCGCCGGCGTGCCCGCCACTCGCTCGATACGCTCGAGCAATGAGCGGATACCGAAGGAGCGGCCCACAATCTCGTAGCGGGACTCGATCGTTTCACGCAGCCGCTCGTTCTCCTCGGTGAGCTGACGGTTCGCGAAGGCATTCCGCAGCAGCACCAGCACCCGATCAGTGTCCAGCGGCTTCTCAAGAATGTCGTAGGCCCCAAGCTGCGTGGCCTCTACTGCGGTCTGGATGGTCGCGTGTCCGCTGATCATCACCACCGTGGCATTGGGATCGGCCTGGCGGAGGCGCTTGAGCACCTCGAGGCCATCGATCCCGGCCATCTTCACATCGAGAAACACCAGTTGGGGGCGGTAGCGCTCATAGAGTGCGATGCCCTCGGTTCCTCCGCTCGCTGTTCTGACCTCGAACCCTTCGTATTCGAGCAGCTGGCCGAGGGCCTGTCGGATGCCGGGTTCGTCATCGATGACGAGGATGCGTCGGGTCATGGTAGCGGTGCCGAAGGAGCCGACCCCGAGGCGGGAGTCGCGCGGTAGAGCGTGAGCTTTCCATTCGCGACACGCATGTCGCTGACGGAAGCGGGAAGCGGCATCGGCAGGCCATCATCGGCAAGGCCCGCGAGATCGATAGCGCCATCAGGGTCAGCCATGGTACCCACCGAGGGGTCAGTCCGTTCACGCTCTGCACCTGTAGCCGGCTGACGAACCGGGTCCGCACGACGCTGTGGCCCCCGCATTTGTCGCTCCGCGTGCTCTCTCAGTGTACGCACCAGTGTGGGGATGAACCGCGGAGGCACCTCTACACCCTTGAGCCGCAGCTCACGCACCCGAAATTGCGCGAGACCCGGACGCACGGGCTCAATGGGCCCGGCAAGGAACACGGTGTCGCGGTCAGCGAGGACGCCGCCGAGTACCGTGGCCAGCGCCCCGGTCCCCGCGAACTCCTGCAGATCGACCACGCCCCGCAGGAGCAGCTCGTCGTCATCAAGCGCGATCTGAACGGACGTAGCAGAAGGCGGCAGGTGCTGCAGCAGCGGTGCCAGGAGGACGCCAATCTGCGT
Organism: uncultured Gemmatimonas sp.; assembly: GCA_964586985.1. Classification (GTDB taxonomy): domain Bacteria; phylum Gemmatimonadota; class Gemmatimonadetes; order Gemmatimonadales; family Gemmatimonadaceae; genus Gemmatimonas. Next base: position 10,263 of record CAZPJX010000096.1, on the reverse strand, counting down.
GGCGGACAGCGAGACCCAGGCGGGGCCATTGCGTGCGCGGAGCGGGGCCAAGGTCTGTTTCAGGGCCGCGACCCCTTGGGGGGATGAGGCCCTGGATGCTGCGGTTGTCACAGTGACCCATCCCAGCCTGCGCTCGCGCGCCGCGCGGGCCTTTCGACGGCGCTCGGCCTCCTCCAATGCGATCTGCTGCCCATCCTTGCTGTCGTAGCGCTCGCTGGCGCGGACGGCCGCATCGGTGACGCGATCCGCCGCGCCCGACGCCGCTCGCGAAAGCACGGTGGGCAGGCGATCGCCATACAGCCAATATCCGACGGCGCCCCCGGCCACGAGGATCACCGCACAGCCGATTCGTGTGAGACAGCCCACGGCGGTTGGGTTGAGGTGCGTGCGGGAAGCTAGAGCGTCGCGACACCCGACGGCAGGGTCGGCCTCCGCTTCCGGGGGTCGGCATCCTGAGGAAGGGTGAGCGCCTCCATGGTGCGGGCTTGGTGGATGCCGACCCGGCACGGGGCATGGGCCGGTCATGCGCGGGCCATGCGCGGATCATGCGCGGGTCATGCGCGGGGCATGCGCGGGTCAGCCACATTGGTCCTGCGCTGCTGGCCGGAAGCGTAGGGCTTCCGCCAGATGCGCGCGCCCCACGGTTTCCGTGTCGTCGAGGTCGGCGATGGTGCGGGCGACCCGCAGCACCCGGTGATATGCGCGTGCCGACAAAGCGAGCTTGTCGGCGGCACGCACCAGCAGTGCCCTCGCTTCAGGGTGTAGGCGAGAGGCAGGCGCAATGAGGCGCGCGGGAGCGGACGCATTCGTGTGTGATGCCGGCGTCAGGTTTGCCGCCATGGACCCGGAAGTGAAGGTGGGGACATAGCGTGCGCGCTGGCGTTCGCGCGCGGCCATTACGCGTTGGCGGATGTGGTGCGAGCGTTCCGATGGCGACAGTTGCGCCAGCGCCTCCGGTGGAACCCGCTGTACGTGAACATGGAGATCGATTCGATCGACGAGTGGACCAGAGAGCCTGGCCTGATGGCGCTCGAGTTCAGAGGCGGTGCATCGGCAGTTGTGACCGTCGCTCCCCGCGTAGCCGCAGGGACAGGGATTGCTCGCGGCCACGAGGGAGAACCGCGAGGGGAAACGCAGCGTACGTGCCGCGCGGGATACGACCACCGAACCGTCCTCGAGCGGTTGCCTGAGAGCCTCCAGAGTATGTCGCGGAAACAGCGACAGCTCATCGAGGAAGAGCACCCCATGGTGTGCCAGGCTCACTTCACCAGGCCGCGGCCAGCCACCCCCGCCGATGAGCCCGGCCATGCTCACCGAGTGATGCGGTGACCGGAAGGGGCGGCCGATGTTGGCCAGGTTCTGTTCCTGAGCCCCGAGCAGGCCGGCGACGGAGTGAATGGCGAGCACCTCGAGCGCTTCATGATCACCAAGCGGCGGGAGTATGCCTGGAAGGCGCCGTGCCAGCATGGTCTTCCCCGCCCCGGGTGGCCCCTGCAGCAGCAGGTTGTGTGCCCCGGCCGCCGCAATCTCCAGAGCACGCACCGCAAGCTCCTGACCGATGACATCCCCGAGGTCGGGCACATCGGGGTTGGATCCGGTGGTGGATGGAGTGCGGGAGTCCTCGCGGGCAGTGTCTTCGCGCAGGGCAGTCACAAGTTCAGCCAGTGTGCGCGAGGCCATGGCGCGCACACCGGGAACGCAGAGTGCTTCCGGCAGATTGTCCGGCGGAACGATGAGCAGGGTGTTGCGCGTCGCCGCCACATGCCGCGCCACGGCAAGCACCCCACGCACCGGCCGGAGTTGGCCATCGAGGCCGAGTTCGCCCACGGTGCAGGTGGTGGCCAACACCTGTGGAGGGAGTTGGCCACTGGCGGCCAGAACGGCGAGGGCGATTGGGAGATCGAAACTGGTACCCTGTTTCGGGAGATCGCCCGGCGTGAGCGAGATGGTCACGCGCCGGTTGGGAGTAGCGAACCCGCTATTCACCAACGCCGCCTGCACGCGATCGCGGCTTTCCTTCACAGCCGTTGCGGCCAATCCGACGAGCGTCCACTGAGGTAGCCCATTGGCCACATGCACCTCGACCAGGATGTCGAGGGCATCGATGCCGAGGACGGCGGCGGAGGGAGCAGCGGCCAGCATGGATCGAGGATAGTGCAGACCTCAAGGCCATGTGTCATCGAAAGCACGCGCGCGGAGCGATGAGGACGCCGTGCGAAGCGAAGTGCGAGGGGCCGGCGCATGGCGCCGGCCCCGTTCGTTCACATCGCCGTCTTCTGGCCCGTGCCCAGTGTGTAGCGGGCGAGCCACTCGTACTCGCGTTTCATGCGATCGAGCTGATGATAGTACTCGGTGAAACCGTGTCCCTCGCGCGGATAGAACACCAGTTCGGTCGCCTTGCCGCGATCCTTGAGTGCTCGATAGAACTCCATGGGCTGGCCGATGGGAACACGCTCGTCATTGCTGCCGTGCAGAATGAGCAGTGGGGTGGTGATCCGATCGCTGTACGAGATGCCCGACCGTTCGAGGAACTTGCGAATGTTCGGGTTCACGATGGAGCCATCATACTGCGGCATCCCGAAGAAGGTGTTGATATATCCCGGAATATCCGTCGTGCCGGCCATCGAGAGCAGCGACGGAAGACCCGCACCCATCATGGCCGCCTTGAAGCGGCCGGTCTGCGATACGACCCAGCTCGTCATGTAGCCGCCATAGCTCCACCCTTCAAACGCCATACGGGTGGAATCGGCGATACCGCGTTTGATGAGTTCATCCACACCGGTCATGATGTCACGATAGTCACCGCCACCCCAGTCACCGGTATTGGCGCGCATCCACCACTCGCCGTACCCAGTCGATCCGCGCGGATTGGGATACAACACGGCCCAGCCCCGAGCGGCCCAGGTCTGCCCTGGGTCGGTCCCCAAACGGAAGCCGTTCGTGTGTGCGCTGGTTGGGCCACCATGAGCGGAGACCACAAGCGGCACCTTCACCCCTTCCTGATAGCCAACAGGCAGCAGCAGCACCCCTTCCACCTCGCGGCCGTCCTTGCTCTTCCAGGTCATCACGCGTTGTGCACCGAGTGCGCGTTCGGCGAGCCATGGGTTGGTGTTGGTCAGGCGTTTTGGTGTCCCTGAGAAACCGTCCTGCACAAACACCTCGGAGGGCCACTCCGGGGTGTTGAGGATCAGGGCCATACGGTCTCCGGTCTTGCTCGGCGACAGGCCGGCAACCAACTGGTTCGTGGTACGCTTCGCATACTGCCGACGTGCAAGATCATACGCGTACACGGACATGTACACTCGGTCGCTGGCCGTGAACCACAGTTCCTTGCCATCGGGTGACCAGCGCGCCGCACCCGCGCTGACATCGAAGTCGGGACGCGCATGGTTTGTCAGCGTCCGTGTTGCCAGATCAAACGTGGTCAGGCGACCATTGCGCAGGGTCCGGGGCGGAATCCCGTCCTTGTGGGCCGGGAACTCATGCGGAACCATGGTGAATGCGAGCAGTTTTCCATCGGGAGAGAACTGCGGCGCCGTTTCTGCATCGCCGTCGACAGTCACACGCTCGAGCTGTTTCGAGGCGATATCCACGAGATAGACATCGCGGCGCTCATCACGGATGAGTGGGGTGGGGCTTGCCAGGAATGCCAGGCGCGCCGCATCGGGCGACCAACTCGGGGCACCGCTGACCGTGAAGTTGCCGGAGGTCACGCGGCTCGCCGCGCCCGACGTGGCGTCGACTACCCAGATGTGGCTCAGGCGGAACTCCCCCTCGTACACCTGCGCGTCATCGCGACGCCGGCGCTTCGCCTCGGTCTCACGGGCGAGCGTGTCGGTGGTGAGTGCGGCGATCTTCGAGCCATCGGGAGACCAGACATAGCTCGACACCCCATCGCGGAATGTCGTCAACTGACGCGCCTCGCCGCCGTCGGCGGGCAGGAGCCAGATCTGGGGGCGCGGGCCCTCTTCTCCGGTGCCCGTTCCACGGGCCGCGACAAAGGCGATGGTCCGGCCGTCGGGTGACCAGGTTGGCTGGGACTCCCCGCGCTCACCAAAGGTAAGTTGACGTGCGTCGCCCCCGGCGGTTGAGACCATGAACACGTGCGAGCGGCGATCGTGACGATCACCAAGCGCGGTGTCACCCCGAGCAGCGGGATGCTCCCAGCCACTGACCGTGTAGAGCACGCGCGCCCCATCGGGCGAGAGCGCCACACCGCCGACCGCCTTGAGGCGCATGACGTCGGAGTCGTCGAGGCCGCGGCGCTGCGCCGTGGCGATGTGCGGCAGCAGCAGCGTCAGCGCTAGAGCGGCCACCGAGGTTGGTCCACTACGCAACCTGCGCACGCGGGCCGGAAGAAATGCAGTCATGGCAATACACCGGTAGGGATGGGCCGGGAGGATCTACGAGGGAGCCCTGCGAAGATCAGGCGAGCGAACGCGCCAGATTTATTCCGTGCGCGAAGGCACCCCTCAAGTATTGACCCGTTTCCTCCGTTGCACTACCCGACGTTTCACCTGGCGGACAACGCCCGCCCCCAGGCTCCGAGTGGCTGGTCGTCCCCCGTGGGGAGATGGTACAGGCGGATTGAGCCGGGGTGTCACGTCAGGAATGGCGCCGAGCCACCACGGCCACCTTCCAGGACGGTACACCTATTGCCGCACGCTTCGCCGCACCACCCGTCCAGCCCGCACACCGGTAGGCGTGCCACCCTGCACCGCCACAATGCCATTCACGATCACCGTCTCGATGCCAATGGGATACTGGTGCGGTTCCGTGAACGTGGCCTGGTCCTTCACGGTCGCCGCGTCAAAGACGACGACGTCGGCATACCCGCCTACGCGCAACACGCCGCGATCGTGCAGACCGAGCCGTTCTGCGGGCATCTGTGTCATCTTGTGTATCGCGGTCTCGAGCGACATCACCTGCTGCGCACGCACATATTCGCCGAGCACTCGCGGGAAGGTGCCGTAGGCCCGGGGATGCGGGTGGCCGTCGCCGGGACGCGAGAGACGACCATCGCTGGCGATCATGGTTTGCGGATGCACCATGATGCGGCGGACGTCCTGTTCGTCGAGCACATGGTAAATGGCGTTGGCGCCACCCTTCAGCATGGCCTCGAGCACGAGCCGCGCGCCCTGTTCTGGCGTGGGCTCACGCCCTTCGCGCAACGCCCAATCCTTGAGCGTCCGGCCCTCGAGCGAGCGGTCCCAGGACACACGCGAGAACTGCACGCGGGCCAAGTCGCCACCGCCGCGATCATTGAGAATGTTGTCCACAATCCCGCGCAGCACACTGTCCCGGAGCGCTGGTACGGCAAGTCGTTTGCGGAACTCGGCGTCACCGCCCGCCATCGCCCAACTCGGGACTAGCACACTGATGCCGGTATGCGTGGCCGTGTAGGGATACTGATCCATCATCACGTCCGTACCGGCCTTTCGCGCACTGTCCACCATGGCCAGCGTGACCACGCTCTTGCCCCACATGCGCTGCCCCACGGCCTTGTGATGTGTGAGCACCACGGGAATCCTGGCCCGTCGCCCAATCTCCAGAGCTTCCGCAACCCCATCGAGCAGACCGATGCCTTCCTTGCGCAAATGCGACGTATAGATCCCGCCGCTATCACGGGCGGCCTGCGCCAGCGCAACCACTTCATCGATGTTCGAATACGTGCCCGGCAAATACAGCAGCCCCGTACTGAGACCCAAGGCCCCCTGACCCATGGCGGTTGCCACCAAGCGCTGCATGCGTGCGAGCTCGTCGGCACGTGGGGCGCGAGCCGCCATGCCCATCACCTCCCGGCGGATCGCGTTGTGACCAACCAGGTACGCCACGTTGATCCCCGGCCTGGCTGCCGAGACGGAATCCATGTAGGGACCCAGCGGCAAGGGTGAACCGCCGTCGGGTCCCCCCAGCGCAAGCGTCACCCCCTGCCGCAACGCACTCTCCATGAGTGGGAGTTGCAGCAAGGGCTCGAGATGCGCGTGAAGATCGATGAAGCCCGGCGACACCATCCGGCCACGCGCTTCGACAACCCGTGCGGCACGAGCCCGCGCCAGCGCTGGTGCCACCGCGACGATACGGTCACCACGCACACCCACATCCATCACGCGCCGCGCGCTGCCCGTTCCGTCGACGACCGAGCCGTTCACGATGAGCAGATCGAAGGAATCTGCCGGCTGACGGCTCGGCGATGCGGATCCCGCGCGCTGCAGGTCCTGAGCTGTGGCTGACCCCACACTCCACGCGGCTACGGATACCGCGAGCGGCATGGCCGCAACGAGACCAATCAGCGCGCGGGCCGTCATCAGCGCACCGCCAGCAACTCTACGTCGAAGACCAGCGTGGCATTGGGAGGAATCGTACCCGATCCGCTCCGTCCATACCCAAGCGCCGAACCGATGACGAGCTTGCGCTTGCCACCCACCTTCATGCCTACCAGCCCCTGATCCCAGCCACTGATGACATATCCGGCACCCAGCGTGAAGTTGAACGCCGCCCCCCCCACGTTGGAGTCGAAACGGGTACCGTCGATCAACCACCCGGTGTAACGCACGTCGAGCGATCGGCCCGCAATCGCCTCTGCGCCCGTCCCAAGGGTCAGGTCCTGCGTGAAGAGGTTATCGCTCTTTCTGGTCATCTGAGCGATGGTCACCCCAAGGGAGGACGCATAGACCTCGACAGAAGGGTTGGAGGGGATGTCAGGCGTCCCATCGGAGCCGCACCCAGTCGTGGTGATCAGCAGGGCGCCGACCAGCGGCACCACTCGGCGAGCAAGCGTACGGAGCATTTCGGAGGCGAAGAATCTGCGACGCATCGGGCGTCGTTCCGTCGCAGGTCGGCACGGAGACAGCGGGGTAACCGCCTGCGCAAGAATTGCACGAGGACCTGCGGCGTGAAAGATACCCCCGCCGCCCGGGATCCACAGGCCGACTTGTGAGACGCAATCGGTACGGCCGCCGACATGGGTTCACCCGCACGGGAGGTTGCGGGACGTGAGGGGTTCACATACGCTCCCCACCATGACTGACCGTGCCGCTGCCAGCCTCGATCTGCCAAGCTTCGAGAAGGAACCTACCCAGGAACGAGCGGCCGCAGCGAGCCATTTCATCCTGGAGCTGGCGCGCGCCTTACATCAACACGGGACACCGGCGCACCGGCTCGAGACCGCACTCGCGGCCGTCGCCAGTCAGTTGGGTCTGCAGACGAACTTTTTCACGACGCCTACCAGCATCATGATGGGCGTTGGTTCAGTAGACACCCAGCAGGTCCATCTCCTGCGGGTGGAACCAGGCGAGACGAATCTCGGGCATCTGGCAACACTTGGGGAGATCACGCAGCAGGTGGGCGACCGGGAGATGTCACCGCGAGAGGGACTGGCACGCATCAAGTCACTCGAGAAGGAGCCACCGATCTATCCGGGGTGGATGCAGCTCCTGGCATTTGTCCTGTCATCCGCCGCGGTGGCGAGTTTCTTTCGCGTACGTGTTGGCGATGTGCTGGTGGCCGCGCTTCTGGGGCTGATCACCGCCATCGTTGCCGGTGCCGTTGGTCGGCGGGAGAGTACGCGGCATGTGACGGAACCCACCTGCGCGTTCGTGGTGACATTGGTCGCGTTCGCGCTGGATCAACTGTTACGGACGAGCTCTGGCTACCTGACATCGCTCGCCGGCCTCGTCATCATGCTGCCAGGTCTGACTTTTACCGTAGCCCTTACAGAGCTCTCCACACGACATCTGTCATCGGGTACGGCACGGCTGAGTGGCGCCTTGGTCACCTTCCTGGGGCTGGGCTTCGGCATCGCCCTGGGCGTCAAGACCGGAACGGCCCTGGGCCGGGATCTTGCCGAGTGGCTTCCGATGCTCGCGAATGCTTCCTCGCGATTGCCGCTTCCCGCGTGGAGTGAGTGGCTCGCCCTGCTCGTGGCGCCGCTGGCATTCATGGTGCTTCTCAAGGCCCATGTGCGTGATGCCGCACCCATTGTGCTCGCCTGCGCCGCCGCCTACCTCACCTCCAAGTTCGCCGGCGCCACGATGGGTGAAGAGCTTGGCGCCTTCCTCGGGGCGATGGTCGTGAGCGCTGGCAGCAACCTCATCGGGCGCTTGCGGCGCCGCGTCGCGGTTGTGACGCAGGTGCCCGGACTCCTCATCCTGGTACCGGGCTCCATTGGACTGCGATCGGTCACCGCCCTCCTTGGCCAGGAAGTCGAAACCGGCATCGCCACCGCGTTTCGCCTGGCGATCATCGGCATTTCGCTCGCGGCAGGCCTCCTCGCGGGCAATGTCATCACGCGGGCCCCGAATCGCGCGCGCATTTGATGAACACTTGATGCCCGTTTGCTGCGCGTTTCGTGCACCTCTCGATGCGCGTCAGATGCGTCGCTCTCGCGGCGCCGATCCCACGACCTCGATTTCTCGATACCGCCCTCGCTCCCGTCATGCGTCACACTGATTACTCGCCAGCCCCGTTCCTGCAACTGGTATCTGCGCCCCTGCTGGCGCAGGTCCGTGGCAGCGTGCTGCGCAGTGAACCGGTGGGGGAGGAGATGCGCACGGAAGACGGTATCCGGTCGTTGGCGAACACGGCACGTCTCCATACCGACGAAGCCGCCCTTGCTTTCACCCTGCCGGAGGGCAGACGGGGCACCTTCATCGCCGGGCGTCTCGCGCTCCGTGCTGCCCTGCGTGCGGCGCATCTCCCCACGGCCGATCTCCCCATTCTGCGGACGGCGCGCGGCGCGCCGCATCTGCCGGAGTCCGTGACGGGTTCGGTGACCCACAAGGCGTCACTTGCGCTCGCCGTGATAGCCCCCAGGCCCGCCGGGCTCGATGAAACTCTGCAGCACGTGGGCGTGGATCTCGAACACCGCCCCACATCGGCCGATCTCGAACGCCCCAGTATCGCGCGGCGCATTCTGACCGCGCAGGAACTCCAGGCTCTTCAGGATCGCGCAGAGGACGCCTTGGCGGAGCGGGAGTCCGTCCTCGTGCATTTTGCTCTCAAGGAAGCGGTGTACAAGGCCATCGATCCGTTCGTGCAGCGCTACGTTCGCTTCACCGAGGTAGAGCTCGCACCGCGCCCGACGGGGCTGGCGAGCGGTGAAGCAGACGTGGCGCTGCTCCTACCGGAACTCGTCGAGACGGACATCGCGGTCCGGGCACAATGGCACCTCGATGGAGACTGGATCGTCGCCACGGCGTTCAGCACGCGGCCAGGGAAGGCGGGCCCTTCCCGCTGACCGCGTGTATCTTTCCGGTATGCTCGGCTCCAATCGCCTCGGCAATCTCGCCCTCATCTTCGTCGCACTCGCGTGCGTGACGCTCGTTGCCCGCCGAGCCACCGCAGAACGGCGGGCGGAGAAGCTTGCGGAGAACCTTCTCCGCGATCACGGTGTGGTGGCCGGCACCGATACGGCGCCCGAGACTGCGCCGCGCCTGCAGGAGGCGTTGGGCACCGTGAAGGTGAAGGACCTTCAGGGCAGAATCGTGTCGCTGCTCACCACGGACCAGCCGGTGATCATCATGATCAACTCCCGGACCTGCCCGTGGTGCAAGAAGTCGCTCAAGGACATCGGGATGCTCTCCAGGGGACGGCCGCTGCCACGCCTGACGGTGCTGACACTCGAGGGCGCGGGTGAAGGTGTGCCGATGCTCGCACGGGAGAACATCACCGGTGCCAACCTGGTCGGGCCCGTTGGCAGCGAAGAACAGGTGCGCCTCACCTTCCGATACGCCGGCACGCCCACCTTCATCGCGGTCGATCGGAACGGCCGTGTGGTACGGACGATGCCCGGCTACCCCATTCTCGAAGAGATGAAACACTGGCACGCCGTCATGCTCGGCGAGGTCGAAGTCCCCTAGGCAGGCTGCCCCACACGCCGGGCATCGCGAAGCACCAGAATTGCGAACAGCGTGATGGTGACCGCCGACACGGCACACCACGGGCAGAATCCCTTCAGGATCACAAACTCCGCGTACTTGAGACGGATCGTGAAGAGCACCGCCGGCCAGATGAGCCATTGCAGCGCCTGATTGGGCCAGCGGGCATCCTCGTACTCGGCGAGTGAACCAATCGCAGCCGCGAGAAAGATCAGCAGGTATCCCACGGTTCCGATGAGGGCAACGTCCACGCCCATGAACCAACCATAGCGACTCCCCTGGATATAGGCGCAGCCGCCAGAACCGGAGCACGAAAGCGATCCGGTGAGACCGAGTTTCCAGAGGTGCAGATACAAGGCCACCATCGCGTTCACGAGGGCGGCCA
>CAZPJX010000095.1:0-11540 GCA_964586985.1 uncultured Gemmatimonas sp. | reverse complement strand
CTCAGTTGTAGCCGTCTCGAGTCCACACCGCCACCAAGCCACACCGGCGGTCAGGGCCGCCGAATTGCGGCGGTACCGTTGCCGCGCCGGAATACACCTCGATCCCGGCGATCTGTTTGGGTGGAGGCAGCAGGTCCAGATTGAAATTCTGCGGCAGAATGATGCCATCGAGTAGCACCTGCATCGCGCAGCGTGCCCCCACACCCTGACTGAACCCTGCCCCCTCTCGGCGCGAATACACCTGCGTACCGGCCCACAGGTCGGTGGTGACCTGGGAAACTTCCACGCCACGCATGTAGCGCAGGAAATCGTGCGTGGCCAGCGAGCCGCGACGTTCGATCTCCTCCTGCGTGATGAACTGTCCGATGCCCAACTGCCGGCGATGGTCGAATTCCCGCATGCGCATGGTGACCCGCGTGGTGCGCACCCGGACGGTATCGAGCGTACTCTCGGAGCGATCCAGGGTATAGCTCAGGCGGAGCGTGTCGCGCACCGGAACCTCGATCATGCCCGAGGTGGGCGCGTATCCAATGCGACGCACAATGAGGAGGTACTGCCCGGGCGGCACCTGAAGCATGCGGAACCGACCGTTCTCGCCTGTAACCACCCGGGCTCCCGTTCCGACGACGGTAACATCGGCTGAATTGAGCGGCCGCAGCAGTGAGTCCGTGACGACGCCATCGAGTACTGAAAAGCGCGAGGCATCTGCGGTGGCCTCTCGCGTCGCCTCTTCACGCGCGCGGTCGCGGATGGTCGTCCGTGACTGGGCAGAGGCCTGCGTGGGGATCAGCAGGGGAACAGCGAGTCCGACAAGCGCCAGCAGGCGCTGTGGTCGGCCAAGATTCGGAATGCGGCAGAGGCCACCCCGTCCGGATCCAAGGCCCTCTAGATCTTGAGTCTTCATTCCGGAAATCTACACGGCTGAGGTGCTCCAGTTTCAGGAACACCCCCGGAGCCTGTGCCAGCACAGGCTCCAGCCCGACTGCTCCCTTACTTCTTTGTCAGATTCCCACAGGCCACAATGATGCTCATCGCCGCCGCCGAGTCGTGGATATTGACGTAGTAGGTGGTCGTGTCTGCCATAAGGGCCGGGACCGTTACCTTGGCCGCACCGTGTCCCTTGGTGTCAATCGCAATTGGTGTGTAAGCCCGACCTCCACCGAAGACACCTCCACTCTTTTCGCAGCTGCCGATGTGTATATGCCACGGACGTGTTGCGCCCGGCGTATCGCCCTCGATGGTCACCTGAACATCCGTGCCCTTCCCGTCAGCCGACGGGTTCACGGTTGCGGCGCCTGTGACCCTGCGTCCTTCCTTGCCGACGAGTTTCGCGGCCCAGTCTTGAAACGGCGTGGGGGTGGCGGCAAGGGAGGAGAGCAGAACGGCCGGAATAAGCAGTCCGGTAAGGCGGAGAGACGTGCGCATGACAACAGCTCCACGAGGCGGTTGCGGCAGGGAAACGACAGGAGGGTAGGCGAAGTCTGAAAGAAATGATATCCGATGTGCCCGTGACAATCCAAGACCCAGCGGGACAGCGCGCCCTAGTGCCGCTCGACGATCCGGTCGATCAGGTAGCTCGATTGCTCCAACGCCTCGGCGGTAAAGTCGCCGAAGAACTCGCGCACCTCCTCGAAGAGGCGGGAGAACGCCGCCTGATCGCCCCGGGCGATCACCTGAGCCAGCTCGTCTGCAGCTGCCCCGAACGCGGCGGTCACGTCGCCGGAGTTGGGGTTGCGCATCTCGATGGATCCGTAGAGCGCGGGGTCCTGGGCGAAATGGCGTGCCGCCACGTACAGCTCGAGGAGGTATGCCGGAGAGGTGAACGGCATGGTCTCCGCTAGGGGTACTCCCATGCGGGAGAGGGTGAGCCCCAGAACCTGCGTCTGGAAATGCGTGAGGACCTGCACCACAGCCATGGCCCGATCGTGCTGCTGCGGCGTCGCCTCGGTCACCACGAGGCCCCGCGCGGCGAAGGTACGTGCGGCCCAGTCCGCCCATGCGTCGCCGCGCCCTCGGCAGAGGACCAGCCGCTGCCCCTGCAAGGTGTGGACGCTGGGTCCGAACATGGGATGGGTGCCCACCACGCTTGCCGGTGTAGACTCCAGCATCGCGCGCATCGGCGCCTCCTTGATGCTTGTCACATCCATGAGCAGCGCGTCCTGGCGCAGGTGAGGCCCCAGCTCACAGATCACCTGCTCGGTGCGCTCGATTGGAACGCTCACGACGGTCACGTCGGCCACGGCCGCCGCCTCGGTGCCGCGCAGGACCGTATCGGTGTCGACCAGCAAGAGGTGATGTCCGAGGTCGGCAAACAGCCGACCGATCAGCCGTCCGATCTTGCCATGCCCCCCAATGATCGCCACGGTGCAGGGTTTCTGATCGATCGGCACTTCCGCACGCAGCGTGGCCTGCTGATCACGGCTTGCCCGCAGCAGGAGACGGAAGATCGATTCCACCTCCCCCACGGGCAGCCCGAGCTCTTCGGCATACTCCTGCCGGTCGTGCAGAACTTGATGCTCACGCGCGGTATCACGAATCCGCATGCCGTGAAGTCGTTTCCACGACGCGACTTCCGCGACGAGCGTCTTGCGTCGCGCCATGATCTGCAGGAGATCACGATCGAGAGCATCGATCATGGCGCGCACCACAGACAAGGGCCGCGGGGCAGCTGCGTCCGGCGAGTCGCTTACCTCGGGCCGTTGTATTTCCGCGATTCCCGCACTGCGATTTCGGCGTTCCATGTCACGACTCACAACGCCGGCTGATACCGTCCCCAGACGCGCTCGAGGGTATCGGCAATTTCACCGACAGAGGCACGTACCCTGACCGCGTCGATGATGAGCGGCATCAGTTCCGCACGCGCGCCCTCGTGGCCTGTGTCATACTGCGGCGCCACGGCAGCGAGTCGCTGCAAGGCCGCATCCACGGCCTGCCCATCTCGCTGCGCACGGACGGCCGCCAAACGGGCGACCTGATCCTGCTCGAGCGCCGTGAAGTCGGGTGCTGGAATGATCGGCGGGTCCTGGCCATCGCCAAAGCGATTCACACCCACCACCACCGTCTCACCGGCTTCCACACGCAACTGGTACTCATAGGCGCTGCGCCCGATTTCCTCCTGGAAGAAACCGGCACGGATGGCCTCGGCGGCACCTCCAAGCTCGTCGACCCGCAACAACAAGGCCAGCGCACGCTGCTCGATATCATCGGTGAGCTGCTCAACGTACCAGCTACCGGCCAACGGGTCGACCGTCTGTGCCACACCACTCTCGTATCCGACGATCTGCTGGGTCCGCAAGGCGAGCGTCGCAGCTTCAGCCGTGGGGAGGGCCAGCGCCTCGTCGTAGCCATTGGTGTGCAGAGACTGCGTGCCACCGAGGGTTGCCGCCAACGCCTGCACGGTCACGCGCACCACGTTGTTGAGCGGCTGCTGAGCCTGCAGGGTCACACCACCGGTTTGCGTATGAAAACGCATGCGACAACTCGCATCATTTCCGCCAAAGCGCTCGCGCAGCAGCCGCGCCCACAATCGCCGCGCGGCGCGGAACTTGGCGACTTCCTCGAACAGATCGTTGTGTGCGGCGAAAAAGAACGAGAGGCGCGGCGCAAACACGTTGACATCGAGCCCGGCATCGACGGCCTGCTTCACATACTCGAGCGCGTCGGCGAACGTGAACGCCACTTCCTGCACGGCCGTGGATCCGGCTTCGCGGATGTGATACCCGCTGATGGAAATGGGATTCCACTGCGGCACCTCGGCCGCACAGAACCGGAACATTTCCGCCGTCAGTGCGAGTGACGGGGTGGGCGGATAGATGTAGGTGCCGCGTGCGATGTACTCCTTGAGGATGTCGTTCTGAACCGTGCCCGACACCTTTGCGCGCGAAATGCCCCGCTCTTCCGCCACCACGATGTACATCGCCAGCAGCGTCGACGCGGTGGAGTTGATCGTCATGCTCGTCGACACCTTGTCGAGCGGAATGCCGTCAAGCAGGACGTGCAGGTCTTCGACGGTATCGATGGCCACACCGACGCGCCCCACCTCGCCGCGTGCACGCGGCGAGCTGGAGTCGATCCCCATTTGTGTGGGCAAGTCGAAGGCCACCGAGAGGCCAGTCTGCCCAGCATCGAGCAGGAGCTTGAATCGCTCGTTGGTCGCCCTGGCCGTGCCGAACCCGGCGTACTGCCGCATCGTCCACAGGCGCCCACGATACATTGTGGGCTGCACGCCTCGGGTGAACGGGAACTGCCCCGGATCACCGAGATCGTGCGCGTAGTCGATCGAGACATCGGTGGGGCGCACCACGGCCGGCACCGGAATACCTGAGGGGGAGAGTCGCTCGCTCATGGAGACAATGTAGCGGGCGAGCGGTCAGTTCAACCCGCCGACGAGCCACCTGGCGAGGGCGTCCGCTTTGCCGACCGCCGTTCCGGAACACCCGGAGCGACGAATTTCGGGAGCGGGAACTCGCTCACCAGGGCGACTTCCTCACGGCTCCCGAGATAGAGTGGCGTGCGCTGATGCAGCTCCGTGGGTTCCACATCGAGAATGCTGCCGTACCCGTCGGTCGCGGCCCCGCCGGCCTGCTCTGCGATGAACGCCAGCGGGTTGGCCTCATACAGGAGTCGCAACTTTCCTGCGGGCGACTTGGCGTTGGCCGGGTAACAGAACACGCCACCGCCCAAGAGGTTGCGGTGGAAGTCGGCCACAAGCGAACCCACGTAACGCACGTTGAGTGCCTTCCGTTCGCCATCCAGCCCGCGATAGCGGCGCATCAGCCCACGCGTTGGCTCCGGCCAGTCCTGCTCGTAGGCGTCATTCACCGAGAGATAGCGTGCCCGCTCGGGGATGCGAATATTGGGATGGGAGAGCAGGAACTCCCCGATAGACGGGTCGAGCGTGAAGCCGTGTGCGCCCTGCCCCGTCGTGTACACCAGCATCGTACTCGAGCCGTACAGGATGTACCCGGCTGCCACCTGGCGCCGCCCCGGCTGCAGCAGGTCCTCCATCTCCCCATACGGACCGCGCGTGATCTTGCGGAAGACCGAGAAGATCGTGCCGACCGGCACATTGACATCGATGTTGGATGAGCCATCGAGGGGATCGAAGAGCAACACATACTTGCCTGGTCGAAACCCTTCGGGGATGTGGATGATGTCCGCCTCCTCTTCAGAGGCCATGGCGCAGAGGCGCCCGCCGTGATCAAACGCCTTCACCACGATCTCGTTGGCGATCACATCGAGCTTCTGCTGCACCTCTCCCTGCACGTTGGTGTCGCTGGTGGCCCCGATGATGTCGATGAGACCGGCGCTTCGCACCTTGTTCGCGATCATCTTGCCCACGAGCGCCATGTCGTAGAGAATGCCCGACAGGTCTCCGGAGGCATCCGGATACTGGCGTTCCTGCTCAATGATGAAACGCTCGATCGTGACAACGGACGTCGCAGAATGCTTGACCACGGCAGGACTCCCCTATGAGAACGTCGGTGGGACTGTGCAGCCATCACGGGACGAGGGACGGCCAACAGTTCCCATAAGCTGCCCCCGCGCGGCAAGCTCCGGCAAGAGCGGGGGACTACGGCGTTGATCCCGACGGTGGCAGGACCCAGCGCGCTTCGTCGGTTTCCACCTCGAGCGTGTGACCATCGGACCGGATGACGATCGTCCCGTCCTGATCGGTGCGCAGCAATGGGACGCCACGTGCGAGAAATGCGGCGACCGTTTCGGTGGCGGGATGCCCATACCGGTTGCCAGCACCGAGCGATACGACCGCCAGACGGGGTTCGACGATATCGAGGAATGCGGCGGTCGAACTGGTGCGACTCCCGTGATGCCCCACTTTAAGCACATCGGCCCTCAGCATGTCCGCAGGCCAATGCGCGCTGACCCACGCCTCCTCGTCCTGTTCCGCGTCACCCGTGAGCAGAAAGCGGTGCCTGCCGTAGTCCACGCGCAGGATCACGGAGGTCTCATTGGCGTCGTCCTGCACTGCGGTCCAGGCGGAGTCCGGGGCCAGAACGGTGACGGTGACACCATCCAGAAGCAGCACGGAACCCGGCTGGGCACGTTCCCACCGTGTGCCAGCCTCCTGAACAGCCTGGAGTGCCGCGGCGTACCCGAGACTCGTACTCACAAACGCCGGTTCCCACCACCGAACCGGCTGGAGCGAGCGCACCAGGGTCGCCGCGCCCCCCGCGTGATCGTCATGTGCATGCGTGAGCACGAAGAGCGCCACTTCGCCACCGCGCCGCCGCAGCCACGGGATGATCACCCGCCGCGCCGCATCACCGCCCGCCCAGCGTGGTCCCGCGTCCACAACCACCCAGCGCCCCAGCGGGGTCCGAAGCGCAATGGCATCGCCCTGCCCCACATCGAGCACATGCATCTCCAGGGTACCGGACCCTCCTCGCAGCAGCGACAGCCACAGGGTCCCCACCAACGCCGAGGCGGAGGCGAGCCACCAGCGTGAGGTGCGCGGCGATAGGGTACCGCGGACAAAGCAGAGCACGGCCACACCAACTCCGACAGCCGTCTTGAGGGAAGGGGCGACCGGGAGCACCGCTCCGGGAATGGTCGCCGCAAGTGCGGCCAGGCCGTCGAGCGCGGCCATGAGCGGCTGTGTGGCATCGGCGACGAATGCCGCGGCTCCGGGAATAGGCCGCACCAGCAGGGCCAGGAAGAGGGACGGTTGCAGCAGGGCGATGATCACTCCTCCAGGAAGATTTGCCAGGGGCGCGACCACGCTGATTCGGCCAAATGCCCAGGCAATCACGGGCGCTGTGACTATCGTGGCGACCACGCCGGTGAAGATTTCCCCCACGAACCAGCCACCCAGCCCGCGTCGTTCGCCGAGCCACGCGGTGAACCGCAAGACCCTCCTCCAGAACAACAGTGGCGCTCCTTGCGAGCTCGATGGCGCAGTGAGCCCGCTGGAGGGATGCCGGCTCCCCCAGAGCCGCCACCGCCGCCGCAATGCACGCGCGGCCACAAGCGCAGCCATACCGCTCACGCTCAATTGCCATCCGAGTTCGGTCACGACCAGTGGATCGGCCGTAGGCACGACGGCGCCGAGTGCCAGGGCAGTCCACTCGTGTACGGGACGTTGCAATTTCGCGGTGATCGCCAGTACTCCCAGCATGACGGCGCTGCGTACCGCCGGTGCCGGGAAGCCCAGGAGGGCCACGTACAGTGCGACGATGCCCAGGGAGAACGGCTCAATCACGGTCTTCGGTATGCGCAGCACGCCTCCCATTGCCAGCAAGGCCGATGCGATGATGGCGACATGCATGCCGGAGACGGACAACAGGTGCACCAACCCCGCATCGGCATAGCGATCGCGAAGCGCGGAAGGGATCCCGTCCTGATCTGCGATCAGCAGGGCACGGACGAGGGGCGCGCGTAACCCGAACAGCGAGTCGATGCTGGCGCCGAGATCGGCACGCCACGCCACCAGACGGTGCGCTCCCGCGGCGCGGTGCAGCCGTGCTGTCTCTACCTGAATGCCCAGGGCCGTTGGACGCGCCGTTCCCGTGATGGCCACCACGCTACCGGCCCGGACACTCGTCCTTCCCTCTTCGGAACCGTCGGCGTGATCCCACGTCACACGGCGCAGCCATCCGGGCACGTGACAACGGGCCCGCTCTGACGACTCGGACAACACGGCGCGCACTGACAGGTTCCCGCCCTGCCCGTGCGCTATGGGTGCCTGGACTTGAGCCCAGATAGCGACGGAATCGCCGAGGGACCGCAGCAGCATCCGCCGGCAGGCCTCACGCTGCCGAGTGGCGCCAGCGGCGGCCAAGCTCCCGGCAAGTACCAGCGGGAGTGCCAGGAGGGGAGTGCGTACACCGCCACGTCCTGCTGTCCGCCAGGCCACGGCCGCAGTGAGGAGGCTACCGGCAGGCACCCACCAGGTCATACCCGTGAAGAGCCACGCACCGAACTTCGTGGTTCCGAGGTAGAGTCCCAGGAGCCACCAGGCTGCGGCGTGAAGCAGAAGAGGCATGCAGCACGCTAGAACCGTGCAGGCATGCCTCCATCATCGAATTGTGGCGCTCAGAGACGTTTCACTGCCGACGGAAGCGGTCCGTCTCCGGCATTCCGCAGTGGCCGTCCCCACCGCAGCTGCTCAGCGCAGCGCAGATCTGCTCAGCTCAAATTGCCAGCGGCAACGATCGACGCTCCGATCTGTGCTCCGGTGTGCGCACCACCGGTGTTCCCGTGAATGTGGCCCCGGTCGTTCCGGTGAGTTGTACGGTCAGGTACTCACCGATCTTCGCCGCATCGGCCGGGATCATGATTGTCTTGAAATCCCGCGAACGCGCCTGCAGCAGTTCCCCATCGCGGGCGACCTTCTCCACCAGGACTTCGAGAGTATCGCCAAGGCGCCGGAGGTTGTTTTCGCGCGAGATGCCACGCACGGTTTGCAGCAACCGATCGAAGCGGTCTGCCATCAGCTCGTCGCTGATGGTCCACTCCGGCGGCATGCGCGTTGCCGGTGTGCCCTCGCGCAGTGAAAACTTGAACATGAACGCATCGTCGAACCGGACTTCACGGCAGAGTGAAATGGTGTCCTCGAACTCGGCATCCGTCTCTCCCGGGAATCCAACGATGATGTCGGTGGTGAGCGAAAGCCCCGGAATGGCCGCGCGCATGCGGGCGACACAATCGAGGTATTCCTCCCGGGTGTAGCGACGCAGCATGCGTTTCAGCATGCTGGTCGACCCGCTCTGCATGGGGAGGTGGATGTGTTCACACACCGTGGGCACCGACGCCATGGCTTCGATCACCCGATCACTGAAATCATTGGGATGCGGACTCGTGTAGCGCACACGGCGTATTCCGTCCACCGCCCCCACGGCGCGCAACAGATCGGCGAAGTCGTGCTCCCCATCGTTGTACGAGTTGACCGTCTGTCCCAACAGGACAACTTCGCTGAGTCCCTGTTCCACCACCTGTTGCACCTCGCGCAGCACATCAGCCAGCTTGCGACTGCGTTCCGACCCGCGCGTGTAAGGCACAATGCAATACGTACAGCGATAGTCACAGCCGCGCTGTACCGGAATCCAGGCCTTCACGCCTTCGAAGCGGCGAGCCACCACATCTTCGTAGTGTTCCTCCATATCGAAGTCGGTCGCGGAGAACTTCTCGCCACGGCGCGCACCATCGAGCAGTGCCGGCAGTGCGCGGTAGCCGTCGGGACCGACGACCAGTGAGACGTGACGGGCCTGGTCCAGCACGCGGGAACCAAGGCGCTGGGCCATGCAACCGGTAACCCCCACAATGGTGTCGCGCTTCATGAAGCGCCGTAGCTCACCCAGTCGACCGATCACACGCGTCTCGGCGTTTTCACGGATGGCGCAGGTGTTCACCAGGATGACATCAGCGCCGTCTGGCACATCCACCGGGTCGTAGCCATGCGCGGCCAGGGTGCCATACATGAGCTCCGAATCCGACACGTTCATCTGGCAACCGTAGGTTTCGATATAGACAGTGGGTCGACTCACCACCGCATTTCCTCCACCCTCGGGCTCTGACATCAGCGCACCCTCCATACCATCCTCCAGTGCATCACGGGCGGATCTGCAGACCAATGCCCAACAACCACGCCGACTCCTTGGTACCGGCATTTCCGAGTACGCGGTTCGCACGCTGCAGCGAGAAGTCGAGCGAGGCGGCCTCCTGCGCGACCGGAAGGCCGAGGCCGAGCGCGTAACGCGTCTCCTTCACCTGATCGGCGGTTACGCTGAAGGGGAGCGCATTGCGCGCGTAGCCACCACGCAGCAGAATTGGCGCACCGCGGAACTGCGGCCCCTGCACCTCGAGACCCGCGCGGACATTAAGCGCATCGTGTGCCGTGCTGAGTCCGGTGCCCAGCGTCTGCATCTTCGACCAGCTCACGCGCTCGACACCCACCGATACGGTGGTACCGGCAATGCCATCGTACCGGAGCGCTGCGCCCAGACGATCAGGGACGTGCGCCGTGGTGCGTACCGTGTCACGTATGCGCGCGTCGAGCGATTGTCCAACGCGATACGAGCCGAGCACGGAGAGTCCGGTGAACAGACGCAGCTCGGTCCCTACCGAAAGCCCCGTGCCGAAATAGGTAACTCGCGACGAATCGAGCACGCTTCCGAACATCAGGGTGTCAGAGAACGTCCGTGAGCGAACGGCGACATTCTCGCCCGTGAAGAAATGGCCACCCACGCCGACCTTGACGCGCGTATTGATGCGCCATCCCACCGCACCCCGCAGTTCGCCAATCCCGCCGCGGACGTCGAGCCGGTCCTGGGTCGCCACCGGTACGCCATCGAGGCTGGCAAAGCCGGTGGTGCGCAGGGTGTAGGATCGATCCAGGAAGCTCGATGCGCTCAACCCAATGCCCAATCCCCCACGAAACGGGAACAGTACCGAAAGCAATGGGATCCGCTGGCTCGTGGTCCTCTCACTCGCTCCGCTCGCGAGCCGCAGCGTCCGATACTCCGGCTCCGCCTGCACACCCAGCACAATGCGCTCCGCGCCTCCGATCGTCGCGGGGTTGTATGGCGTCATCGCATCGAGTTCGGCGAATGCACCGGCAGTTCCCGACGCGCGCGTGCTCATTCCTCCCACCGGATACCCGAACCCCTGACTCCCGAGTGAGCCCTGAGCCGCCAGCGGAGCGGTCCCAACCAACGAGGCATACCCCCCCGCCAGGAGTGCCAGCCTGAGAACAACAGTTCGTGGCATCACGGCAGTGCGAACTCCGAACGGGGAAGATAGGTGATACGAAGTCGCGGACGCAGCGAGGGCATGGAAGCCTTGCTGTTGAAGAATCGGAGTTCAGAGGCCTGTGATCCCTCGCGATTGATCCGGAATGCGAGCGCCCGGGGAACATCGTTGGGCAGCACCTTCCAGGTGCGCGCCAGGGTGAGCACGTTGATGACTTTGACGCCACTGTCGCGCGGGACCAGCCGCGTGGAATCGATCGCGGCGAAGATCCCGCTCGCCGACAAATCGAGCACTCGACGCATATCCGTCACGGACTGGGTTGTGGTGGGCACCAGCGCCACGATGGCTACCGAATCGCCAGTGTTGGCAAACGCACTGGGACGCTGAGTCAGCAGCAACTCTGCGCGCACGATGGTACTGGAATCCACGATGACCGCGGGGATACGGAACCGCAGATACGACCGATATGCCGGAAACCCGCCCACCGCCAACACATCAGGCCCGAGCGACGGCGACCCCTTGTCAACAAGGGAGTAGACCTGGTAGGCGAGGTTCACGTCTGTGATGGCGTTCCCCAACGATGCGCTGGTGGCCACCGCGATGTCGCGGTAACTGGTATCCGATGCCGCGTCATAATGGAGCGTGGGCGCACCGACATCGTTGACGAATGCCATGAGACGCAACTGCCCGGAACCGCCCGTCATGCGCAACCCGACCCGAAGTGGCAGCTTGTCCGCAATCTTCTGCGCGAGCACGGCGCGACTGAGTGGAATACGCAGCGCGTCCGTCGTGAGACTCGGCGTCACCGTGATGGCCCCGATTCGGCGATCTGG
>CAZPJX010000094.1:0-11690 GCA_964586985.1 uncultured Gemmatimonas sp. | reverse complement strand
CCGAGCGGCAGATCGAGCGTTGCAGCGATTTCCTCGTAGGACCGGCCTTCAACGTGCCGGAGCATGATGCAGGACCGATATTCGGGGCGCAGCCCACCGATGGCCCGCTCAATGGCCGACCCAAGCTCCCGCGCCTCGATCTCCTCCAGCGCATTCTCCTGGTCGGCCTCAAGTTCCAGCGCGGTGGCCTCGATCTCCGATGCGGTGGAGGCGTGCGGGCTGCCGTCCATGCTGATCGTCTCGACACGCCGACGCCGGAGATGATCGATGGCCACATTGTTGGCAATCTTGAACAGCCAGCTCGAGAACTTGAACTCGGGGCTGTACCGATCGATGTGATTCAGGACCTTGATGAAGGAATCCTGCGCCAGATCCTCCGCCGCCTCCCGATCGCGCACCATGCGAAAGATGAGCGAAAACACGGGCCGCTCGTAGCGGCGCACGAGCTCGCGGAAGGCGAGCTCACGCCCCTGCTGGGCGAGGCGGACTACGTCGGCATCGGGCAGTGTTCCCAGCTCGTCGAGAATCGGCATGCGCAGGGGCAAAACTAGTCCCTCGTCGTCCATGCGACCAGCGGCCTTCGCACTCCAGCCACCGTGTACCGCTTGCTCGCACCCCGCCGCGATTGGATGTTTCGAGATGCTCGGGACGTCACAATCGGCCACCACCACGGCAGCGGCTTCTGCTGCGCAGGGTGACGGGAAGCGGGAGTACGTGCAGCGGATGTTTTCGGACATCGCGCCGCGCTATGACCTCCTCAACCACGTCCTCTCGCTGAACATCGATCGCCGCTGGCGCCGGCGAGCCCTGAAGCGCCTGGGCTGGCCAGAGCGGCCCGGCGGTATCTGGCTCGATCTCTGTGCTGGTACCCTCGACGTGGGGGCGATGCTCACTCGTCAGAGCGGTTTCGATGGACGCGTCATTGGCGCCGACTTTGCCATTCCCATGCTGCACCACGGTGCTGGCAAGGCTTCAGCACAGCAACTCGCCCCGGTGGGCGCGGATGCCCTGCAGCTTCCCTTCGCCGACGCGACCTTCGATGGGGCGATCGTGGCGTTCGGGATTCGCAATGTGGCCGATCTCGATGCCTGTCTGCGTGAAGTGCGACGCGTGCTGCAACCGGGTGCGCGCTTCGTCATCCTCGAGTTCTCCACGCCGCGTCTGGCGCTCGTGCGTGCCGCATATCTCTTCTACTTCCACCGGATCCTCCCTCTCATTGGTGGCCTCGTGAGCGGGCATGGTTCGGCCTACACCTACCTGCCATTGTCGGTGGCGCAGTTTCCCACCGAAACCGCACTGGCCGATTGCATGCGAACGGCAGGCTATCAGGCCGTCGCCTGGGAACGCCTCAGCTTCGGTATCGCGGCGATTCACGTCGGCACGGTTTGAACGGATCTCCCAGCCCCGCGTCATGTCTCTCGATACCCTCGCGCAGTTTCTCGACGCCATCGACCAGGTCGGCGAACTCCATCGCATCCGCACACCGGTCAACGTGCATCTCGAGATCACCGAGATCACCGACCGCGTCTCGAAGATGCCGGGCGGCGGCAAGGCGCTGCTCTTCGAGAAGCCCATCCTCCGCGATGGCACACCGTCGGCCTACCCGGTGGCCATCAACCTCTTTGGCTCGATGCGCCGCATGGCCATCGCGCTGGGCGTGGAGTCACTCGACGAGATCGGCGCTCGCATTACGCAGTTGCTCGATCTCAAGGTGCCCGATGGGTTGTTGGGGAAACTCTCGCTGCTTCCCCGGTTGTTGGAGGTCTCGAGGTTTCCGCCACGTGTGAAGGGCGGAACACCATCCTGTCAGGACGTCGTCTGGCAGGGTGACAGCATCGATCTCGACAAACTGCCGGTGCTGCAGTGCTGGCCCGAGGATGGTGGGCCGTTCCTGACCATGACCGCCGTGGTGAGCAAGGATCCGGTGCGCGGCATCCGCAATGTCGGCATGTACCGTGTGCAGCAGCTCGGCAAGCGCCATGTGGCCATGCACTGGCAGCGACACAAGACCGGCGCGGAACACATGCGCCAGATGGCCGAACGCGGCGAGAAGATGCCGGTGTGCATCATCATCGGTTCCGATCCGGCCAGCATGTATGCGGCGAGCGCGCCCCTGCCGCCCAATATCGACGAGTTCCTGTTTGCCGGTTTTCTGCGGAAGGATCCGGTGCGGCTCGCCAAGGCCGTTACCAACGATCTCGAAGTGCCGGCCGATGCGGAGATGGTCATCGAGGGGTACATCGATCCGGCGGAGGACCTCATCGTGGAGGGGCCGTTCGGCGACCATACCGGGTTCTACTCGGAGGCGGATCTGTATCCACGCGTGCACGTCACGGCCGTGACCATGCGGAAGCAGGCGGTGTATGCCACGACCATCGTGGGTCGGCCTCCCATGGAGGATTTCTATCTTGGCCACGCCACCGAACGCATCTTCCTGCCGCTACTCAAGCTGACCACACCAGAGGTCGTGGATTATCACATGCCGGCCGAGGGCGGTTTTCACAACCTCGTGTTCGTGAGCATCGACAAGAAGTATCCCGGGCATGCCGACAAGGTGATGCACGCGCTGTGGGGGCAGGGCCTGATGTCGCTGGCCAAGGTGCTGGTGGTGGTGGACAAGGACGTGAATGTGCGCAATCCGGTGGAAGCCTGGTGGGTGGCACTCAACAACATGGACCCGCGGCGCGATGTACGCTTCACCATGGGACCGGTGGACGTACTCGATCATGCCAGTCGTGCCTTCACCTATGGCAGCAAGATGGGTATCGACGCCACTCGCAAATGGCCCGAGGAGGGTTTCACCCGCGCCTGGCCCAAGGTGATTTCCATGGATGACGTCACCCAGCGCAGCGTCGACGCGAAGTGGGCGAGCCTGGGGCTTGGACCGCTCGTCTCGCCGTTGGGACTCCCTCCGGTGGCATCACCGGCGCCGAGCTCCCACGGAGGGCGCTGATGGCTACGGCACCGGGGATCATCCCGCCACCAGGCGCCCGCGATGGCCAGCTCATGCAGGGGCAGTCGCTGCCGGTGCGCTTCATCAACTTCGTGAAGTTGCCGCACACGGTCTTTGCCATGCCGTTTTCACTGGTGGGTGTGCTCTTCGCGAGTGCGGTCACCCCCGTGACGCCAGCCATCGTGTGGTGGGTGATCGTGGCCTTCACCTGCGCGCGTTTCGCCGCCATGGCGTTCAACCGGCTCGTCGATCGCGATGTGGATGCCCTCAATCCCCGCACGGCCATGCGGGAACTGCCGGCAGGGACGCTTACGCTCACCCAGGCCCGTGTCAGCATTGTGGTAGCCAGTGTGTTGTTCGTGTACGCCGCATGGCGACTCAATCCGCTATGCTTCGCGCTCGCACCGGTCGCGCTCTTGTGGATCCTCGGCTACAGCTACTCGAAGCGCTTTACGCGGTGGTCCCATCTGTGGCTGGGGCTGGGGCTCTCCATTGCGCCGGTGGGTGGGTATCTCGCGGTGGCGGGGCAGTGGAGCGATCCGTGGTGGTTGCTCTGCGTACTGGCCCTCGCCGTCGTGTGCTGGAGCGGTGGGTTTGACATGATCTACGCATTGCAGGATGCGGAGTTCGATACACGGTTTGGACTGCACAGTGTGCCGAGCAGCTTCGGCGTGGTGAAGGCCATTCGTATTGCCCGCGTGATGCATGGGCTCGCCGTGCTCTGCTTTGCGGGCGTCATGCTCGCCCAGCCGATGGGTCAGGCCCCGCCATTGGTGGCGGCCACCCTGTGGCTTGCCGTGTTCGGAGTGGCCGCCATGCTTCTCTGGGAACACCGCCTGGTGAAGGCGCACGATCTTCGCCGTGTGGATGCGGCGTTCTTCACCATGAATGGTGTGATTGCCCTCGGATTCCTATCGCTGGTGGTCGTCGCGCGCCTGCTGCTGGGGGCTGCCCGATGAACGCATCGATCGATCGTGGCACGCCGCGTGATCCGGTCGTACTGGCCATCACTGGCGCATCGGGAGCGCCCTATGGGCTGCGCCTGCTGCAGGCCCTCGTCGCATTGCGAGTGCCGACCTGGCTCATTGTGTCGAGCCACGGCTGGCGGTTGCTGCAGACGGAATCCGGTATCGGCGACCTGGCGGCGCTGCGGGCTCAGGTGGAAGCGGGCCGTGAGCCCGGCACCTTCGGCGACGTGGTCCGCGTGTTCGACGACGCTGATCGCGGAGCGGCGCCGGCCAGCGGCTCGGCACGCGCGAGCGGTATGGTCATCTGTCCCTGCTCGATGGGAACAGTGAGTGCCATTGCGCAGGGGAGCTCGCGGTCGCTGGTGGAGCGGGCTGCCGATGTCGCACTCAAGGAGCGCCGCAAGCTGCTCCTGGTGCCGCGCGAGACGCCTCTCTCGCTCATTCATCTCGAGAACCTCACGGCCGTCACCCGTGCCGGCGCAGTGGTGATGCCGGCAGCACCGGGGTTCTATCATCGGCCAACGGAGATCGCGGAGCTCGTGGATTTCATCGTCGCTCGCGTGCTGGACCACCTTGGTATCGACCACACCATCGGACGACGCTGGGCGTCGGAGACAGAATGACGCTACCGGCTCAGCAGACCCAGCAGGCGATTATCATTGGACTCATCTCCGATACGCACGGGCTCGTACGCCCCGAAGTGTTTGAAGCCCTCGACGGGGTGTCGCGGATTCTCCATGCCGGTGACGTTGGGCCTGCCGATGTGCTCGCCGAACTGGCGGCCATCGCGCCCGTGCGCGCGGTACGGGGAAATACCGACGCACCCGGTCGGCCGGACCTTCTGGAGCGCATCGAAGAAGTGATCGACGGCGTCCGGATTGTCGTCACCCATGGCCATGAGCTCGGCGCGCCGACCCCGCCACGGTTGGTCAGCGCCTATCCGTCGGCGGACGTGATCATTTATGGCCATACGCATCGGCAGCTCGTGACCAAGGCCGCTCGCCGCCTCGTGGTGAATCCCGGCGCGGCCGGGCCACGCCGCTTTGATCTGCAGCCCTGTGTCGCCAAGCTCTATATCCATCGGGGTCAGGCAGACGTGGAACTCATTCCGCTGCCCGGCGACGCGTAATGCGCTGCGAGTTGGTGCAGGGCACCACTCACCCGGTCCGCCACGAGGGCTGGTGCATGCGGTCGACCGCGTAACCACGACTCCACCAACAGCAGCTCATCGAGCCGGTCGACGGTCACACCGGATGGCGACCGATGCGTGGAGGTCTCCAATGCCTGCAGGGCGTTGATCGAATCGGGATCGTCGCAGCGCGCTTCGGCGATGACACAGCCGTGACGAATGAGATAGAGGCGGTCATCGCCCTGCTGCCCGGGTACGGCGCAGACGCAGCTCGGGCGCGAGAGGGCCTCCCGTACTCGCGCGAGCTGTCCCTCCAGCTCCTGCAGCGCAGCGAGCCGATCCCGAAGCCAACCGGCACGCTCGTAGGAGAGCGCTGCGCTCGCCGCGGCCATCTCTCGCACGAGGTGCTGCTGCGGCGCATCGTCGTGCCCTTCGAGCACGGCCCTGGCACGCGCGAGCTGCGTGCGGTACTCGGCGGCCCCCGCAGCGCCGACGCAGGGACCGAGACAACGACGCGTTTCGTATCGATGACAGCCAGGTGTTCGCCGCAGGGCGGGATACCGCTCGTCGAAGAGTTCGAGGGCGTCGCGCAGATGCATGGGGACGCGATCGGAGCAGTCGCGGAGCCCGAGCGCATCGTTGAGCACCCGCAAGGCATCCACGAGGGGGCGACGTGACGCAAAGGGCCCAATGATGTCCGCCACCTCGCGTGAGCGCGCAGCGGCACTCGCTCGCTGCACACGAAGACGTGGCGCGAGACCACGGGCGATGCTGATCACCCACCAGCGATCGAGCGGGCGCGCGGATCGGACGTTGTAACGCGGGAGGTGCGCACGAATGAGGCGCACTTCCCGTAGCAGCGCCGCAAACTCACTGGGCTGTGGCTCCCATTCGATGCGATCGGTCTCGCGCAGCAGACGGGCATGCCGATGTTCTGGCCACGGCAGGCGGAAGTACGACAACAGGCGGGTGCGTACCCGTGTGCTCTTGCCCACATAGAGTACGTCGCCGTGCGGCCCACGCATGAGATACACGCCGGGCTCATTGCGCACCGACCCACGCACCTGCTCCCGCAGTCGTGCCACGTTGGCCTCCGGTGCGGCAACGGCGAGATCGAGCTGCCCTCCGGGATCTGAGGCGGCGACCGGGCGCCTAGACCTGGCAGCCCGGGCAGAAGACGGAGCTGCGGCCGTCGATGGCGTGTGTACCCACGAGCGGTCGGCCGCAGCGTCGACACGGTGCGCCCCCACGTCCGTAGACGGCCAGTTGCTCGACGAAGGTGCCACGCTCACCACGCGCATCGCGATAATCCCGAAAGCTGGTGCCTCGCGCGGCAATACTCGCGTTCAGCACCTCGCGCAGTGCCTGGAGCAGGCGCGTGACCTCGGCCACCTGCAGGCTGCGCGCTTCGCGGGAGGGATCGATACCGGCGGTCCACAGGGCCTCGTTCGCGTAGATGTTGCCAACGCCGGCCAGCCGTCGCTGATCCATCAGGAACACCTTGATGGCACGACGGGACGACCGAACAAGACCCGAAAATGCAGCGACGTCCAATGCCGGGTCAAGAGGTTCCGGCCCGAGGGCTGCCGAATAGCGCTGAAAGCGGTCAGGGGACATCAGGGCCACGGTGCCCAGGCGACGGACATCCCGATAATGCAGCCACCGATCGTCCGTGAACTCCAGGCTCACGCAGGCGTATGCCAACTCGTCCGGGGGCAGCCTGCCGTCGTCCACTATCAGCCCACCGGTGAACCGTGGCTGCACCACCAGGTGCCACGCCGGCTCTTCCCGCGCGTTCCGCGTATCGAGCACAATGAGCTTGGCACGCCGCCAGACTCTCGCGATCGCGCCTCCCTGCAGGGCGGCGTGCAGCGCCTCTGCTGTTGTCTCCCGCAGCACATTGGGGCGAGGCACGTGGACGCTGTGCACGACCGCTCCGGTGATCATCGCATGCAGATCGCACGCGATGGTTTCCGTTTCCGGCAGTTCAGGCACGCCGCGCCGCTTCCCGCCACCCGATGTCCGAGCGAAACACGGCTCCATCAAAACCAATGCGCGCTGCAGCTTCCCGGCTGGCCTGCTGGGCCGCTGCAAAGGTCTCGGCAAGTGCTGTCACGCCGAAGACCCGTCCACCGCTCGTGCGCAGCACGCCCGATGCGTCACGGCTCGTGCCCGCGTGGTAGATCCGCAGGTGCTCGTCGACGTCGGGCAACGCGATGGCCTGCCCCGTTTGCGGCGCATCCGGATAGCCGCGCGATGCAACGACGGTGGTTACGCTTGCACCGGTTCGCCAGGTGAACCCGGACATGTTTCCAATGCGCGCCCCCCGGGCCACTGCCAGCATCGGTTCGAGGAGGCTGCTGGTCAGCATGGGCAGGATCGCCTGCGTCTCGGGGTCGCCAAAGCGGCAATTGAACTCCACTACGCGCGGCCCATCCGGTGTGAGCATCAGGCCTGCATACAGCAGCCCCGTGAACGGCGTGCCGCGTTTGCGTAGCGCGTGCAGCGTTGGCAACAAGACGCGCTCGGTGACGTCGTCGACCAGGGCCGGTGTGGAGAACGACACAGGGGTATAGGCGCCCATGCCGCCAGTGTTGGGGCCCTGGTCTCCGTCGAGCAGACGTTTGTGGTCCTGCGCACCGATCATGGGGAGCACGTTGTGACCATCGGTCACGGCAAAGAGCGAAAGCTCCTCGCCAGTCATGAAGGCTTCCACAAGGCACTCGTTGCCGGCTTCCCCGAAGGCTCTGGCATCGAGGATATGATCGATGGCGGCGAAGGCTTCAGCCTCACTCTGACACACGATCACGCCCTTCCCCGCCGCGAGCCCACTGGCCTTGATCACCACCGGCGCGCCGAAGCGCTGTCGCACGGCGTCCTTGGCCGACGCGGCGTCGCGATGGGTCTCCGCATGTGCGGTGGGGATTCCCGCGGCCATCATCAGGGCCTTGGTGTCCGACTTGGACGTCTCGACCGTCGCGGCACCCATGGTAGGCCCGAAGGCCGGCACTCCGCGCAGCTGGAGGTAGTCCACGACTCCCGCGGCCAATGGGGCTTCCGGTCCAACGATCACCAGATCCACCTGTTCCCGTTCCGCCACGGCGGCCACGGCCTGGGGGTCGGTCGGATTGATGGCCACCAGGCGCCCAAGCTCCGCGATTCCCGGATTGCCGGGTGCGGCGAGCAGTTCGATGGCGGTGTTCTCGCGCAGGAGTGTGTCGGCAAGCGCGTGTTCACGGCCACCGGAACCAAGGAGCAAGAGGCGCACTGCGGATGTCGGGTTGAGGTGTGGAGACCTGGGGGCGACAGGAACCTGCGCGGCGAACCACGCCTCGCCTCGTCACCCCCGTACTCTAAACGCTGAACCCGGGGAGGGCCTATGCTTCCGTCGGTGGCGGCGTAGACGATGACGGCGGCGGTGGCGGCGGTGGCGGCGGTGGTTCGGACGGCCTGTCCGAACCGGCTGCCGCTGTCGCTGTCGCGGCGGCCCGGAATGCATCCCGGAAGGCATCCGCGGCCCGGTTGATCACCTCGCCGACGCTCTCGGCCGCGGCCTTCGCCTTGTCGGCGTAATACTCCCGTGCGTCCTTGATCTCCTCACGGAACGGGCGCTCGGCCTCAGAGCCGCGACGGATGTACTCACCACGTACGATCCCTGCGAAGGCACCGGACTGCTCCCACCGTCGGAGCTCGCCCGCCCGGATGGTGTGGAAGGGATGCTCGCGCAGCGCCGTATTCAGCACCTTGAGCACGTTGTCCCAGGCGGTACCGCCCATCTCGTATTCCGAAGCCTGGGCGAGATAAGCGTCCAGATCGATACGGTCACCGCCGGGCTGACCGCCGGCGAGCTTGAGAAAGGTCATCAGGCTGGCACGCGGGTCCTGGGTCCCCAGCAGCCCCGCTCGATCGGCAGACAGTTCGGAGGTGCGATACCACTCGAGCAGAGCGAGCTGAAACGGAAGTAGTGCGATCGATGCCAGCAGGGGCAGAGCACTCATGCCGAAGAAGAGCACGATGAGCGCGATGGTGCGATAGGTCGTGCGGCCGGTCATGATGTGCCCGAGCTGCTGCGCAAGCACGAAACGCTGTTCGTCGGGGTCCAGCAGCTCCAGTGTACCGGAGCTGATCACGATGAACGGCTGATCGAATCCGACCGCACCGGCATTCGCGATGGGCGTCTGGGCCACGTAAAGCTGCGGTGCCGACTGTCCCGCTGCTGGCCAGTCGAGCGTGGTCAGTACCTCCTGATACAGCGCGTGCAGGCGAGGACGCTGGGTTGGGCCCACGAGCACCGCATCCCCGAGGAAGAGATTGCGCACGCCACGCTCGCCGAAGACGCTGGCGATCCTGCGGACGACATCGTCGAAGCCGGGGAGGGCGCGCAGCGTCTGCAGCGCCGCTCGGTCGGTGGGGTGCTCCCAACTGACCGACGAGATCTGTGTGAGTGGAGTCGTAGCCATATCGGTACTACGTGCGCTCGGCGGGCCGGAGTTTCGATCGCCTACAGCCCCTGGAGCGCACCCTCCAGGTCCGCGATCAGATCCTCGGCGTCCTCGATACCGCAGGAGAGGCGCACCATGCCGTCGGTGAGTCCCATGGCCCATTTCACCTCGGCAGGGACGGAACCGTGCGTCATCGAGAACGGGTGGTTCGTGAGGCTCTCCACTCCACCAAGTGACTCGGCGAGCGAGAAGACACGTACCCGCTCGAGAAATAGGCGGGCCTTGTCGAGCGACCCGAGTTCGAGGGTCATCATGCCTCCGAAGCCCGACATCTGCCGCCTGGCGAGTGCGTGGTCCGGATGATGCGCGAGCCCCGGGTAGATGACCCGTTCGTCGCCCAGGCGCTGCTGAAGGAATGCCGCCACCGCCCGCCCGTTCGCATCGTGCTGCTTCATGCGCAGGGGCAGCGTCTTTGTCCCGCGCAGGGCGAGCCAGGCGTCGAATGGCCCGGGGACAGCGCCGGCGGCATTGAGGATGAACTGCAGCCGATCGGCCAACCCGTCATCCCGCACGACGGCCAGTCCGCCGATCATGTCGGAGTGCCCGTTGATGTACTTCGTGGTCGAATGCCAGACGATATCGGCGCCGAGCTCCAGCGGCCGCTGAAAGACGGGCGTTGCGAAGGTGTTGTCCACGATCAGCAGCGCCGCGTGTCGCGCGGCAATCTCCGCCATCGCCCGGAGATCGGTGAGCCGCATCAGCGGGTTCGTGGGCGTCTCGACGACCAGTGCCCGCGTGGCCGGGGTCATGGCGTCGGCGATACGCTGGGGATCGCTGGCGTCCACATAGGAAAACGACAGCCCGGTGTGCTGCAGAATCCGATCGAAGAGGCGGAAGGTGCCGCCGTACACGTTCTCGCCGCAGATGATGTGATCGCCGGCGCGGAACAGCTTCATGATGGAATCCAGACAGCCCATGCCGCTGCTGAATGCGAAACCGTGACGGCCGCCTTCCAGGGTCGCCACATTGCGTTCGAGCGCCTGCCGAGTGGGGTTCTTTCCGCGGGCGTACTCGTAGCCCTTGTTGACGCCAATACTCTCCTGCACGTAGGTGGAAGTGAGGTAGAGTGGGGTCATGATGGCGCCCGACATGGGGTCGGGACGCTGGCCGGCATGAATGGCACGCGTGGCGAGGCCGCCCGCGAGATCTTCGTCGAAAATGCGCGTCATGGGCTCCTGGGCGTTCGGGGAGGTCTGTGCGTGAAGCTAGCCATCGGCCCGGCAGCGGTCGAGCGCTGCCAGAGCCGCTCATGGCTTGGCAATCAGCGCCGCTGCGCGCGCAGGTTGTCCGCCGAAACGAGGCGGGTTGGCGCAATCCGGTCGAGCATGTCCTGGTCGACGGCGTCCGTCACGTAGACCGCGCCGCCGAAGAACAACGGCGTCGCCACACCGGCCACGAAGACATCGAGATCGACGGTTGGCATGATGGTCAGCGTGCGGTCCACGGGGGTGAGACCGGCCGCTACGCCGAAGGCGCGAACCTCTGCGAGGAGTTCGCGGTGACTGAGGGCTCGGTGACCCACCAGGAGGCACTCCTCATCGCGCCCTTCGGCCTCCCGCTGCCCCTCAACTGACAAACCAAAGTGGGAGCCCAGGTCGACGACGATCTCGCGGCCGGCCGCATCGGCAGCAGGGCTGTCTCCCGAGGCACCCGCGTCGCGCGGAATCTGCACTCGGGCGTGCTTCGGAGCTTCATCGAGGAGCACGAGCGGAAGTTCGGGGCCGAAGGCCTCACGGCAGGTTGCTACGTAAGCCAGGGTCGTGAACACGGCACCCACCCGGTGTTCCCGCGCACGCCGGTGGAGTTCGGCCGGTGGGAGGTTCGGGTCGGACCAGGACAGCCCCCGGCCGTCCGAGGCGGCCAGGGCGCAGAGGAAGGCCGGGCCGGCCGGAAGCACCGCAACGGCCCGCTTCCCGGCCAGGGCACGAACCAGGGGCGCGCAGCGCTGCAGCAGAGTGAATCCCGCGGCGACGGCCCTGCCGGTCTCGACGTCGTTCAGCCGCCCTCCGCCGGCGGCGAGGGCGAGGGGAAGCAGTGCGAATGGATCAGACATACCCCAGGATAGGTAAGAGCCCCGGGAAAGTGGGAGCCAGTGCCACGACTGTAACCCGAATCACTGCCAAGCGTCCTCCTTGTGG
>CAZPJX010000093.1:0-11802 GCA_964586985.1 uncultured Gemmatimonas sp. | reverse complement strand
CCACGTAGCCCAGCCCGATCACGCCAATCACCGCCGATCGGTCGGCAATGCGCGAAAGCAACTGCTGCTGCAGGTCACGTCCATCAATCATGGAACTCATCGACCGAAGAAGGCACGAACCGCCGTGATGACCTCATCCATCTGCGCCGTGGTGAGCTCCGGGTAGATCGGCAGCGACAGCACCTCTCGGGCAGCGCGCTCGGACTCCGGGCACTGACCTTCACGATAGCCGAGATAGGCGAAGCAGGGTTGGAGGTGGAGCGGCAGCGGATAGTAGACCGTCGAGCCAATCTCCTTCGCCTTGAGGTGTGCCTGCAGCGCGTCGCGCCTGGGCACGCGGATGGTGTACTGGTTGTAGATGGAGGTGTTCGCCGGATCGACATAGGGGGTCACGATCTCCGCCACATCGGCGAAAGCCGCGTCATAGGTGGCGGCGTTGCGGCGACGCGCCGCACTCCAGCCTTCCAGATGGGGCAGCTTTGCCCGCAACACGGCTGCCTGCAGGGCGTCGAGGCGACTGTTGTACCCCACGATCTCATGAAAATAGGTCTTGCGGCCGCCGTGCGCCCGGAGCTTCAGCAGCAGATCCTGGAGCGCGTCATCCTGCGTGACCGTCATACCGCCATCACCATAGCCACCGAGGTTCTTCGACGGAAAAAAACTGAAGGTGCCGATCGAGGCGGCTTCGCCGGCCATGACCCGCTTCCCGTCTATCACTCGGCTGGCTCCGATCGACTGGGCTGCGTCCTCGATAACCGCTCGTCCACCTGACGCCGCGACAACCTGCTCGATCGCCGCCATCTGGCCGAACAGATCGACTGCGACAACCGCCTTCGTCGCGGGCGCGACCGCCGCCGCGACCGCGGAGGGATCGATATTGAACGTGCGCGGGTCGATGTCCACGAACACTGGACGGCCGCCGACATTGTGAACGGCACCCGCCGTTGCGAAAAAGGTGAAGGGCGTCGTCACCACCGCATCGCCGGGCACCACACCCACGGCACGAAGCGCGAGCAAGAGGGCATCGGTTCCGTTGGCGCAGCCCACGGCATGCCGGGTCTGCGACAGCGTGGCGATCTCGTGCTCAAGGGCACTGACCGGCTCGCCGAGGATGAATGCCTGCGCATCCACCACCTCCATGAGCGCCGCGACGACATCGCGGCGAATGGTCGCGTGCTGGGCCTTGAGGTCAAGGAAAGGGACAGCCATGGCAGTTGAAGAAAAGGACAGGCGAGGAAATTCGGAGACGATTACATGCTCACGCGTAGCGGAAGCGGAACATCCCGTCCCGTTTTCGCCGACTCGTAGATGCCGAGGATGAGCTCGAGTGACTTACGTCCGGCCCGGCCATCTGTGTCAGGGCGCGCCTCACCGCGCAACACCGAC
This sequence comes from uncultured Gemmatimonas sp., assembly GCA_964586985.1. Classification (GTDB taxonomy): domain Bacteria; phylum Gemmatimonadota; class Gemmatimonadetes; order Gemmatimonadales; family Gemmatimonadaceae; genus Gemmatimonas. The sequence goes on along the minus strand of CAZPJX010000093.1, from coordinate 10,416 downwards.
ACCACATTGCGGTAGTACCCTTCGTGCCCGAAGCCATAGACCGAGCTCGGGTTGGTGTTGGACTGCTCGACGTACTTGTCGTCATCGTCGTAATCAGCAAACTGCCAGTGCTCCACCCGGTTCACCGCCGTGCCACCGATCTTCACCGTCCCCTTCTCCCCCAGGATCGTGATCGAGCCTTCGAGGTTCTTGGGATAGGTGAGCATCGAGACTTCGATGGTCCCGAGGGCACCAGAACGGAACTTGAGCACCGCCACTCCGGAATCTTCTGCCTCGATCCGCCGGGCGAGTGTGGCCGTCTTGGCCATGACACTCTCCACCGGCCCCACGAGCCATTGGATGAGATCGACGTAATGGGAGGCCTGGTTCATGAACGCGCCCCCGTCAAACTCCCATGTTCCACGCCACGGCGCCTGGTCGTAGTACTCCTGGGGACGCGTCCAGCGCACGGTGCAATTGGCCATGTAGATCCGACCAAATCGTCCGCTGTCAATTGCCCGCTTGAGCAGGACAATGGGCGGGTTGAGGCGATTCTGCTTCACCACGAACAAGTGCACGTGATGATCATCGCAGGCCTGCACCAACGCGTCCGCGGAGGCCAGCGAAATCGCCATGGGCTTTTCGCTGATGACATGACGTCCGGCCTTCGCCGCCAGAATCCCATGCTGTGGATGCAACCCACTCGGTGTCGCGATCACCACGACATCGCTGGGAATCTCGCTCAGCATCCGCTCGATCTCCAGAAACCATGGCACGCCGGCCGCCGCCCCCGCCTGCTCCGCACGATCCGCAACGGTATCGCAAACAGCCACCAACTGCAGGTCGGGGATCTTCGCAATGACATCGAAGTGATTCCGGCTGATCCGCCCGCAACCCACGAGGGCAATGCGGATGGGGTGTCCCGTGGGAACTGTCCTCTGTGTCATTCCCGCTCCTCAAGTCGAGCCACGACTTCTCCCCGTCGCTGATAGCGTGCACCGGTCCCCTCGCAGCGCAGCAGTTCTCTGTCACCGGAAACGGACACCCCCTGGGCAGCATCGACAGGGGTCAGACGATGTCCTTCTTCGGACATCCATCCGATGCGACGGGCCGGCACACCCACCATCAGCGCGTAGTCCGGCACATCCCGGGTGATGACGGCGCCCGCCCCAATGAACGCGTACCGACCGATGGTGACGCCGCACACGATGGTGGCGTTGGCTCCGAGGCTCGCGCCGCGACGAACCAGCGTTCGCCGATACTCGTCCTTGCGTGAGACCGCGCTGCGCGGGTTGTACACATTGGTGAAGACCATCGACGGGCCGCAGAACACATCAGCTTCGAGTTCCACGCCCTCGTACAGGGACACGTTGTTCTGGATCTTTGCATTGTCCCCGATCGTGACCCTGTTCATCACGACCACGTTCTGGCCGAGGGAACAGCGGGCCCCAATGACCGCTCCGCCCAATACATGCGCGAAATGCCAAACACGAGTTTGCGCACCGATCACGGCACCATTGTCGACATAGGCCGACTCGTGGACCATGGCGCCGTCACCCATCACGACATCAGAACCGACGTGTCCTTCGCCAGCCCGGGTAATCATGCCCGGGATGATCGTCGTGGTCGTCTGGTGCGTGGTACTCACGCGATTCCGGCCGGCGGCGTGGCCGCGTCGCGTGGACGCCCTGCGGCGAGCACGGCGTGCCATTCCTGAAGTGATCGCACCACCGGCTCACGCGTGCGGCGAGCCGCAATCGCTTCATAGGCAGCCTTGGCGGCGGTGAGGGTCGTCGTGTATGGCAAGCGCTTGGCGATGGCGGCCTGACGCAGCCGCTCGTCGTCCGCTTGTGCGTGCTTGCCCAGTGGCGTGTTCACGAGCAACTGCACTTCATCGTTCAGGATCTTGTCAACGCCATGCGGGCGACCTTCGTGCACCTTGAACACGCCCACCGTTGGAATGCCGCGCGCTTCGAAGTACGTCGCCGTGCCGCTGGTGGCCAGGATCGTAAATCCGAGCGCATGAAAGCGTTGCGCCAGGTCAGCCGCGATGGGCTTGTCGCTGTCGTTGACGGTAAAGAATACCGCACCCTCACGCGGCAACCCGTTATCGGACGCGAGCTGCGACTTCAGGAAGGCAGCACCAAAATCGTCGTCGATTCCCATGACCTCTCCCGTTGAGCGCATCTCGGGACCGAGCACCGGATCGAACTCGCGAAACTTGTTGAACGGAAACACCGCCTCCTTCACACTCACATACGGCGGCACGATTTCCCGCGTGAATCCCACGTCGGCCAGCGACTCGCCAAGCATGAGTCGTGCGGCCACCGACGCCAGCGACACCCCGATCGCTTTCGAGACGAACGGTACCGTACGAGACGCACGCGGATTGACCTCGATCACGTACACCTGCCCGTCCTTCCAGGCATACTGCACGTTGATCAGTCCGACCACGCCGAGGCGCTTCGCAAAGGCGATGGTATGCGCCTTCATCTGCTCCACGGCTGCCGCCGGGATGAGGTAGGACGGCAGGATGCAGGCCGAGTCTCCAGAGTGGATCCCGGCGCTCTCGATATGCTCCATCACGGCGCCGATCACGACATCCTTTCCGTCGGACAACGCATCCACGTCTGCTTCGAATGCGTCTTCCAGGAAACGATCCACCAATACGGGGCGTTCTTCACTCACCCGCGCGGCGCGCTCGAAGTAGTCACGCAACGACGGCTCGTCGTGCACGATCTCCATGGCCCGTCCGCCCAGCACGTACGAGGGCCGGACCAGCACAGGAAATCCAATCCGCTTCGCGATTTCCACCGCTTCAGCCACGCTGGTGGCAGTGCCGTTCGCCGGCTGCGCGATCTCGAGTTCCCGGGCAATCGCCTCAAACCGCCGACGATCCTCCGCGGCATCAATGGCGTCTGGGGAGGTCCCCAGGATTCTCACGCCCGCAGCCTCGAGTGGGCGCGTAAGCTTGAGCGGCGTCTGCCCGCCGAGCTGCACGATCACCCCTTCGGGCTGCTCCCGCTGCACGATCTCCAGCACGTCTTCCAGCGACAGTGGCTCGAAGTACAGCTTGTCGGAGATATCGAAGTCCGTCGAGACCGTCTCGGGGTTGGAGTTGACCATGATGGTTTCGTACCCTTGCTGGCGCAGCGCGAGCACCGCGCGCACGCAGCAGTAGTCGAACTCCACCCCCTGTCCGATACGATTCGGCCCGGAGCCGAGAATGACGACCTTCTTGCGACCAGCACTCGCCGCCTCACTCTCCTCGTCGTAGCTACCGTAGAGGTATGGGGTGCTCGACGGAAACTCACCCGCGCAGGTGTCGATCATCTTGTACGACGGACGCACCCCCAGTGCCCAGCGATCTGCACGCGCCTCCGCTTCCGTCTGTCCACGCAGCGCGCCAAGCTGTCGATCGGAGAAGCCCAGGCGCTTCATGCGGCGCATGGCATCGGCATCGACGCTGGCGAGTTGCGCATACGCGTGTTCCGCGTCGATGAGTTCCCGCAACTGATCAAGGAACCACGGATCGATGGCCGTAATGTCGTAGAGTTCCTGTGTCTCCATACCCAGCAGCATGGCGCGCTTGAGCTGGAAGATGCGCTCGGGTGTGGGGCGGCGCAGCGCGCCACGCAGTTCTTCCTTCGACCCCTCGGTGAGTCGATCGTCCTGCAATCGATCCGCGATCGCCCAACCCGGGCGGCCCGTCTCGAGCGCCCGCAGCGCCTTCTGGAACGCTTCCTTGAACGTCCGGCCGATGGCCATCGACTCGCCGACCGACTTCATCTGCGTGGTCAGCCCCGGATCGGAACTGGTGAACTTCTCAAAGGCGAACCGTGGCACTTTCACGATGACGTAGTCAAGCACCGGCTCGAAACTGGCCGGCGTGGTCTTCGTGATGTCATTCGGCACTTCGTCGAGCGTATACCCTACGGCCAGCTTTGCGCCAATGCGGGCGATCGGGAACCCTGTGGCCTTGGAGGCGAGCGCCGACGAGCGCGAGACGCGCGGGTTCATCTCGATGACGATCAGCTCTCCCGTGGTGGGGCTGACCGCAAACTGGATATTGCACCCGCCTGCGTCGACGCCGATCTCACGAATGATGGCCGCCGCGGCATCACGCATGACCTGGTACTCGCGATCCGTGAGCGTCATGGCCGGGGCGACGGTGATGGAGTCTCCCGTGTGTACGCCCATGGGATCGAGGTTCTCGATGGAGCAGACAATCACCACGTTGTCGGCGCAGTCGCGCATGACCTCGAGTTCATACTCCTTCCAGCCGAGCAACGACCGTTCGATGAGCACCGAGTGCACGGGCGACAGATCCAGACCGCGGCGTACGATGGTCTCGAACTCCTCACGATTATATGCGATGCCGCCGCCCGTTCCACCCAGGGTGAACGACGGCCTGATGATGGCCGGAAAGCCCGTATCTTCGACTGCGGACAGGGCCTCCTCGAGCGTCGTGACCGTTCGACCGGTCGGACACTTCAGCCCGATCTTCTCCATCGCATCGGCGAAGAGTTTGCGATCCTCGGCGACACGAATGGCGCGCGCATTGGCCCCAATCAGCTCACACCCGTACTTGGTCAGCACGCCGCGCTCGTGCAGCGCGAGCGCCACGTTGAGCGCCGTCTGCCCTCCCATGGTTGGCAGGATGGCATCCGGTCGTTCCTTCTCAATCACCTTCTCGACGAACTCCGGCGTGACCGGTTCCACGTAGGTGCGATCCGCGAACTCGGGGTCCGTCATGATCGTGGCCGGATTGGAGTTCACGAGAATGACCTCGTACCCCTCTTCGCGCAGAGCCTTGGTGGCCTGCGTCCCGGAATAATCAAACTCAGCAGCCTGCCCGATCACGATCGGCCCAGAGCCGATCACGAGAATCCGGTGCAGGTCAGAACGTCTCGGCATGGAACAGATCGTCGATGATGTCGTCGAGAGAACGCGTCGCGCGCCAACCGGTGACGCGCTGCAGCTTCCGTGAATCCCCAACAAGCACGGGGACGTCAACGGGGCGGACCAGTGTGGGATCCTCGGTGGGTACCGCGCGAACGCCCACCCGCGCCATCACCCGGTCCAGGACCTCGCGCACCGACCATCCGGTGCCGCTGGCCACATTGTAGGCCTCACCAGGTTCGCCCCGCTGACAGAGCGAAATATACGCAGCCACCACGTCACGAACATGGAGGAAATCGCGTATCGGTGAGAGGTTGCCGACCGGCAGGGGCGTGCCAGGCGATGCATGCCGAAGCGCACAGACGCGCGACACGAGCGCCGGCAGCAGAAAACGCGGCGGCTGCCCCGGTCCACTGTGGTTGAAACTGCGCGCCACGATGGTGCGCAGACCGCTCGCCCGCCAGCATTGGAAGGCCAGCACTTCCTGCGCGACCTTGGTGGCGGCATACACGGTGCGCGGGGCCTGTACGGCCTCCTCGGTCAGCGCTCCATCAGCCTGGGGGCCGCTCCGGGCGGCGTGGCCATACTGCTCGGCGCTACCGGCCAGCAGGATGACCGGATCCGCGCTCCCCGCTGCGCGTGCCTGATCGAGATGATGCAGCAGCCGCGCTGTGGCGGTGACGTTGACATCCCAGGCCGTCGCCGGATCGGCTGCCGCCGTTGGCAGATGGGAAATGGCCGCCAGATGAATAACCGTGTCCGCAGCGGCCTCCCGCACCGTGTCCGAGACGAAGCGGTCGTCACGCAGGTCGCCATAACGCCAGGCGATGCCTCCGGGCATTGGAGGAACACCCGCGGCCGCCGTGCCTCCCGGCCCCTCGCCATGCGAGGTCTCGTGCCCCGCTCCGGTGATTGCCGTGTGGCCATCGACCGCCAGTGCAACGACCTCTGCTCCTTCTGCAACCAGCGCGGGAAGCAGCCACCGTCCGACAAAGCCGGACGCACCCGTCACAAGCACGCGCTTCAACGCGGCGTTCCCGGCAGCAGAGATCGAACAGCGTTCACCGTGCTGCAGCGTATCGGGCGAGATCGGCTTCGACCATCATCCCGACCAACTGGCGGAAGTTCACCTGCGGCGTCCATCCGAGACGTTCTCGCGCATGGGTCGGGTCGGCCACCAGGAGATCGACCTCTGCCGGCCGGAAGAACCGTTCGTCCTGGACCACATGCTCGCGATAATCGAGGCCAACGGCGGCGAAGGCGGCATCGCAGAAGTCACGCACGGCGAACGTCTCCCCGGTTCCGATCACGAAATCCTCCGGGGTGTCCTGCTGCAGCATGCGCCACATGGCATCGACATAGTCACCGGCGAAGCCCCAGTCGCGACGGGCGTCGAGATTGCCAAGGCGGAGCTCTCGCTGCAACCCGAGTTTGATGCGGGCCACGCCATCGGTGATCTTGCGCGTCACGAACTCGAGGCCGCGCCGCGGTGATTCGTGATTGAACAGAATGCCCGACACCGCAAAGAGATCGAAGCTTTCCCGGTAGTTCACCGTGATCCAGTGCCCATATACCTTGGCGACGCCATACGGCGAACGGGGGTAGAAGGGTGTGCTTTCGCGCTGGGGGGTCTCGACCACCTTCCCGAACTGCTCGCTCGAGCTGGCCTGATAGAAGCGTGCCTGGGGCGCCACCTTGCGGAGCGCCTCGAGCACGCGCGTCACGCCGAGCGCCGTGAACTCCCCGGTGAGCACCGGTTGATTCCACGACGTCTGCACGAAGCTTTGTGCGGCCAGGTTGTAGATCTCGTCCGGTCGAGTAGCCTGCACCACATCGGTGAGCGACGTTTGGTCGAGCAGGTCAGCGGACACCAGCTCGATGCGATCCACCAGGTGTGCGATGCGTTCGTACGGAGTGGTCGACGAACGTCGCACCACACCCACGACCCGATACCCCTTGGCGAGCAGGAGTTCAGCGAGATAGGAACCATCCTGCCCCGTGATGCCAGTGATGAGCGCGGTCTTCACAAGAGAGAGAGCGGTGCGGGTCTGGGGGGAGTCACACGAGGGGTGCATAGGAAAAACGGGGAGCATCGCAGCGCGAGCTCCCCGCTTGTACCACGGAATACTCCGATCAGGCGACTGCGACCTGACCGCGCGGTGCGCGCTGCACCTTTCCTGCCGCGAGGCAGCGGGTGCAGACCTTCACCTTGATCACCTTCCCCGCGTCGAGCGTCCGCACCACCTGCAGGTTGGGCTTCCAGGTACGCCGGGTCTTGTTGTTCGCATGCGAGACGTTGTTGCCGAAGGCAACTCCCTTGTCGCAGTGATAGCAGCGATTGCGATTGATGGCCATGGCGTAGGTCTCAGCTGAGGATCAGTTCGATCCGCGCCATCTCTGCGCCGTCACCCTTGCGGTGACCGGTCTTGAGAATGCGCGTGTAGCCGCCGGGGCGAGTCGCGAACGCGGGACCGAGCTCCTGAAAGAGCTTGTCCGCGGCTTCCCGCTTGTGGACGTGCTTGCCGGCGAGCCGGCGCGCATGGAGCGTGCCGGTACGGGCCTTGGTGATGAGCTTCTCGACGAACGGGCGGAGCTCCTTGGCCTTGGCCTCGGTCGTCTCGATCGCCCCCTGCTCGATGAGCGAGGTGGCGAGGTTGCGGAGCAGCGCGAGGCGCTGTTCACTGGTCCGCCGGAGCTGGCGGTTGGCCTTACGATGGCGCATGGGAGATCAATCCTCGTCGTCGTCTTCGTCGGGCGCGTTCTCGGCGGCGCGGCTGGGCGGGGTGCCCATATCGAGGATCCGGACGCCGTCCGCATTCTCTTCATATCGCATGCCGAAGTTGAGCCCTTCCTTCTCGAGCAGCGCGGCGATTTCCTGCAGGGACTTCTTGCCGAAGTTCTTGACCTGGAGGATCTGCGCCTCAGTCTGGCGAACCAGATCGCCGAGCGAGCGGATATTGGAATTCTTCAGGGAGTTGACCGAACGAACCGAGAGTTCGAGATCGTCGATCGGGGTGCGAAACAGGTCAGCAAGGCGGCTGGCATCGCTGTTGGCAGCGTCGCCGGCCGCACCGGGCTGCGCAGAGGCAGAGGAGCCGAAGCCCACAAAGTACTGGAAGTGGGTTTGCGCCAATGCCGCCGCGTAACTCACCGCTTCCTCAGGCGACATCGTGCCATTGGTTTCGACGGTGAGGGTGAGACGGTCGTAGTCGGTGCGCTGACCAACGCGGGTTTCCGCGACGGTGAAGTTGGCCCGACGGACCGGACTGTAGATGGCATCGATGCGCACCACATCGACCGACAAGTTCTTCGTCAGCTCGACGGGGTGCTGATCGCTCTCGATGTAACCTCGACCCTTGCTCACGTAGAGCTCGATATTGAAATCGCGGTCGTCGGTGACGGTGAAGAGGTGATGTGTCGGGTCGATAACGCGCACACCACCGGTCGCGATGATGTCGGCAGCCGTGACAGCACCGGGGCCGGACTTGGAGAGCCGGAGGACCGTCTGTTCGACTTCGTCCGGCAGGGAAAGCGTGAGCGTCTTCAGGTTCCCGATGATCTGGTGCACGTCTTCCACGACGCCGGCGATGGTCTGGTGCTCATGCACCACCCCGTCGATACGGAATGCCCACACGGCCGACCCACGCAGCGACGACAGGAGCAGTCGACGCATGGCGTTGCCCAGCGTGTGTCCGAAGCCACGTTCGAGCGGCTGCAGACGGAATTCGGCCAGATTCGGATTGTCCTCGCGCTTGGTTGCTTCGACAAGCTGCGGGCGGACAAGCCCGGAGAGATCGATCGTTGCCATGAGTTCGTGAGAAGAAGGTCACGACGGCGCCTGAGAAATTCTCACGACACCGACGACGCGCTGCCTCGCCCCGAACGCGCGGCAGCCCCGTAGAGGGGTTCGGGCCCCGACCCGGCGCGTCGTGCCACCTGGCACCACGCGCCGATTCTGGTACACCCCGCGACACGGAAGCGCATCGCGGTCCTGCATTCCGGCCAGCGGGTGACCGGATTACTTCGAGTACAGTTCGACGACGAGCTGTTCCTGCGCGGCGAGTGGCACGGCCTGACGCTGCGGCTTCTCGAGGACACGGCCGGAGAACGACTCCTTGTCGACCGCGATCCAGGACAGCGACGCGCCACGCGCCGCCTGCTCCATCGCGCCCTGCACAAGCACGAGCTCGCGCGAGGCCTGCTTCACCCGCACCTCTTCACCCGGGCGCACCTGATACGACGGGATGTCGAGCAGGCGTCCCTTGACCTCGATATGGCGGTGACGAATGAGCTGACGCGCCGCCTTGCGGCTTGGTGCGAAGCCCATGCGGAACACCACGTTGTCGAGGCGAGTTTCGAGCGCCGCCACGAGGTTGTGACCCGTGATGCCGCCCTGCGTGGCCACCTTTTCGAAGGTGTTGCGGAACTGCTTCTCGGACACACCGTAGATACGCTTGATCTTCTGCTTCTCGCGCAACTGCTTGGCGTACTCCGACATCTTCTTGCGACGCGCAGTGGCCTGCCCGTGCTGGCCGGGCGCATAGGGACGGCGCTCGACGGGGCACTTCTCGGTGAAGCACTTGGTGCCCTTCAGGAAGAGCTTGGTGCCTTCACGGCGACACTGACGGCAGCTGGGACCGGTGTAACGGGCCATGGATCAGACCCTCCGGCGCTTGGGGGGACGGCAACCATTGTGCGGGATCGGCGTGACGTCGCGAATGGACTTCACAGTGAGCCCCGCCGTGGCGAGCGCCTGGATGGCCGACTCGCGACCGGAACCAGGTCCCTGCACGCGCACATGCACCCGACGCACGCCCAGCGTGAGCGCTTCGCGCGCGCACTGCTCGGACGCCACCGTGGCAGCGAACGGTGTGGATTTCTTCGAACCCTTGAACCCGGCCTTGCCGGCTGATCCCCACGACACCGCGTTGCCATGCAGGTCGGTGATCGTGATGGTCGTGTTGTTGAACGTGGCGCTGACGTGGGCGATGCCTTCCGCCTCGACGACGCGCTTGGTCTTCTTCGCGGTAGCCATGGCTTACTTGGTCACCTTCTTCTTGCCCGCAATAGCGCGGCGCGGCCCCTTCTTGGTGCGCGCGTTCGTGTGCGTGCGCTGCCCGCGCACGGGGAGGCCGCGGCGATGACGCGTCCCACGATACGAACCGATGTCCATCAGGCGCTTGATGTTCATCGCGACCTCGGTGCGCAGGGCACCCTCGACGCGATGATTGCGCTCGATTTCCTGACGGAGCTTGTTCAGGTCGTTGTCATTCAGGTCGCGAACGCGCTGCGCATTCGAGACTCCGGTCGCCTCCAGGATCTTCTGCGCCGTCTTGCGGCCGATCCCAAAGATATAGGTCAGGCCGATCTCAATCTTCTTTTCACGCGGGAGATCGACGCCAGCGATACGTGCCATGTCTACGCTTCCCCTCAGCCCTGACGCTGCTTGTGCTTCGGGTTGCGCTTGCAGATGATGCGAGTCACGCCCTGTCGCTTCACGACCTTGCAGTGCTCACAAATCGGCTTGACGCTGCT
>CAZPJX010000092.1:0-11814 GCA_964586985.1 uncultured Gemmatimonas sp. | reverse complement strand
CTCGACGCGCTGGCCGAGAAAACGCGGCAGCTCGAAGCGCATCTGGACGCCGCCGAGCGCGATGTGGATGCCTTGCTACGCGCGTACATTTTTCATCCACCCGGAGAACAACCACGAAAGCGCCCAATGTCAGAGCTGCTTTCCCGGCGGCAACCCGACGTGGCCGTGGACATGGCGACGCAATACCGCTTCGCGGGCGTCTATTCGTTTGGCCGGGGCGTTTTCGCGAGCGCAGTGAAATCCGGCAGCGATTTCGCCTATGACCGCCTATCCACGGTTCGGGCAGGTGATTTCACCTACCCAAAGTTGATGGCCTGGGAGGGTGCGCTGGGTGTCGTTCCAGGCGAATGCGATGGCATGGTGGTGTCACCCGAGTTTCCGGTCTTCTCGGTCAATACCGATGCCGTACTCCCCGAAGTTCTCGACATCTATTTCCGCACACCTGAAGTTTGGCCCGCACTCGCGGAACTCTCCGGTGGCACGAACCTGCGTCGCCGTCGCCTGCAACCATCGACCTTTCTGAACTACGAGATGCCCGTACCTTCGATGGCCACGCAACTTAAGCTGCGTGAGATAGTCAAGGACGCCAAGACGCTCAAGACCAAGCACGCCGCCCTGCGCGCCGCCAACGCCGCCCTGCTGCCCGCGCTGCTTGAGCGGGTGTTCGGCCAATAGAACCCAAGGGAAAACGATGAAACTCCGCCGCCTTCGCATCCACAACTTCCGATCCATCGTCGACGCCGACATCGAGGCGCACGACTACACGATAGTCGTGGGTGCGAACAACGCAGGCAAGAGCAATATCATTTCCGCGCTGCGTGCGTTTTACGAAGATCTCAAACATTCCGGCGATGATCTTCCGAAGATGAAAGACGCCCAAGCCGAAGAATCCTGGGTGGAACTCACTTTCGACCTGAGCGAAAGCGAATGGGAAGGTTTGGCGGACAAATACAAGAACGGGGCAATAGGTCGCATCCTTACCGTTCGCCGCTACTTCGCGTCAAAGGAAAGGGACAGGTTCAAAGCGAGCCAGAGCAACATCTACGCTATGGTCAATGGCGAGCCAGATAATGACCTTTTCTACGGCGCGAAGAACGTCGGTACCGCCAAGGTTGGCAGCGTCATCTACATTCCGGCGCTAACCACCGCTGCCGATCAGATGAAGACCAGTGGCCCGTCGCCCTTGCGCGACATGCTCAACCTGATGCTGAAGCGTGTGGTTGCCGATAGTGCGGCTTTCAAGGAAATGGAGGCTGCGTTCGGAAAGTTGAATGATGAAGCGCGTGGCGAGAATGGCTTTCTGTCGCAGATTTCCAAGCCCATCAATCAATCAATCGAGCAATGGGGAATCCGCTTCGACATGGGTGTCAACCCGGTCGCACCGGAGGACATCACTAAGACTCTCGTCAGGCATGGATTCGTGGATGCGATGCTCGGCGAAACCGCGCTTGCTCTTGACCGTTATGGGCACGGGTTCCAGAGGTCATTTCTGTACGAGCTCATCAAGCTGGCACCGACCTTCGCTGAAAGTAAGGCAGCTGGGAAAAAGGAATTCGACCCGGATTTCACGCTCATCCTCTTCGAGGAGCCGGAAGCCTTTCTGCATCCAGCGCAGCAGGAGAACATGGCCTATCACCTACGACGGTTGGGCGCAGGCGACGCGCAGCAGGTCATTGTTACCAGTCATTCGCCTGTTTTCGTGGGCAAGGTGGCTGACGACCTGTGCCAGATTGTCCGAGTTCGCCGCGACAACGGCGTCAGCTACATCGGGCAAATCAAGCAAGTTGAACTCAAAGGCGTGTTGGGACAGGGCGGCGAGTTCAAGAGGTCGCTGGAAGCCTACGTCAACGATGCGGCCGTTCCCGATAACGCGAAGGGAGAGGCAAAAAAATTATTGCAGGGCGCAACCGAAGACGCCGCGATTGCAGAGCAGGAGGAGAAATTCCGCTATCAACTTTGGCTTGATTCCGAGCGCGCAGCGATGTTCTTTGCCGACCGCGTTCTTCTGGTCGAAGGCGCAACCGAGAAAGCCCTGTTCACTTGGTTGCTCGCGCGGGATTGGCATGATTTGAGTCGCCACCGCGTAGCGATTGTCGATGCGATGGGGAAATACAACCTGCATCGCTATATCGCTCTACTTGAGGGGTTCGGTATACCGTATGGTCTGATGCTTGACGATGATAACTACAAGCAGCACCACAAGGCGGTGAACGAAATGCTGAAAAACAAGGCGAGTAGGAGTCGCTTGGCCGAAGTCTGTTTCGTCGATGAATGCATCGAGAAGTTCCTCGGTCTGAGTCTTCCCGTCCGGGATGATCAGAAGTCGGTGCACACCTTGAAGGCCCTTGAAAGCAACACCATCGTCAAAGACAAGCTCGATGACTTGCGCAAGCTGTTTCTGAAGTCACTCGCCCTTGAAACCGCGCCAGCCGTAGCGGTCCAGGCTGTCACTTGATTCGAGAGCTTTTCCGGTGTCGATCACGAACGGCAAACTCCCAATCAACCTCAATGACCTGCTGCGCCAGCGCACCGTCGAGGGTGAGCGCATCGAATCACCATGAACGAATCCAACCTCCTGCCCATCCTCGCGCGCGGCGAAGACAGCCGCCACCAGTTCAAGCGCGACGAAACAAACGCCGACAGCATTGCTGCGGAGTTGGCTGCGTTCGCCAACAGCGGTGGCGTCCTGTTGCTGCTGGATGCAGAGGACAACGGCAAGGTGACCGGACTGGACGCGGCCAACGTGCGCCGCTTGAACCAATTGATCTCCAATGCCGCATCGCGGAACGTTCGCCCGCCGATTCACCCGAGCACCGAGAACATCCAGGCCGCGCAGGGCATCGTTGATTGCCGTAACCGTGCCCGATGGCCTGAGCAAGCCTTATCTTGACAGCCAAGGCCGCATCTGGGTCAAGCACGGTTCTGACAAGCGTTACGTTACGGCGCGCGAGGAAATCCAGCGCCTGTTCCAGCGCTCCGAGTTGATCTACGCCGATGTGATTCCGGTGGAATGCACTTCCACCAACGACCTCGATGGAAAAGCATTCGACGACTATCTCACCCGGCACTACGGCCAGTCGCCGCAAGCATCCGGCCAGCCATTGCCGCAGGTGCTACAGAACATCGGCTTGGGCGACGGGCAGGAGCTGAACCTCGCGCGTCTGCATCACGTTCAGGGCGACCAGAACTTCAATTGCTGGGCCTTCTGGAAGTGCCGGAGCCGGCGATCATCGAATTGCTGGTCAACGCGCTGGTCCACCGCGATTACTTCACCAGCGCCTCGATCCGGCTGATGGTTTTCTCCGACCGCATCGAGATCATCAGCCCCGGTCACTCGTCGGACAGCTTGAGCATGGAGGACATCCGCCTTGGCGTCACCAACCGACGCAACCCGACCCTGACCGAGCACGCCACGCACATCCTATCCTATCGCGAACTGGGTTCGGGCATTCCTCATGCCGTGGGCGAATTGCCGAACATCCGGTTCGATGACGAAGTCGCGGGCAACCAGTTCAGGGCGGTGATTCCGAGGCCGGTGACGGGTACCCCCCAAGTCACCCCTGAAGTGGCGCGGATGCTCAACCTGCTGGAAGGCGAGATCAGCCGGGAGCAGATCATGGCACTGCTCGGTCTGGAGGACGAAAAGCACTTCCGCAAACGTGCGCTGCTCGGTCATCCGCTGGCTCCGACGAGAGGGGAAATCGCGCGCCAATATTGCGATTTCCTCTCTCGGATGCACTACTTGATCAGGGATCCCTTAGCGCGGAATGATTGGCAGGATGACGTGCGAGGGATACCGCGCGGAGTGATGAATGGTCTGCCGAGCCTTCACCATGCGCGTGCCGGTCGCGGGGTTTTCACCGGTGTTCAGATTGCGATCGAAGCGCGGGAAGTTGCTGCTTGTCACTTCGAGACGAATGCGGTGCCCCGCACGAAACAGATTGCTCGTAGCCCACATGTCGATGGTGTACTCGTACACCCGTCCTGGTTCGAGCAGTACGCCGGGCTTGTCCGTACCGTTCCGATAGCGGGCGCGAATGATACCGTCCTGGATATTCTGCGCATATCCATTGGGATGTACATCCACCAACTTCACCGCCCAGTCCGTATCACGCGCCGAGCTCGCGGCGAACAGCTTCATGACAATCGGCCCGGTGACCTCGACCGCCTCGGTGAGCACGGGGGTGGTGTAGACCAGCACATCGCCGCGTGCTTCGACGGAGCGCTGATCGTAGGGTCCGCTCGGGACGGAACTGCAGCAGGTATTGCCACCCTGTGTTGGCACGGGCAACTCGGGATCGTAGGTGAACGTGTCGATCGGTGCACCGGTGGGCAGTGTGGACCCTAGCGTACCGTCTCCGTTCAGTGAGTTGGCGCGCCCGGCACTGTGCAGGTAGTACTTCGTATACTGGGTGCGTGCCAATGGCCATTCGTTCTCACTGCGCCAGGCGTTCTCGCCCATGACAAAGATCTTGACCGGCGGATCATCCTTCACCCCGTTGTCGATCCCCTTGAGGTAGTAGTCATTCCAGCGCAGGTACAGGAACTGCGGATCGAGCTCGGCATCCGGCCCGAAATCGATGCCGGGATCGTTGGGCCTGGCGGGATTGATACGGCGAACGCCCGTGCTATGAGACCATGGGCCGATGATGATCTTCTTGCCGTCTCGCGACGCTTTGGTCTTCCCTCCGGCCCGGATCTTGACATGATCCGCGAGGGCACCTCGCAGGAACAGGTCATACCAGCCGTCGATGGTCAGATACGGAATTCCGATGTTCTGCACCTCATTTTCGAAACTGATGCCCTTCCAGTAGGGATCTGTCCGCAGTGGGTGCTTGAGCCAGTCCCGGTAGGCACGATTGACATGACTGGCCGCCGAATCCGCACTGGCAATGGGAAGGTGCCGATACGCAGCGGGGAAGTCGTCGGGATTGTTCGTTTGACCAACGTGCCCATCCATGGACACGGCGCCCCACGGAAATGCAAAACCGTAGAAGAACGCGCCGTCGATGAACACCCAGTTGTTGTAGATGTCGGAGGTGGTAACTGATGCAGACATGGCCGTGAGGAAACGGCTTCCGCGCAGTGCCTGCGCAATCTCCGTATACCCAAGATAGGACCCGCCCATCAGGCCGATCTTGCCATTGCTCCAGGGCTGCCGACCAATCCATTCATCGGTGTCGTACCCGTCGTTGGCCTCATCGCGATAGTGGTAGAACTCGCCACCCGAATCGTACTTGCCGCGTACATCGGCCTTGACCACCGCGTAGCCGCGCTGAGCATACCACCGTCCTTGCGTCACCTCTCCGGCAGAGTTGTTGCTGTACGGCGTGCGCCAGATCAGCGTGGGGAACGGGCCCCGACCTTCGGGGAGATAAAGGTCCACCGACAACTTCACGCCATCGCGCATCCGAACCGGCACATTGAACTGCGTGCGCACGTTGAAAGTCGGCTGTGAGAGCTTGGCAGCATCCCAGAACGGAGAACGCGGCGGTCCGTCCCGAAATCGCTTGAGGGCCGTCCACGCCTCCGCGCTTCCCCATCGAGTGTCCCGCTGTCCGCCCAGCGTCGAAGGGATATCCCAGATACAGACTCCCGCCCCCAATTCGGCCAGCTCATCGAGGTGGGCAGGCAGTGTGCTCCCCTTGCCACCCTGCCCCCACTCAAAGCGCCCCCCCGGAATGCCCGGCAGGATCTTTGCCGGTTCGAATCCGTGCGCGCGGCCCCAACGGATCTGCCAACTGAACTTGAAGATCTGCTCGCCCTGCATGCAGGGAGTTCCGCCCTCGGGGGTGAAGGTCGCTGTACTGCCTTCATACAGATCGCCGTACCCCATCGAGTGGATGGCATCGACGTTCCCCTTCCAATCCTCCCACCACGCCATGTTCGGCGCGTTGAAGCATGGACTATGGAAGGAATCGATGGTGAGCAGCTTGCCCCGTGGCTTGAGCACGGCCGAGAGCTTGCTGACGAAGCGGGCATAGGCCGCGCGGTCCTGCTCGAGCGCGCCATTGCCTTCGAGGTCCAGATCGATGCCGTCGAGCTGATGTCGATCCATCTCGCGGACGAGATTTCTCACGAAATCGTCCTGATGGTTCGCGAAGGCGTCCCGTGCGGTGTCCCAGTTCCATTGCTTGCCATCGTGGTTGTAGATGGTCAGCAGCACCTTCACACCGCGCTCACGGCCCCAGGTGCGATACCAGTGCACCAGGGAGTCGTCCATTGGCGATTCGTGTGTCACGTAGCGCACTTCGCCCTTTGCGGTGGGTACCCAGAACTGCAGTCCCATGCGGGTAAGCCACTGCTCGGCCGTGACACCCCCAGCGGTGTGCAGAAGTGCCTGCCGAGACCTGTCCAGTTGATAGGGCGGGACCCAGCTCATCACTTCACCCTGCGCCTGCGCCTCGCTGGGGGTGAGTGCGACAGCACCCGCCCCCAGGCCTGCGAAAGCGATGAGGACCGCGAGCGACAGGTGACGTGGGACGAAACTCTTCGCGCGCTTGAGCATGTTCGGAAGGGGGGTGGGGGGCAGGAGGAACACACGAGCGGGCACGTCGGGTCCTGTTCGTTGCAGTGATCGCGACTACTTCCTGAGCCAGGTTTCTCCAAAGGCGAGCGCCGAACCGGCACCAAACGTCGTGCCCGGCGCACGCTGGCCATTGATGGTGACGTCAGCCGTGGTCCCGACAATGTTCAGGAAGGTGAGACCGAAGGGATTGTTCGGCCTGGAGCCGGGCAGAATGTCGATGAGCTCGGGCGTCTGTAGGCCGTGCCATGCGAGTCGCACGGTGTACTTCGCCGATCGGCAGGTCTCCACGCGGTCCGTGATGGTGTTGCCCTCCGGTCCGAAGGTCGCATTGCCAACGCGCTCGAACGGCCGATCGACGTAGGCGCGATTCGTCACGGCCATGATGTCGTTGGTGATGTAGTCGTACAGCTTCGCGTTGTCATACAATGCAAAGCGCATCGCCCCCGCCTCACCGGCATCCCCCACCGTGATGTAGCAGACATGTCCAGGGCCGACGGGACTCCAGTGCACCCGCCAGAAACTCACTTGCGTGAGGGTCTTTCCCCCTTCCTTGTCGAGGAGGCGAATGTAGGGATTCTCGCCGGAGATCACCGCTTTACCAGCCCGGGTATTGCTCGAGGGCGATTGTGCGCTCGCGGTGGAGGCAAGGGCCAGCAGGGCCATTGCGAGCGCGAAGCGTGGGAGGGGCATCATGGAGTTGGTCCTTCCAAGGTGATGCGCGAGCAGCACGGGACGGGACGCCGAGGATTCGGGATGAACAGCAGCGCGCCAGAAACTGCGACACTCCGGCCCTGCCTGCAACCGAGGAACGCCCCTACCCCCAATCGCGTGGCCAGGAGGGCGGGATCTTCCCGCTCAGCCCATACTTCGAGCATGCCGAATTCCTTCGAGGGGTCTCCCTCATCCTTCTCCCGCCATACTCCTGCGCTGTCGCTGGCCCCTTCCCGCGGCACAGTCGACGGGGTTTCCGCTACCGATGTGGTGCTGACCGGAGACCGCCCGACAGGCCGGCTCCATCTCGGCCATTTGGTTGGGTCGCTGCAGTCGCGCCTCGCCCTGCAGGGACATTGCGTGCAGACTGTGCTCATTGCCGACCTGCAGGCTCTCACCGACAATGCCGGCCGTCCAGCGCACATTGCGGCGCATATTCGCGAGATCGTGAACGACTACCTCGCCGTTGGGCTGGATCCCGCCCTCACCACCATCGCGGTGCAGTCGCGCCTGCCGGCGCTCTCGGAGCTCACCGTGTTGTATCTCAATCTCGTCACAGTTGCCCGGCTCGAGCGAAACCCGACCGTGCGAGCGGAGATCGAGTTGCGTGGCTTTGCCCGAGATATCCCTGCGGGTTTTCTCTGTTATCCGGTGTCCCAGGCCGCCGACATCACGGCCTTTCGTGCGACGCTCGTGCCCGTAGGGGAAGATCAGCTCCCGATGATCGAGCTCACGAATGAGATCGTCAGACGGGTGAATCGCCTCGCGGATTCAGCGATCCTTCCCGAGTGCCGGCCGCTGCTATCCGCAACACCGCGTCTGCCGGGCGTCGACGGCCGCAAGGCCAGCAAGTCGCTTGGCAACGCGATTTCCCTCTCTGCGACGCCCGCGGAAGTACAGGAACTGGTGATGGCGATGTACACGGACCCTGGGCACGCCCGAGTATCCGATCCCGGACGTGTCGAAGGGAATGTGGTGTTCGCCTATCTGGATGCCTTTGATCCAGCCCCTGATGAAGTCGGGGCCTTGAAGGAGCACTATGCCCGGGGGGGACTCGGCGACGTGGCACTCAAACGCCGACTTATCACGGTGCTCGAGAACCTGCTGGAGCCCATTCGGGAACGCCGTGCGCGGAGCGACCGCGCGCCGAGCCTCGCTGAGGACATCCTGGAGGCGGGAACCGCATCGGCAAACGCAGAGACCGCGTCGGTGCTTGCCGCGGTACGTCAGGCATTTTCTCTCTCCGCCGCGTCTGCACCACGCTGAGTTCAACAGGCGCTACCGGCGCCGAGGCAATACCCATGGACTTTCTCCTCTCTGATGCCGTCGCCGTGCTGGCCCGTACGCCACGTACGCTTCGCGCCCTCCTCACCGATCTGCCGCCTGCCTGGTGCGATGCCGTTGAGCGGCCGGAGACCTGGAGCCCGACCATGGTGGTGGCGCACCTCCTCAGCGCGGACCGTACCAACTGGATTCCCCGCGTTCGCATCCTGCTTGCGGATGGAGCGCGTGAGTTTCCCCCCTTCGACCGGGAAGCACAGGTACGCGCGATGCAAGAGGCGCGTCTGCCAGACCTGCTCGATGCCTTCGAGCGTGAGCGCGCCGACAGTCTTGCACAGCTCGCGCAGTTGAACCTTGGCACCTCGGACCTGCACCGAACCGGTATTCATCCTGAGTTCGGGACCATCACGCTTGGCCAGCTCCTTGCCACCTGGACGACGCACGATCTCTCACACCTCGCGCAGATCACGCGGGTCATGGCCGTGCAGTACCGCGAGGCCGTTGGTCCGTGGCGTGCATACCTGCGAATTCTCCAGTCGTGACCCTGCGCGGCACCACGTGAGCCACGCAGGTGCCCGCCAGAAGCGCGCATGGTCCCGAAGGGACCAACAGACCCCGGGCGATTCCGCTTAGATTCCGCGGCAGTCTCTCGTCCGGCCGTACAGTCCCGCTGACCTCACGGCCTCCTGAACCTGCTCCCACTGCGCGTGACCCTGCTCTCCGTCTCCAACGTCGGCGTGTCCTTTGGCTCGACCGAGTTGTTCAAGAACATCACCTTCACGGTCGCCGAGGGCGAGCGGTGGGGCATTATCGGCCGCAACGGTGCCGGCAAGACATCCATCTTCAACATCATCATCGGCGATCTGCAGCCCACGACGGGGAGCGTGGCGAGAAAGCCCGGACTCCGGCACGCCCTGTTGGATCAACATCGGGCATTCGAAGGCGCCACGACCGTCTGGGAAGCTGGTGCCGCCGCCTGGCGTGAGGTGATCGCGCTGGAACAGCGCCTCGCCGAACAGGCCATCGAATTGGGAGACATGGGAGAGCGGGTGACGGAGGAGTTCCTCGAGCGATTCGGGCATGACCAGGAGCGCTTCGCGGATCTGGGAGGGTACGTATACCACGCCCGCGTCGATGCCGTGCTGCAGGGTCTCGGGTTCGACGCGGAGGAGTCGAAGTCGCGGCTCGTGTCGTCACTCTCGGGTGGAGAGCGCGGGCGTGTGGGACTCGCCGCGCAGCTCATTGCCCCGGCCGATCTGCTCCTGCTCGACGAACCCACGAATCACCTCGACCTCGACACGACCACCTGGTTGCAGGACTGGCTGCGGGACGCCGACGAGACCGTGATCGTGGTCTCACACGACCGCGCCTTCATGGACGCGATCTGCACCAACATTCTGCACGTCGAGGCGCGTTCCAGCGAGTCCTACAAGGGCAACTACAGCCAGTTCGTTCCGCAACGCGCCGAGCGGCGGCTGACACGTGAGCGTGAACTGGAGAAGCAGCGCGCCTACGTGAAGAAGGAAGAGGAGTACATCATGCGCAATCTGGCGGGTGTGAACTCCTTTCAGGCGAAGGGCAAGCGCAAGCGACTCGAACGCCTGCCGCGGCTTGCCCCACCCCCGGGTGACCCTGCTGCCATGTCATTGCGCTTCGAACCCGCTGAGCGCGGTGGAGATCAGGTGATCGCCATCGAAGCCTTGCGCGTGGAGGTTCCCGGGCGGGTGCTCGTCGACGATTTCACCGCCGTGCTGCGTCGCAACGATTTTGTCGCACTGGTTGGCCCCAACGGTGCTGGCAAGTCGTCCGTCATCTCCACCATTCTGGGAGATCGTGAAGCGGCGCACGGGAGTGCGCGGGTGGGTGGATCGATTACCTCAGCGTGGTTCCGCCAGGACCTGGGAGATCTGCCGCTCCGCAAGTCGTTGTACGACGCCATCCAGGACCAGCGTCCCCTCTGGAACCGTGGGCAGATCCAGAATCTGCTGGGCGCTTTTGGCTTCAGCGGAGATTCAGTGCTGCGTGAGGTCGGTAGCCTGAGTGGTGGAGAGCGAGCGCGTGTCGCGCTGGCGCTGATGACACTGTCTCATGCCAACCTGCTGGTCCTCGATGAGCCCACCAATCACCTCGACGTCGAGAACATTGAAGTCCTGGAGGATGCGCTCGACGAGTACGAAGGCACCGTCCTCCTGGTGAGCCATGATCGCGCATTCCTGCGTGAGGTGGCAACGCGGGTGTGGTGGTTCGACGGGCCCCGACTCGTCGACTTTGACGGTTCGTTCGTGGAATGGGAGGAAGACCAGGTGCGGCGCCGGACGCAGCGGCAGGCCTAGGCGCTCCGCGGGCGAGCGATCCTGGGATATCACCGTGCAGGACCGTGTGATATGTCCCACACAGTGACGAACTCCACAGAGCCACTGCGTTCAGGACGCAGCGTCGGCGTATCAATGTGGTGCACGCCTCCGTATCGAGGCGAGTGCTCACATGGCGTACGCACACCATGACCCGTTGTCATGAACTCGGTGGATCCGCTGGACTTGCCGTACGAGATCCTGCTGCCGGTCAATACCCACGGCGACCGGCGTCGTCTGCGCGCGCGGTCGCGCACACGGGAACGTGCCCAGAGCGTCCTGTCACTGGGCATCGCAGTGGTCACCTGTTTGGGTGCAGTGGCATTGGGAGCCATGCCCATCACGAAGACCTCGCCGTTCTATTTGCGCCTGATCCAGCCCTCGTGGGCGCTTCCGCTGTGGCTGAGCATCGCGCTCTGGAGTGCGGCCTCGGTCGCAGCGGCGGTGGCGGCGTGGATAGTGTGGCGTCGTCGGCACGAGACGAGATCGGCACGACCAACGCTCCTTCTGCTCACCACCGCGCTGGTCGCGCACGCCGTCGCGGCCTGGTCCCTTCTTGCCAGGCACCGAGCAAGCGTCGCGTTGTCGCTGCTCCTCCTGTCGTTCGCGTTGACCGTGGTAGCCATGTTTCGTATCCGCAGCCTCTCCCGGCCCGCCTGCGTGCTGCTGACGCCATACGCCGCCTGGTTGAGCTTCTCTGCGGCGGTGGTCTGGAGTGTATGGCGCCTCAATCCCACTCAGCTGCGGTAGGTCGTCCTCACGCCGGAGAATCTCCCTCCGCTTCCTTCTCGCGATACTGCCGTCCCAGCCACAGGGCCAGCGCAAGCCACATCGCCGACAGTGGCACCATGGTGAACGCCAATCCTGACAGACCAAGACCGAACACGGCCATCCAGGTGTAGGACCAGGCGCCCACCTGATCGCCGAGGCGATACACGAAGG
>CAZPJX010000091.1:0-11828 GCA_964586985.1 uncultured Gemmatimonas sp. | reverse complement strand
TGCTTGGCGCCACAGGAGCGGGCACGATCGAGCATTTCGGCGTCGAGGGGCAGATCGACGTGGTCGTCGGGACACTGGGCAAGGCCCTCGGTACGGTGGGTGCCTATGTCGGCGGGTCGCAGGAACTCGTGGAACTGTTGGTGAGTCGATCCCGATCGTTCATCTTCACCACGGGAACGCCGCCGGCCATGGCGGCCGCTACGCTTGAGGCTCTCCGCATTGCCCAGGTGGAAGACTGGCGACGTGAAGCGGTGCGGGAGCGGGCGCGTCATCTGAGGGAACGCTTGCGCGAAAGTGGTCTCAACGTACCGGGTGAAGCCGATGGACACATCGTTCCGGTCATCATCGGCGATGCGAGGCGCACCATGGAGCTTGTCGCCAACCTGCGACGCCGCGGTTTTCTCGTGGGAGGCGTACGGCCACCCACCGTACCGGTCGGCACGTCGCGTCTGCGGATTTCCTTATCGGCAGTCCACCCCATGGAATTCGTGGACGCGCTGGCGGCGAGTCTACGCGATGCGCTGGCGACGTGATGACTGAGCACATCCTGCTGCACGATGCGGCGCATGTCTGGCATCCGTACACGCAGCACCATCAGGCCCCACTGCCAGTCCCCATCGCGCGCGCCAAGGGTAGTTGGCTCTACGATACGCAGGGGCGTCCGATACTCGACGCCATCTCCTCGTGGTGGGTCACGACGCACGGTCACTGCCACGCGGACATGGTTCAGGCCATCGCCGAGCAGGCGGCCACGTTGGATCAGGTGATTTTCGCCGGCTTCACACACGAGCCTGCCGCTGCGCTGGCGGCAGAGTTGGTAGGGCGCCTGCCCCGCGGTCTCTCGCGCGTGTTCTTCTCCGACAATGGTTCCACCGCCGTGGAAGTGGCGATCAAGCTTTCGGTGCAGTCGTTCGCCAACCGCGGTGAATCCCGGCGCCTCATCGCCGCACTCGATCACGCCTATCATGGCGACACCTTCGGGGCCATGGCAGCCGGTGCACGGAGCGTGTTCACCGCCATGTACGAGCCACTGCTCTTCGAAGTGGCGCGCCTTCCTGACCCGTCAGAAGGGGATCTCCTCGCCGCGCTGGATGCGCTCATTGCCGAGCGTGGCCACGAACTGGCGGCCGTGATCGTCGAACCCCTACTCCTCGGCGCAGGTGGCATGCGCGTCTGGGACGAGCATGTCCTACAGGGCATCCGTCAACGCACGAGCGCGGCCGGCGTGCATCTCATCGCCGACGAGGTGCTTACCGGGTTCGGTCGCACCGGCCCGCTCTTCGCGTGCGACCGCGCGGATGTCCGCCCCGACCTCCTCTGCATGTCCAAGGGGATAACCGGCGGCCTCCTGCCTCTCGGGGCGACCGCCGCGACCGAAGACATCTTTGATGCGTTCAGCAGCACCGACCGGCGCAAGACGTTCTTCCACGGGCACTCCTACACGGCCAACCCCATTGCCTGTGCTGCCGCACTGGCATCGCTGCAGCTCTTCGACGACGAAAGCGAGGACGAGCGGGTCCGTATCGAAGTCGCGCACATGCGCCATCTTGCCACACTCGAGGGAACACCGGGTGTGCGTGCCGTGCGACAGCTTGGCACCGTCGCGGCCGTCGAGCTCGATGCACCGCCCGGGTATCTGAGTGACATCGGTCGCGAACTGGCCGCCTTTGCAATCGAGCATGGTGTGCTGCTGCGACCGCTCGGCCATGTGGCCTACTGCCTGCCGCCGTACTGCACGACCGACAGGGAGCTCGCGGCCGTATACGCCGTACTGCAGCGTTTTCTGAGCGGAGAGCGCGCTGCCGCGATCGGCAGTGGCGGACCGTTCGATGACTGAGCGTTTCGCGGTTACCGGCACCGATACCGGCGTCGGCAAGACCGTCGTGGCCTGTGCCCTGGCCGCGCTGGCTCGACGGCGCGGACTGCAGGTGGCCGTCATGAAGCCGGTAGAGAGCGGGCTGGAGGCTCTTGTGCCGGTGGGTGGTCTCGGCGGTATGGCTGCGGCGCGGTCCGATGCCGAACGCCTGCGTGACGCAGCAGGAAGCACGGCAGCCCTGGACGTCATTCGGCCATTTGCCTACGGGGAGCCGCTGGCCCCCATGGTCGCTGCTGCGCACGCTGGCCGCCCGATTGCGATGGCGGAGCTCGATCGTTGTCTGAGCCTTCTGGAGGCGGGAGCGGACCTGATTCTGGTGGAAGGTGCGGGCGGAGTGCTGGTGCCGCTCGATGCGACGACGACCTATGCCGACCTGTTTGTCCGTTGGAACTGCGCGGTGCTGCTCGTGGCCGGCAACCGCCTCGGGGTGCTCAATCACACGCTGCTCACGGTTAGGGCCATCGAAGCGGCCGGTTTGTCGATCAGGGGCATTGTGCTGACGGAACTCGCCCCACCCGATGTCCTGGGCGGTGACCCATCCACCACCAGTAATTTCGGCGCGTTGCACCGGTTGTTGCCGCACCTGTCGGTGTTTCAGTTTCCGTGGATGGCGGATATCGAGGATGCGGAGGCGCTTGCGTCGGCGGCCGCAGCCGCCGGTCTCGACAGGATCCTCTCTCCCGTCGATGTCTGACCTGCCATGCAGATCGTGTCCGCACTGTCTGTCGTATCGTTATTTCTTTCGCCTGCCGTTTCGCGACGTGCAGGCCTCCGATCTCCTGCACGCTGACCGACCTTCCCGATGACCGAACCCTTCCTCGACTGGCAGCGACTCGCCGATCGCTCGCTGGCTGGCGAACTGCTCACGCGTGACGAAGCACGCGCCGTGCTCACTGCATCCGATGATCAGCTGCTGGACCAGTTGGCGGCAGCCTATCGTGTGCGCCGTGCCACCTGGGGGAACCGGGTGCGACTGCATTTCCTGCTCAATGCGCAGAGCGGCCTCTGCCCCGAAGACTGCGGTTACTGCTCCCAGTCGAAGATCTCAGCGGCGGAAATCGAGAAGTACCCGATGCTGGCCCAGGAGAAGATTCTCGAGGCCGCTGATCGTGCTGCGGCCCTGAAGGCTGGAACGCTCTGCATGGTGATCTCGGGCCGCTCCCCCGGTGAGCGGGTATTCGGCAAGGTCCTCGATGCGGTACGGGCCGTGCGTGAAAAGCACGACCTCAAGATCTGCGCCTGTCTGGGTCTGCTAAACGAGGAGCAGGTGCTGCAACTGAAGGAGGCCGGCGTGGAGACCGTGAACCACAATCTCAATACGTCAGCCAACTACACACCCGAAGTCGTCTCCACGCACACCTTCGAGGATCGAGTCAACACGGTGGAGGCCGTGAAGGCGGCAGGCATGAAGACCTGCAGTGGCGGCATCGTGGGCATGGGTGAAAGCGACGATGACGTCATCGATCTGGCGCTGTCGCTGCGCGAACTCGACGTCAAGAGTGTGCCCATCAACTTTCTCATCCCGGTGCCCGGGACGAGCTTTGCCGACAAGCGCGCACTGGATCCGCGCCGCTGCCTGCGCATTCTCACGCTATATCGTTTGCTGCTGCCCACGCAGGAGATTCGCATTGCCGGTGGGCGCGAGGTGCACTTGCGCAGCATGCAGGTGATGGGCCTCTACCCTGCCAACTCACTCTTCGTGGGGGACTATCTCACCACGCAGGGGCAGACCGCACGCGACGACATGCGCATGATCGAAGATGCGGGTTTCGTGCTGGAGACGGCGGAGGGTGAGTCGTTCACCGGCGATCCACTGGAGGGTGTACCGGAACAGTACCCGAGAGCGCCGCTGCCACTGGTCGAGGTCTGACACGGGCTCCGGCTCATGGTGAAGCGGTGGTCTTGACGCGACCCGGCACCATCGCGATAGCGCAGCACCACGACAGCAGGACACGGAATCCGTGTCCTGCTGTGTGCATTCAGCCCTCGCCGACCACCCGCGTCAGCGCCTCCACGAACACCGACTCCGGTTGGGCCCCACTCACGCCGTAGCGGCTGTCGAGCACAACGAACGGCACCCCCTGGATGCCGAGCCGCGCAGCTTCGCGCTGACTCTGCTGCACCTCGAGGTCATAGTGCCCTTCCACCACGACCCGTTCGATATCCGCATCGCCGAAACCGGCCCCGCGGGCAATGCTGGTCAGCACCGTCCGATCACCAAGGTCAGCGCCGTCGGTGAAGTGTGCGGCGAACATCGCGTCCACCAGCGGCCACGGATCGCGCTCCGTCTGTTGTGCGTGCAACACGAGCCCATGGGCACGCGCGGTGTTGGACATGCGCGCGATGCGATCGAAGGCAAAGTGGCATCCATCGGCAGCGCCGGCCTCAGCCACGCGAGCGAACATTGATTCCGCGTTCGCCCGACCACCGAACTTGTTCTCGATCACCTCCTCCCAATCACGCCCTTCCGGAGGGAGGGAGGGGTCGAGCTGGAAGGGGCGCCAGACCAGGTCGAATCCCACCTCGGGGTGCGCCGCCTGCACCTGTGTGAGGGCCCGCCAGAGCCGACGGTCTCCGATCCAGCACCAGGGGCAGACCAGATCGGCATACAGCTCGAGACTAACCAGTTTCGTGATGGCCATGGTAGGAAGTGTACGTTTGTGTTGAATGATACTGCAGCGCAGCACCTCCCTGCACGCCGATCATCCTGTCCATTGTCATGTCCATCGTCATGTCCATCGCCGATATCCGTACCGACTACCGCCAGCGTTCGCTCTCCGAGCAGGACATCGCCACAGACCCCATCACCCAGTTTCTGGCCTGGTTCGATGAGGCCCTCACGGCCGAGGTCCTCGAGGTCAATGCGATGTGCCTCGCCACGGCCTCCGCAGATGGGACGCCTTCCGCGCGCATGGTGCTCCTCAAGGGCGCGGATGCACAGGGGTTCGTGTTCTACACCGATTTTCGCAGTCGCAAAGGCCGGGAACTGACCGAAAATCCCCGTGCCTCGCTCTGTTTCTACTGGGGGGAGCTGGAGCGTCAGGTGCGCATCGCTGGCACCGTGCAGCGTGTGAGCCGTGTGGAATCGGACGAATATTTCCAGTCCCGTCCCCACGAGAGCCGTATTGGCGCATGGACCTCTGTGCAAAGCAGCGTGCTGCCGTCCCGGGCGACGCTCGAAGCGGAGATGGACGCCAACATACGGCGATTCACTGATGCGCATGTGCCCTTGCCGGAACACTGGGGGGGATTTCGCGTTGTGCCCGAGGAAGTCGAGTTCTGGCAGGGGCGTCCGAGCCGCCTGCACGACCGAATCCAGTACCGACGGGAAGCCAACCGATGGGTCGTGCGTCGGCTCTCACCCTGACGTCCTGCCAGGAATCGACCGACTCCCGGCGTGTTACGGTAAACGCAACGGAATCACGGCACCCATGACATGCGGTACGCTGGGGGACTGCGAAGTTGCCGGCGACCCCTGGCGTGCTTCATTGGTGACGAACACCTGGGTGACGCCAGTGGGCGAAGACGGCATGTCGATGCCCGAGACCAATACCGCGCCTCCTTCGTCTGGCACGACCTCCACGAGTGGCGTGGGCACCCCATCGCGGATGATCCAGAGCTGATACCGCCGATCGGCCGGGAGCGTGGGCAGCGCAAAGACATTCAGGAGGCTCCGTCCTTCCTGGGTGTTCCAGAACAACTGCGCAACGGGACCCTCCGGAGTGGCGCCACGCAGATTGACCAGCAGCACCGATGCCCGGCCACCAAGCAGGGTCGTCATGAGGCGCTCACGTTCGGCCAGACGAGCTTCACTGCGCGATAGCAGGGCACGATTTTCGCGGAGGCGGCCCTCGATCTCACCATGATCACGCCGCAGGGACAGCGCATAGTACCCCACACCGACCACCGCCACGAAGAGCGCCGCGGCGGTCAACCATCCTGCGAGCTGCATCAGGCCCGAGCGAGGTTCCACTGCGGCCGTGGCAAGCGGTGTGAGCACACGGGTTGCCCGACTGGTTGGCGTCAGCCGGCCCGTCACCGTGCGGACGGCAGGAGGCGATGCCTGCGCCGCGCGAGCGGACGGGCCACGAGCTTCATCGTCGGCACGACGAACCTCCTGGCGGCGCTCGGTCTTTCGCCGCTCATCGGCACCGCGTTCCACCTGGGCGCGCGGCTCGGAGTCCGACGAAGGTCCCGCCTCGACGCGGTCTTCCTCCCGACGGTCGTCGCCCCGGCGTTCCGCTCCCGATCGGCGATCGAGCGTCGGCGCCTCCGCATCGAGCAGCGTCGTGGCGGCGACGGTGGCGGTGACGGCCTCAGCGGCAATGCGCTCACGAATACGGTCCAGCATACCGCCAGGAGGCTCGACGGGTTGCGCGGCACCCAGGGCGTTCATCGTGGCTTGACAGGCGTCGAACTCGCCACGCAATACGGCAGAGTGCTCCGGCAGCCGCAACGCTCGCTCGTACACCACTCGTTCTTCGGGCGAGAGGGCACCGAGCACATACGCCGGCATGGCGGCACGGAGGGTGTCGAGCGACGTGAACTCGCTCATGGAAGCTCCCGCTTCACGCGCAACGCCCGCATGCCACTTTCCACATGGCGCCGCACCGTCTCCATGGGAACGCGCAGGTGATTGGCGACATCCTGCTGCGTGCAGCCGCCGAAATAGAGCAATGAGAGCACCTGTTGTGTCTCATCCGGCAAGGCGGCCACGAGCGGCGAGGTTCCCTGTGCCAGGACATCCTGCGGCGACCGCCCGGCACTGCGGCGCAGCTCCAGCGCACGGATACGCACCATCGTGGTAAGCCACCCCAGCACATTGCCGCGTACACCACGATACTTCGCGGCGCTGCTCCATGCCTGTGCGAACGTCCCGACCGTGGCATCGGCTGCCAGCGTCGGATCACCCGCAATTCGCAATGCGAGTCCGTAGACAACCGCGGCATGGCGTGCGTAGAGCTGCTGCAGGCCGGAATCAATACCCTGCGCCATCGCCTGCACACAGGCCTCATCCGATTCGGGGTCGGGCACTGGTGTGGAACGGGAAGTCGTGTCGGAAGTCACTCGGGAAAGGTATCGCCTTCCGCGCCATCAGGCCGCGTGACCGGTCCCCGATCCCATGATTCCGGAATGCCAGCTTGCGATGAGCGGAGATCGCTCCGTCGTGCGGACCCTCAGGGCCCCGTCAACTCCTCACGCAGCTTTGCGTAGCTCTCGTACCGACCGACCGGGATCTCCCCGACTTCCACCGCTTCACGAATGGCACATCCGGGCTCGACACGATGCGTGCAGTCCGCGAAGCGGCATTCGCCCTGCAGGAGACGGAACTCCGGGAAACACCACGCCACCTCGCTTGGACCGATGCCCCACAGGCCCACTTCACGCAGTCCGGGGGTATCAGCGATGAATCCGCCGTGCGGCAAGGGGTGCAATACCGCACCCACGGTGGTGTGGCGTCCCTTGTTGACACTCTCGCTCACCACGCCCGTGCGCAGGTCGAGGCCGGGGAATAACGCATTCATGAGTGATGATTTCCCCACCCCCGACGGCCCTGCCAGGGTCGAGCTGCGATGCGCGACCTCGTCGCGAAGCCGATCCAGGCCTTCCCCCGTGCGTACGCTGACGCGGTGGATCGGATATCCGGCAGCGGCGTGCTCGGAGAACAACGCCTCGTAGACCTCTGGCGGTGCAAGATCGATCTTGTTGAGGACGATGCGTGCGGCGAGCCCGTTGGCCTCCGCGATGACGAGGAAGCGGTCGAGCATGCGCGGATGTGGTTCCGGGCGCGCAACGGCAAAGACGATCAGCACCTGATCGAGATTGGCCACTACGACGCGCTCGCCCTGGCGTCCGCCCGGCACACGACGCGCCAACTTGCTGAGGCGTGGCTGGATCCCCGTAATCGCCCAGGTGTCCGCATGCTGTGCGTCCTGCGTCAGTGTGACGCGGTCGCCGACCGCAAGCTTGAGCGCACCGTGTGCCTCGTGCTTGAGACGACCGCGCAGCGAGGCGAGTACGGTTGCGCCCGCCTCCGTCAGGACCTCCCAGATTCCACCGGTGCCCTGAACCACCACCCCGGACATCTCCGTCGATCGGGGGCGGGGCGGCTGCCTCTCTGCTCCCTCATCCCCGCGTGCCGCATCGCTCACGCCTGCCGCCCACGGATGAGGGCATCCAATGTCGCCTTGACCGAGGCCAGCGGCATGGTGCCCAATTGATGACGCACGACGGCTTCGCTCATGCCCATGGTGATGAAGCCCGACTCGAGATGCCCCTGCACCTCCGGCTCTCCGTGCCCCCAACGCACGAAGAACAGGTAGGCCCCCCATGGGGCCGCCCGATCGCCCGTCGTATCGGTCAGGATATCGGCCGAATAGGACTGGCCATCCACCCCTTCGAATGCGGCAGGTCGTTTGTGCACCGCCATGTATCCGCCAAGCGTCCGTTCATCGCCAGCATCATGATCGGGGGGGAGGTGCTGCCCCGGGTGTGTCGTCATGCGGACCTCAACGACCGAGGCTCTCCTTCACGATGTTCCCGGCCATGAAGGCGATGTTCGCGGGGCGCTCCGCGAGCCGCCGCATCAGGTAGGGATACCACTGACTACCGAATGGCACATAGACCCGCATGCGATAGCCCTCCCGTACCACCTGATCCTGCAGATCGCGCCGGACGCCGTAGAGCATCTGAAACTCGAATCGATCCGGTGCGATGCCTCGCTCCTTCGCGAAGCGCTTGGCCTCGGCAATGATCTTCTCGTCGTGCGTGGCAATCCCGGGATAGCGACCGTGTTCCATCAGGCGATGCATCGCCTCAATGTAGTTGCGATCGACATCGGCCTTGTCGGGGAAGGCAAGGTCGGGTGGCTCGAGATAGGCTCCCTTGCAGATGCGCACACGGCACTGCAGGGCATTGGCCCGCTCGACATCCTTCATCGTACGCCGCAGGGCGCTCTGCAGCACGACCCCCACGTTGTCAGGAAAGTCGGGAAAGAGGCGCTGTTCGAACGTATCCAGCGTGCGGTCCGTGTATGCGCTCGATTCCATGTCGAGGCGCACGAAGCTGTCATACTGCTTCGCTCGTGTCAGCACCTCTCGCACGACTTCGACACCCAGGTCGTCGGAAATGTCCTGGCCCAGTGCGGTGAGCTTGACCGATACATTGGCCTGGAGCTTCCGGTCCGCGATGCGATCCAGGAGCTCCAGGTACTGGCGTCCGGTGGCCCGCGCTTCGGCTTCACTGTGGACACTCTCGCCCAGCAGATCGAGCGATGCGGTGATCCCCTTGGCATTGAGCTGTGCCACCGCTTCGATGGCGGTCGCGATGGTTTCTCCGGCCACGAAGCGCGACGCCATCCTGCGCGCGAAGCCGACATTTCTGATAAGATTGAAAATGCGCTGTTGGCGCGAGAGATAGAGCAATCCGGTGCGAAGCATGCGGATCTCAGAGTGACAGGCTGGAGGAAACGGCTGCGATCTGGAGCAGATGGCGGCGCTGATGCTGTGCGAGGAAGAGCCCCCACTGGTAACCGTTGAGGGGGCCTACTACCGGATGTGGCGCGGTGACCGCACCCAGTGCTCGACCGGAGGCACGCTTGAGTGCAACGATCACCCGTGCGCGTGCTGTGGACTGACGCGTAAGCGCGTCTTCACACGACACCTGACCGGTGGGGACCACCAGTGCGGGGGCTTCGATACGGTGGATGGGATTCCAGACCTGAAAGCGCTCCACCGTTGGCGCGATCTGATCCGTTGCGGTTTCCTCAACGCCTTCGACCTGCTTGATGAGGGTCGCAATGAGGCGACCGATCCCGTCTTCGGTCAATGCCAGGTGCTCGACGATCTGTGCGATGGACCACCCTCCCTGCGCGGGATGCAGGTCATAGCACGTGGCCGGAATAGCTGCGAGAATGTCCCGCATATCCCGCTGAGCCTCCTCGAGCGCACTCACCACTTCGGCCATGCGCGGATGCAGTCCTTCGGCGTTCGTCATCGGATTCTCAGGGATGGAAAGGGTGCTGTCGATCGGCTCTGGCGCGCAGTGCCGCTGGGATATCGAAACGCCCGGGGAACCGCGCCTGCAAAGCCTCGATCTGCGCCACGACCTCCGCAAGGCCAATGGTGTCGAGGTAACGGAATGGCCCACCCCGAAAGGGAGGAAAACCGATGCCGAAGACCGCGCCGATGTCTCCATCGCGCGGCGACCGGATCACGCCTTCCTCCAGACACCGTACGGCCTCATTGAGCATGGGCAGTAAGGCGCGCCGCTGAATTTCCGCTGCCGACAGGACCCGGCGGCGACGGCCTGCCGGTGTGAGCGCGTACACTGCCGTGTCGACCCCGCGGCGTTTGCCTGTAGCATCGTATCGGTAAAACCCATTGCGCGCCTTGCGGCCCACGCGTCCACTGGCAACCACCGCGCGCAGCGTGGCCGATGGCTGCATCCGGGCTCCGAACGCGGCCTCCAGGATCGGTCCTGACTTCCCCGCGATATCGAGTCCTACTTCATCGAGCAGAGTGAAAGGGCCAACGGGAAACCCGAAGGCCACCAGGGCAGCGTCCACCACGTCGATCGATGCGCCTTCGTCGACCATGCGCCCACATTCGCTCAGGTAGGGTGCGAGGATCCGGTTCACGTAGAAGCCGGCGCCATCCTGTACCACGATCACCGTCTTTCCAATCGTGCGGCCGTAGGCCACCGCCGTGGCCGTGGCCTCCGCACTCGTCTGTGGCGTCACAATCACTTCAAGCAAGGGCATGCGATGCACCGGCGAGAAGAAATGCATGCCCAGCACCCGCTCGGGGTGAATTGCCGCCGCAGCAATGTCACGAATGGGGATGGTGCTCGTATTCGACGCAAAAATGGCCGATGGGGCAGCCTGCTCGCTTTCGCGTAGCACCTGCTGTTTCACGGCAAGATCCTCGAACACGGCTTCAATCACCAGATCGGCGCTCGCGAACCCCTGATAGTCGAGCGTTGGCCCCACCAGGGACATGGCATCATCGAACCGCGCGCGCGTGATCTGTCGCTTCCTGAGGCGCTCGCGGACCACCTCCCGCACCGCATGCATACCCGCCGCGAGACGCTCCAGCGAGCCATCCTTGAGACGCACCAGCGTGCCCGCCTGCGCGGCCACCGACGCAATCCCGGCTCCCATGAACCCCGCGCCCAGCACGCCAATCTTGCGAACCGGTCGAGGAGTCGCCTGCGTGTCTGGCGATACCCCTGTGTCCTTCTTGAGCGCAGTCGTGGCGAAAAACAGGTAGACGAGTTGCCGGCACTCGGGCGAGACTGCGAGCTCACCGAAACGCCGAGCCTCCTCGAGCAATCCGGCAGCGAAGGTCTCCTGGTACCCCCGCTCAATGACTTCGAGTGCGGCCAGTGGTGCCGGATAGTGACCGCGCGTCTTCTTCATGACCCGTTCACGCGCCTGACGAAACACGAGCGCACGACCAACGGCATTCTCTTCGAGCAGGGTCTCGCCAATCCCGTGTGATCGCTCGCGTACCGCCGAGCGATCGCCGTGCGCGAGTGCCCGTGCGCGCCGCATGGCGACATCGAGCAGGATTGCCGGATGCACGAGTTCATGCACGAGCCCGATCTGCAGAGCCTTCCGTGCGCGCACATTCCTGCTGCTCAGTATGAGATCGAGTGCCACCTGCAGACCAACGGTGCGCGGCAACCGCTGGGTTCCTCCAGCTCCCGGAATGAGTCCGAGCTGTACCTCCGGAAATGCGAGCACCGTCTTCCGATGGTCCGTGGCGATGCGATGCCGGCAGGCCAGCGCCACCTCAAGACCACCTCCGAGTGTCGCGCCATGCAACGCAGCGACCACCGGCTTGGACATACCCGCAAGCCGGTCCAGCAGCAATTGACCACCACGCGACAGCCGCTCGCCATCGGCGGCAGAGGTCACCCGTTGCAGCTCGTCGATCTCGGCACCGGCCAT
>CAZPJX010000090.1:0-11851 GCA_964586985.1 uncultured Gemmatimonas sp. | reverse complement strand
GTGGGAAGGGAATCCCTTCCCCCTGGCCCTACCCTTCCGCCGTCAGTTCCACCAATACCGCGCCTTTGTCGACGGCCTGTCCGGGTGTCGCTCGAATTGCGGTCACGACGCCGGCTGCGGTCGCCCGCAGTTCGTTTTCCATCTTCATTGCCTCGATAACCACGAGCCCCTGGCCGGCACCCACCGTGTCACCCACGGCCACATTGATGCGCACCACAAGGCCAGGCATAGGGGCAATCAGTGGTGCGGGTCCACTCGCCGCTGCCGTGGCCGCCGTCAGGTCCCGAATGGCCCGCAGACGCTCATCGAGCGCTTCAGCCTCCACGCGCGCTCCGTCCACATCGAGTGTCCAGGCGCCACGCGATGCCCCTCGGCGTGCCACCACCCGATGCACCTGCTCGCCCAATCGCACCAGACGCACCGGCGTACCCTCCACTGGCGTCAGCGCCACCTCGATGCGCTCGCCGTCCACCATCGCATGGGTGCCGTCGAGTTCCACAGTGATCCGTTCGCCGTTCACATCCACGATATACTTCACGCTGCCTCCCGTCCTTCAGATCGCTGTAGCACGCACACGGTTTCCACGTGCGCGGTCTGCGGAAACATGTCGAAACACTGCACCGAAACGATCTCCCACGACGGTAGACGTGAAAGATCCCGGGCCAGCGTCGCTGGATCACAACTGACATAGACGATGCCGCGCGCCGCCTGCAGCGTCGCGCTTTCAAGCCAGGTCGTCACACGGGCATCCACTCCCCGGCGCGGCGGATTGAGCACCACCACATCGGGCGTACGGTCCGGTGCGACAAGCTCTGGCAGCGCCTGCTCCATCAGATCGCACAGCACGCGCGCGCGCGCCTCAACTGCCGGGCCCATCGCCTGCACGCGTTCGGTCGCTCGCCGAGCCCCCACCGCATCGGCCTCTACGGCGATGACTTCACGCCCCACACTCGCCACGCGCTGCGTGAGCAAGCCGGTCCCTGCATACCCGTCCACCACAAGGTGCGGATCGAAATCCATCACGGCCGCGAACACATGCTCCCGCAAGGCCTCCGCCACCCGGGCATTCACCTGTGCGAAGGCCAGCGCCTCCGTGGCGTCAGGGAGCCACTCGTCGGCACTCGGCGTGTCCGACGTGTGCGGCATGTCTCCACCGGCATCGGCGGCGAGCCCTTCATAAGCACCGTCCTCCCGCGCCCACCACACACCGCTCAGCTGCGGCGCGAGCTCCTGCACCCGCGTCGCCCAGCGCTCGCGCGCTGGCCAGGTACGGCCGCCCTGCACCACGATCACCACAGGGCGATTCCCATCCGATGGTGTCGTACCGTGCGCCTCCCCTAACCGAAGACTCACGCGCAAGACCTCGGCGTTGGGCAGCGCCAGGCTCCGATCGACCAACACGCTGCGCAGCGTCAACCAGGTCTCGACCAGCAGCGGGTGCGCAATCTCGCAGCGCTCAAGCTCGAAGACCCGCAGCGGGTCATCATGGGGATGCAGCCCTGCTACCCATCCGGATCCCCGGCGCCGCAGCGTCAGGGTCAACCGTTCGCGGTAGTGCCATTCGAGATCCGCCGTGATGGGAGGGAGCGCAATCTCACGCCGCCCAACCCGGCGCAGCGTATCCTGTACGATCTGTTGCCGAGCCCGGCGTTGAGATGTCGCCTCGAGATGCTGCAACTGACATCCGCCGCAACGATCCTGTTCATAATGCGGACACCGCGGCTGCACGCGCTGTGGCGATGGCTCCAACACCTGCAGCAACCGTCCGCGCCCATGTCGGCCATGGATCGTGTAGGCCACCTGGACCGCGTCGCCGGGCGCCGTACGCGGGACGAACACGGCCATACCGTCCACACGCCCGACCCCATCACCACCCGCCGCGATCCCATCGATGGCCATCACGGCAACGTGCTCCACATGGGCAGACGCCTCGGTCCGAGCACGCCGACCCGTCGGACGCGGAGCACTGCGCGCACGGCGTCTCACGTTCAACGCAAGCCTTCAAGCCGTGCGAGTGCTGCCCATCCGCCCGATCGGCTGCCAGTCTGGCCTTCAGCATGGTTGCCAGAGACGGCGCCTGCCGAGGGAACGGACACGCCACGTCCCGCCGTACGCTCTTCGTGCGCCACCAGTGCAGCGGCGATCGCGGCCAGTCGCAGTGTAGCGGGTTCGGTGCGCGGCCCGGTGAGAGACGCCAAGCGCTGCTCCAGCCACTGAATGCTGATGTCGCCACGCTGGAACTCTGGATCGTCCATCACGCGAAGATGGAATCCACGCGAGGACTCGATCCCGTCGATCGTGAGCTCGTGCAGCGCGCGCCGCATGCGGGCAATGGCCAGTGCACGGGTCGGGGCGTGCACAATGAGCTTCGCAAGCATCGGATCGTAGTGCAGCCCCACCTCGCTGCCCGCCTCGATCCCGCCGTCCCACCGCACACCAGGGCCGCTCGGGAGGTGGAGATACTCGATACGACCAGTGCTGGGGAGAAAGCCATTCGTGGGATCTTCACTCGTGATGCGACATTCGATGGCCCAACCACGTGGTGTGAAGTCCCGTTGGGCAAACGGCAATGCTTCCCCTGCGGCAATGCGAATTTGCCACTGGACCAGATCGAGCCCCATGACGAGTTCCGTCACCGGATGCTCAACCTGAATGCGCGTGTTCATTTCCAGGAAGTAGTACTTGCCATCCTTGTCGAGCAGAAACTCACAGGTGCCGGCATTCACATAGCCGGCCGCCTTCGCCGCCGCCACGGCCGTGGCTCCCATGCGGGCCCGCAATTCCGGCGAGACCGCCACACTGGGCGCTTCCTCGATCATCTTCTGATGCCGACGCTGCACCGAACATTCACGTTCGCCGAGGTGCATGACGTTGCCATGGGTATCGGCCAGCACCTGAATCTCCACGTGCCGCGGGCCTTCGATGTATTTCTCGAGATAGACAGCGTCATCACCGAACGCATTCTTCGCCTCTCGCCGCGCAGATGCCAGGGCGTCGGCGATCTCTTCACGCGCACGGACCACGCGCATACCCTTGCCGCCGCCGCCGGCAGCGGCCTTGAGCAGCACGGGAAATCCATAGGTCTCCGCAATCGCAATGGCTTCCTCGGCGTCCTTCACCCCCTCGGTGTTCCCGGGCACCACGGGCACACCCGCGGCGATCGCAAGCTGGCGGGCGGCCGTCTTGGAACCCATCGCCTCGATGGCTTCAGCCGGCGGGCCGATGAACACCAGGCCAGCCTCCCGCACCGCACGGGCGAACCATGCACGCTCGGACAGGAACCCGTATCCCGGATGAATGGCCTGCGCGCCGGTCCGGAGCGCCACCTCGATGAGTCGCTCACCAACCAGATAGGACTGACCGGACGGCGGTGGCCCGACCAACACGGCTTCATCAGCTTCGCGGACATGCGGAGCCTGCGCATCGGCTTCGGAGTAGACCGCCACCGTCTTCACACCCAGTTCCTGACAGGCGCGAATGACTCGCAATGCGATTTCGCCGCGATTTGCGACGAGTACCTTGGTGAACATGGCGGGCCTCAGAGCGGAAGATTGCCGTGCTTCTTCGCGGGATTGCGGTCCCGCTTTCCACGCAGCGACTCGAGCGCCTCAATGAGCCGGGGGCGTGTGTCACGCGGATCGATGACGTCGTCCACGTACCCACGTGCCGCCGCGATATACGGATTGGCAAACTTCTCCGTGTACTCGGCCACCTTCGCGTCGAGCGCCGCCTGGGGATCGGCAGCCTCGGCAATCTCCTTCTTGTACAGGATCTCCACCGCTCCCTTGGGGCCCATCACGGCAATCTCGGCCGTGGGCCAGGCGACATTGAAATCACCGCGAATGTGCTTGGAACTCATGACGTCGTAGGCCCCGCCGTAGGCCTTGCGCGTGATGACGGTGAGCTTGGGCACCGTGGCTTCGCAGTAGGCGAACAGCAGCTTGGCGCCATGCTTGATGATTCCATTGTGCTCCTGCGCCACCCCGGGCAGGAAGCCCGGCACATCCTCGAACGTCACGAGGGGGATGTTGAAACAGTCGCAGAATCGCACAAAACGGGCGGCCTTCATCGAGGCATTGATGTCGAGCACCCCGGCCAGGACCGCCGGCTGGTTCGCCACGATGCCGACACTCTGTCCACCGAGATGAGCGAATCCGATGAGGATATTGCCGGCGTAATCCGGCTGCACTTCGTAGAAGGTGCCATCATCGACGATGCGGGTAATGACCTCCCGCATGTCGTAGGGCTTGTTCGGATGGTCTGGCACCACGGAGAGCAGCGATTCCTCACGACGATCGCGCGGATCCCGCGCACTGCCCCGTGGCGGGTCGTCCACGTTGTTGCTGGGCACGAACCGGAAGAGTTCGCGGATGTGCTGCAGGCAGGCCAATTCGGAATCGCAGGCGAAGTGCGCCACTCCACTGGTTCCGGCATGCGTGTCGGCCCCGCCGAGCTGCTCCATCGTCACGTCCTCGTGCGTGACCGTCTTCACCACATTGGGACCCGTGACGAACATGTAGCTCGTACCGCGCACCATGTAGATGAAGTCGGTAATGGCGGGGGAATAGACGGCTCCGCCCGCGCAGGGCCCGAGGATGGCCGAGATCTGGGGGATCACCCCCGAGGCCAGCGTGTTGCGCAGGAAGATGTCGGCGTACCCACCGAGCGAGACCACGCCCTCCTGAATACGAGCGCCGCCCGAATCGTTCAGACCGATGACGGGGGCGCCGTTGCGCAGCGCGAGATCCATCACCTTGCAGATCTTCGCGGCATGGGCTTCGGAGAGTGAGCCTCCGAAGACCGTGAAGTCCTGCGAGAAGACGTAGACCGTTCGTCCCTCGATGCGGCCATGCCCGGTGACCACGCCGTCTCCATAGATGGGTGCCTCACCTTCAGCAAGTGACCTGGAGGTGACGAACCGATCGATCTCGACGAACGAGCCTTCGTCGAGAAGCACATCGAGACGCTCGCGGGCGGAGAGCTTGCCCTTGGCGTGCTGCGCCGCGATGCGAGCAGCGCCCCCGCCCTGTTCCGAAGCCTCACGGGCGACGGCCAATCGCTCGAGCTTGTCCTGCATTGGAGTCTGGGATGACGTGGTCATAGCGCGTGAACCTAGTCCGCGCCCGGGGTCATCGGTAGACCGCGGCACTGGATGGCGCGGGGCGGCGCCAACGCGTCGCCCTCGGCTGGGCCCGGCCGTCGCCTCTATCGGCCCAAGTCACGAGGGAGTAATGTGATGCACACATCGACCGTCACACCCGTCACGCTGGCCGCACCACGCGGGGTTGTCATCTGGACGTTTCCGATGATGGCGCTGGAACGTCCTGTGCATGACTACGGTTCGTCTCGTGCGGGCGCACGGCGATGAAATGCCGAGCGTATTCCTCTCCTGTGCACCACTCTCCCATGTCTGTCATCCCAGATCTCAACGACGATCCCTCACTGCGCCGGGTGTTGCTCACGGCCGCTTTTCTTCTGATCCTGGTACCAGCGATTCAGCTCGGCATCGAGATCTGGCCGCTACAGCTCACCAACATCCAGTGGCGGTTCCGGGTGGCCAGCGCATTGTCGAACGGCATGCTGCTGCCTTCCTTCCTCGGCCTCAGCCTTCTGCTGACCCTCGGTCGGCGCCTCGAGAGTACCGCGCTGCAGCGGGTCGTCGCCGTACTCGCCACCCTGTTCGTCATCGGACTTGGTGCGTCGCTGGTCCTCTTCGGGCTGGATGCGATGCAGCTCAAGGCTATTGTGAGCACCCAGATGGAAGCCGCCTTCCGGAACACGGCGATTCGGGTGGGGCTGGTCAGTGGCATTTTCCTGCTCGCCAACATGCTGCTGGCCTGGGCAGGCTTCCAGCGTCCCGTGTCGGCCTCCCGGAAGCTGGATCGCAAGGGCGGCGAAGAGCGAGTTGGCCTGCTGGTCGGACAGGAGTAGCGCAGGGGGAAACTGAAGAAAAAAGGCCCCGCCAGTTGGCGGGGCCTTTCTTTCTTCATCGTTCACATCAGAGCCCGAGTTCGTCTTCGGAGCTATGCACCTTGCTCGGCGTGTCCGGCTTGGGCGGCTGCTCTTCGGGAATCGACGTCACGGCCAGCACGATGCGGCGGTGGATGGGATCCACCTCCAGCACGCGCATTACGAAGTTCATACCGTCGTACGTGAAATCCGCCGGGTTCGTGACCGTTCCATCCGGGTTGAGCTGACTGACCGGCACGAAGCCTTCGATATCGTTGCCGAGATCGACGACCACACCCTTGTCCATCAGGCGAACCACCGAGCCCGGAAGCTCCGTGCCCACCGGGTAGGTTTCGCCGATACGCAGCCACGGATCTTCCTCGGCCTGCTTGAGACCGAGCGAGATACGCTTGTTCTCGCTATCGATGTTGAGGATGACGACGTCAACGGCGTCTCCCTTCTTCACCACTTCCGACGGGTGCTGGACACGCTTCGTCCAGGACATATCGGAGATGTGGATGAGTCCATCGATACCCGGCTCGATCTCAACGAACGCGCCGAACGACGTGAGGTTGCGGACCTTGCCGTTGATGCGCGTACCCACGGGGTACTTGAGCGGCAGGATCACCCACGGATCCTGCTCCGTCTGCTTCATACCCAGCGAGATCTTCTCTTCGGTCTCGTCGACCTTGAGCACCACTGCCTCGATCGCCTCGCCAATGGACACGATCTTGGAGGGATGCCGGACGTTCCGCGTCCAGCTCATTTCGGAGATGTGCACCAGCCCTTCGATACCCGGCTCCAGCTCGATGAACGCACCGTAGTTGGTGATCGAGACCACTTTGCCGCTCACGCGGGTCCCCACCGGGTACTTGGCCGCCACGTCCTTCCACGGATAGCTCTGGAGCTGCTTGAGGCCGAGCGAGATACGCTCCCGCTCCCAATCGATGTCCAGCACCTTGATCTCGAGCTCCATGCCGATCTGCACCATCTCGCTCGGATGCGAGATGCGGCCCCACGACATGTCGGTGATGTGGAGCAGGCCATCCACACCGCCGAGATCGATGAATGCGCCGAAGTCGGTGATGTTCTTGACCACACCCTTGCGCACCTGATCCTTCGCGAGCTCCTTCATGAGCTTCTCGCGCTTGCCAGCGCGTTCGGTCTCGAGGATCACGCGACGCGACACGACGATATTGCGACGGCGCTTGTTGAGCTTGATGATCTTGAACTCGTACTTCTGACCGAGCAGTTCGTCGATGTTCGGAACACGACGGAGCGCGATCTGCGAACCCGGGAGGAACGCGTCGACACCCATGAGGTCCACCACCACCCCGCCCTTGATCTTCTTGACAAGGGTGCCTTCGACCGGCTCATCGCTCTCGTAGGCCACACGGATGCGTTCCCACACCCGCATGAAGTCAGCCTTCTTCTTGGAAAGGACGACCGAGCCTTCCTGGTCTTCAAGGTGCTCGAGCAGGACTTCGACTTCATCGCCCGCCTTGAGGTCGGGCATATCCTTGAACTCTTCGAGCGGGATCGTGCCTTCGGACTTGAAGCCGATATCGAGCACGACGAGATTCTCGCGAATCTCGAGCACGCGCGACTTGACGATCTCACCTTCCTCGATCGAGGCCAGGGTGCCGTTGTACAGCTCCATCATCCGCTCGTACTCGTCGGACGAGAATTCGTCCTCCTCGTAGAGTTCCGGGCGGCGGTTGGCGAGCGGCCGCAGTTGGCTCTTCTGCAGGTCGCGCTTCTCGCGGGCGGTCAGCTTGCCGTACGCGGGGACGTCGATCAGATCGGCGAATTCAGTGTTGAGCTCGGGGCCCAGTTCGGTACTCATAGGTGTCGGATCTCTCCAGATTCGCGGACCTGCACTCGCCGCGCCGAGACGAGGGTTGACATAAGGTTCCGCGATAGCGCACGAAACCATGGGAACCCAATAACATAGCGAGACCCTGGAAAGGGTTCAACCGGCCCCTTGGCCCTCGGTTCTTACCCACGTGGCATTGCCCGTCAAGCAGCCCCCCCGGCCCGGCGCCCTCGAGGCGCCAAGACTCCGAGGCGCTCCCGGGTCCCTCAGATTCCCAGGCGCTCCCGGGTCGCCCGTGCCAGCGCCACGATGCGCTCGACCTGCTCCACCTGCGTCAGCCGGGTCGTATCGATGCTGATGGCATCGCGGGCGGCTCCACTCTGCGAGGCATCGCGGGCGTCGCGGGCCACAAGGGCCTCCGTCTCCACGGCAATCTCATCGTCCGACGGGCCGCGGCCCAGCCGCTGGACCAAACGGCGGCGTGCCCGCTCCCAGGAGTCCGCCGTCAGGAAGATCTTGAGCTGGGCCGATGGGAAGACCGTGGTCCCGATGTCTCGCCCATCGACGACCACGTCCGCGGCCGCCCCGGCATGGCGCACCATGCTGTTCACCCATTCCCGCACCGGCTGCATCTGCGCGACGCGGGATACCTGCGCCGTGACCGGCGCATCGCGCATTGCGGCATCCTGCTCGATGCCATCGATGAGCGGCTGCACCGACCGCTCGGTCAACCGCCAGGTGATGCGCCCCGCCTCGGCCAGCAGCATTCCCGGAGTCCATTGGCCCGGCTCGGCACCCGTAGCAAGCGCCAGGAAGGTGATGGCTCGGTAGAACGCGCCCGAGTCGACGTGGCGCACCCCAAGTTCCTGCGCCACCCATTGGGCAGTGGAGCTCTTCCCAGAGGCAGCGGGACCGTCGATGGCGATGACTAGCGGCACGGTTCCGATACGACGGCGTGAACCCCGCCAACGCCAGGTAAGCCGGCGGTTCCGCCAGAGGCCCGGCTCAGATCTTCCCAGAACGACGGATAGGAGACATCTACGCAGGCCGGATCATCGATGGTGATGGCATTTCCCGGAATGGCACCCAGCACGCCGAAGGCCATCGCCAGGCGATGGTCGCCATGCGTGACCACATGTCCCCGAAGCGGCGCACGGCTGCCCACGATCCGCATACCATCGGGTTGTTCCTCGGCGTTCGCCCCAAGGGTTCGAAGATTATCGACCACGGCACGGATCCGGTCGCTCTCCTTCACCCGCAGCTCTCCGGCATCCCGGATCCAGGTCTCCCCCTCGGCGCGCGCAGCGAGACAGGCCAGCATGGGGAGTTCATCGATGCATCGGGGGATCTCCGCGCCACCAATCCGGGTGCCCTGAAGCCGCGGTGTCGGTCGGACGAGAAGTGTCCCGATGGACTCGCCGCCCACTTCCCTCTCATCCAGCACGTCGAAGGGGACGCCCATACGCCGCAGCGCATCGAAGGCACCGGTGCGCGTGGGGTTGAGGCAGACATTCTCCAACCGCAACTCGCCGCTGTCCGCCAGTGCGGCCAGCGCCGCGAAGAATGTCGCCGAAGAAGGGTCTGAAGGCACCACCACGTCGAGCGCCTTTAGCTGCTGCTGCGGCGGGAGGTGAACACCGCTCTCCGAGACCTCGAGGGCCACGCCCCGGGCCAGCAACATGCGCTCGCTGTGATCGCGCGATCGATACGGCTCGTCGATCACGACCTCCACGCCGGAGGCAAGTCCGGCAAGGAGCAGCGCGCCTTTCACCTGGGCACTCGCGTGGGTATTCGCGTACCGCGTGCCACGCAGTTGGGCGCCAAACACCCGCAGCGGCAGCCCCTCACTGCCGGGTGCCTCCTCGAACTCGATGCGCGCTCCCATGGCTGTCAAAGGCGCAGCTACCCGCCGCATGGGCCGGCGGCTGAGACTGGCATCACCCTCGAAGCGTGCAACCCGACCCGGCAAGCCGGCCACCAGGCCAGCGAGGAGACGCGTGGTGGTGCCGCTGTTGCCGCAGTCCAGCGCGACCGCGGGCGATCGCAACGCCCCGATGCCGCGACTGCGTACGACGAAATCCGCGCTCAATGCCGGGATCTCGACGCCCATGGCCCGGAGCGCCCTCGCCGTGGCCTGCACATCCGCAGAGGCCAGAATGTCTCGCACCCGGGTTTCGCCCTCGGCGAGTGCGGCAAAGATGAGCGCCCGGTGACTGATCGACTTGTCGCCAGGCGATCGGATGGCGCCCGCCACCTGCAATGCGCGGGGCTCGCTCAACGCAGCCAGGCTTCCAGGGCCGTTGAGGCATCGGTGCGATCATCACGGTACTTCACGATCACCGGGGTCTGGAGCGAGAGGCCCTGTGCCTCACCAAACGCCGAGGTGACTCGACGAGCACCGGGCA
This sequence comes from uncultured Gemmatimonas sp., assembly GCA_964586985.1. GTDB lineage: Bacteria > Gemmatimonadota > Gemmatimonadetes > Gemmatimonadales > Gemmatimonadaceae > Gemmatimonas. Next base: position 1,681 of record CAZPJX010000090.1, on the reverse strand, counting down.
CGACCACGGCATTCTCGGGAATCACCAACGGCTGATCAGCCGAGGCGCGATGCACCGTTTCCTTCACAAGATCGTACACCGGGGTGCCGCGCGTGAGCACTACCCCGGCCGCAAGGACGGCCTTGCTGCGTACCACCGTGCCTTCGTATACCCCGCAGTTTCCCCCGACCACCACATCGTCCTCGATGATGACGGGCGAGGCATTGATGGGCTCGAGGACTCCACCGATCTGTGCGGCGGCACTCAGGTGCACCCGCTCACCGATCTGCGCGCAACTGCCAACCAGCGCGTGCGAATCGATCATCGTGCCCCGTCCGACATGCGCGCCCACATTCACGTACATCGGAGGCATGCAGACGACGCCCGGTGCGAGGTAGGCACCACGACGCACCGTGGAACCACCCGGCACGATGCGCACCTGATTCTCCACGCGGAACGCGCGCGCGGGGAAGGTGTGCTTGTCAAAGAAGTTGAACACTCCCGTTCCGCCCATTTCTTCGACACGACCAATCCGGAACCCCAGCAGAATGGCCCGCTTCACCCACGGCACGGCGTGCCAGGTGCCGTCCGCATCACGGCGCGCCGCACGCACGTCACCCCGTTCGAGATGCGCCATCGTGGAATCGAAGAGCTGCTGGGCGTCGTGAATGAGCGGCGCGCCACCGTCCAGCAGCAGTGGATCGTTGCAGCGTGCTTCGAGTTCGGCGATGGAAAGAGCCATGGTCAGAATCGGCGAGCGTTCAGGAAATGATCAGGAGGCGATTGCATGAAGACGCTGCAACACCGAGCGGACCAGCGGGCGGTGCACTTCCGCCAACGGAACCAGCGGAAGCCGCAGCACATCGCTCATGCGCCCCATCATGGAGAGCATGGCCTTTGCGGGAATCGGATTCGATTCCACAAAGGCCGCCTCGATGAGCGGCGCCAACTGCGTATCCAGCACACGCGCCGTGGCGAGGTCGTCACGGGCCATCGCATCGCAGAGCTGGACCATCAGTGCCGGTGCAATGTTGGAAACCACGGAAATGACCCCATCGCCGCCGTGGGCCATGACCGACAGCGCAAAGCTGTCGTCACCGGATAGCACGGAGAAGTGCTCGGGGCGTTCCCGGATGATGGTGCAGATCTGCGCCAGGCTTCCCGACGCCTCCTTGACGGCGACGAAGCGCGGGTCCTGTGCCAGTTCGAGGCAGGTACGTGCCTCCAGGTTGATCGCCGTGCGGCCCGGTACGTTATAGATCACAATGGGCAGGTCGCAGGCATCGGCGATTGCGCGGAAGTGTGCCACGAGCCCTCGCTGCGGCGGCTTGTTGTACGCCGGTGCCACATGCAGGAGATGCGTTGCGCCAATGGATTTCAGGTCGCACGACAGTGCGATCGCCTTGCGGGTATCATTGGAGCCGGCGCCGGCGATGACCGGGACACGGCCATTCACCTGCTCCACCGTGATCTCTACTACGCGCAGATGCTCGGCGTGGCTGAGTGTTGCCGCCTCACCGGTGGAACCGCAGGGGATCACCATGTGCATCCCCTGGGCAATCTGCCAATCCACGAGGGCCCGCAGCGCCGGCTCGTCGAGCGCACCATCAGGAGTGAAGGGCGTCACGAGTGCGGTGCCACAGCCCCGAAGTCTGGTCGTCATGGGGGAAATGCTCAGGTGGGAGGAAGTGCGCGCACCACA
>CAZPJX010000089.1:0-12051 GCA_964586985.1 uncultured Gemmatimonas sp. | reverse complement strand
TCGGACACGCGAGTGGAGTCGGTTCGCATGTACGTGATAAGACCCGTCGCGCCATCGATGCCGACATCCATGCCCTCGTACAGGTCCTGCGCGAGGCGCATGGTGCGCTTGGAGCCGAAGCCCAGCTTCTTGGCCGCTTCCTGCTGCAGCGTGGACGTGGTGAAGGGTGCCGAGGGATTCTTGCGACGCTCGCGGCGCTTCACATCGGTCACGACGAATTCCCGGCGACCCTTCAGGTCGGCGAGGATGCGCGCGGCTTCCTCGCCGGTGGGGATCTCGGGCTTCCGTCCGTCCACCTGGTGCAGCTTGGCCGCGAAACTCTGCTGCCCCTTCTGCAATTCCGCCGCGATGCTCCAGTACTCCACGGGCGTGAATGCGCGGATCTCGCGCTCGCGCTCGACGATCAGTCGCAGGGCCACCGTCTGCACCCGCCCTGCCGACAGACCCTTCTTGACGGTCTTCCAGAGGACCGGGCTGGCCTTGTAGCCCACCAGACGATCGAGCACGCGCCGGGCCTGCTGCGCTTCGACCTTGCGGTTGTCGATCTCCATGGGCGTCGCCATGGACTTGTGTACCGCGTCACGGGTGATCTCGTGGAACATCACGCGCCGGATGGGCGCCGACACGGCATGGCGCTTCGGCTGGGTGAAGTACTGCTCCACGTGCCAGCCGATGGCCTCCCCTTCGCGATCAGGGTCGGTGGCGATGAAGATCTCGCGTGCGCTCCTGGCGACCTTCTTGAGATCGGTGAGGATGTCCTCCTTGCCCTCGATGGTCACGTACTCGGGGGCAAAGCCGTGTTCGATATCGATGCCGAGCTTCTTGGCGGGCAGGTCGCGCACATGGCCCACGGTCGCCTTGACCGTGTACCCGCGGCCGAGGTACTTGCCGATGGTCTTGGCCTTGGCGGGCGACTCGACGATAACCAGCGCCGTACCGCCAGCGGGTGCTGGCTCATCGTCGTGGTGCTCGACCGGCTGGGCTTGCCGCGCGGTCTTGCGAGTGGAGGTCCTGGCGGAGGCGGTGCCCGCCTTGCGAGCCGTCGCAGTGCCAGGTGTCTTGCGGGTGGCGGTCTTGCGAGTGGCCGTCTTGCGAGCGGCCGTCTTCCGAGCGGCCGTCTCGCGGGCAACCACCGTGTCTGTCACGGTCGTATCGGCGGGCGTGGTCGCACCCGCGACCTTGCGGACGACGGTCCTTGCCGTGGCCGTAGCCTTCTTCGCGGTCTTCTTCGTCGCCGTCTTCTTTGCAGCCTTCTTGATTGGCATCAGCTCAGTGAATCAGGGCGCGCGCGCGTCCGGTGGTGCCGTCATTGATTCCGACATGCTCCGCGATCGCGCGGATTTCGGTCAGACCAATTCGGCCTTCCACCTGGGCCAGTGCACGCTCCACAAGGTGCTCAAGCTCAAGGAAATTCAGGACACCAGACCGGCGCAGGCCAATCAGGTACCCCCAGGCGTCGCCAGCGAACCGGCCACGCTCGTGAGGACCCTGCACCCGCAGGGATGGTTCCCGAACATCATACATGTCGTCCCAAGGGAGGGACGGTAGTGTATCGCGAAATAGCAGGGAGAGAATCTCACCAATTTGACGCCGATTGTAGCCCTGCGACGAGAGAAAGGCCTCCACTTCCACGACTTCCGTGTCGGCGGTGAATCTTTCGCGCAATTCGGCAACGAGGGGCATCCAGCGATCTTCCATTTCCTAACCTATCCCCGACGTGCGGCCGTGAGCAAGCGCCACTATGGAATCCGTAACGTGTTGCATTTCAACAACTTCCACATCGATAGCCACATCGGCTCGCGCGTAAAGACCGGCCCGGGCGTCCCAAAGCGCCTGCATCCGTACGGATGGGTCCGCTTCGGCGAGCAGTGGACGGACCACGGGTGACCTGGAGATCCGCCGCAGCGCCTCAGCGGGTGAAACGCGCAGGTGGATGAGAATTCCGGGAGGGCGCAGCATCTCGATCACGCCCGCATTGGTGACCCAGCCGCCGCCGGGTGACAGCACCATGGGGGGAGCGGCGGCGAGTTCCCGGGTGAGCTCCAGCTCCAGGGCGCGAAACGCTGGCTCGCCGCGCTCCGCGAAGAGCCGGGCGACCGACATCCCCTCCCGATTGCCGATCTCGATATCGAAGTCGAGAAAGGGACGGCCGAGCGCCTTCGCAACGGCCCGTCCCACGGTTGTCTTCCCTGCGCCGGGAAGGCCCACCAGGACGATGTGGCCATCGATCTGCCGTTCCACCCGATCCATCGCCGCGCCGCTCAGGCCGAGGCGTGTTCGCTGAGGTGCGGCTCGCCGTCCAGACCCTGGAAGCGCAAATCGAGTCCGGCCAGATAGGTCTCGAGGTTGCGGCGAAGTTCACCCAACGAGTCTCCGCCGAACTTCTCGAGCATCGCATCGGCAAGCACCCAGGCCGCCATGGCCTCCGCAATCACGCCCATGGCCGGCACTGCGGTGACATCGCTGCGCTCAGCCACGGCCTGCGCCGCCTGGCCCGTGGCCACATCGACCGTGCCCAGTGGCCGCATGAGCGTGGAGATGGGCTTCATGGCGACACGGATGACCAGCGGCTCGCCGGTGGTCATGCCCCCTTCGGTCCCGCCGGCGCGGTTCGTCCTCCGGAGCACGTGGCCGGCGCGGGTGCGGCCGGGGGCGGCTTCGATCTCGTCGTGCACCTCGGCGCCGGTGCGGCGAGCCGTCTCGAAGCCCATGCCGATCTCCACCCCTTTCACGGCGGGGATGGACAGCATGGCCTGTCCGAGACGCCCATCGATGCGGCGATCCCAGGAGACGTGCGATCCCAGCCCGACAGGCAGCCCGGTCACCACGACCTCGCAGATGCCTCCCAGCGTGTTGCCCTCGCGCTTGGTCGCGTCGATGAGGGCAATCATGCGTGCCTCGGCGTCTCCGTCGAGCGTTCGTAGCGGTGAGGCATCGGACGCGGCATTGAGGTCGGCCGGAAGCGCGTCAGGTCTCGCAGCCTCGATGCCGCCGAGGTGGACGAGATGGGAGCCGATGCCAATACCCAGCTCCCGGAGCAGCACGCGGCAGATGGCCGCGGCCGCAACGCGCGCGGTGGTTTCGCGGGCGGACGCCCGCTCCAGGATGTCACGCGCGTCTTCGCGATCGTACTTGAGAATGCCGGTCAGATCCGCATGGCCCGGGCGCACGCGCGTCACGTGCCGTTTGCGCAGCCCCTCCCCGTCGCTGTCCCGGGGCGCGGGGTCCATGATGGTCTGCCAGTTCTTCCAATCGCTGTTGCGGATCATCATGGCGATCGGGGACCCCAGTGTTTCGCCGGCACGCACGCCCGACAGGAACTCGATGCGGTCGGTCTCGATCTGCATGCGGCGACCACGGCCATAGCCTTGCTGTCGCCGGGCAAGCTCCGTGTCGACATCGGCGGCCAGCAGGGGGACGCCGGCCGGCATGCCTTCGAGCACGGAGATGAGCGCGGGACCGTGGGACTCGCCGGCGGTCGTGAAACGGAGGTTCGACATACCACAACGTAGACGGGAGGAGGGCCCGGCGTGTAGGGCACGGTATTCGGAGCACACTCCGAAACCGATCCCCTGCCGAACACCTCCTCCCGGACACTCGTGGCGCCCTACGCGCCCCGCTTACTGACAGGTCGTGGTGAACGAGTCAGGCAAGGCCACCATGGTCACGCCACGGATCGTGGCACCGACCAGGACCAGCTGGCCGTTCGGCCGAGCAGCGGCGCGCACGGGCCCGATGATGGGATCCCGAATGGCCACGGATGCAATCTTGCGATAGCAGTAGGTATCGAAGACATCGATGACGGGCTCACTCGAGGCCACGAAGGCCAGCCGGGTACGGAGCGCCGCAGAGCGCGGGCCCGCATTCAGCGGATGGAAGTCGAGCCCACCACTGCTGGGCCTGGACTGCAGGATACCCTGCAGGCGCAGCGTGCTATCGAACAGGTAGGTGGAGTCGCCCTTCACGGCGTTGAGTTCACCATCGAAGTTCACGCCCACACCCTGTACCCGTGAGAAGGTATTCGCGATGAAGTCGGTGACATCGAGGGGGCGCGAGATGCCGCGGTCGATCACGGGAAGCGGTGGCGTCCGATCGAAGCCCATGGTGGCATCATAGGTCATCGCTCGACTGCCAAGCACCGGACCGCCCTCGCCGAAGACTGCGCGACGGAAGTTGCCGGAACCACGCACATAGGTGGTGTCGCGGAATGCCAGCTGGTCGATACGCACCACGATGGAGTATTCGTAGCTCTGGCCACCACCCGTGGAGATCTTCTGCTTGTACGGCACCAGGATCGAGTCCGAGCCCACCCCACCCGCCGCGAAGCGCACGATCTCGAGGGTATCGGACCGGCCCTGCGATTGTCCGATGGACTGCTCGAAGAAGAAGTGCGAAGACTGCTTCGAGAGGTTCTCCCAGCGAATCGAACCCATGTTCGGGAAGGGAGCCGTCTGACCAGGTGTAGGCGTGGTGGAGTAGACCGCGACCACGTCTTCACAGGGAGAGGTCGGCGTGAGGCCACCCGTGCAGGTGCTTGCCAGATACTGCGGACGATCGCTGAAATCGTGCACCGTGCGTTGCGTGATGACCTGATCGGTCTGCTGCGCCTTGGTGGACGTGATCGTGTAGACGATCAGGTTGGGGAGTGGGTAGCGATAGACTTCGCGACCGTTGCTACCCGCCTTGAGATCGACATAGCTGATGTTCGTACCACCCGAGTTGGCCACCATGAGCGTATCGGCCATCTCACCCGAACGATTGCGCGGCCAGGCCGCCAGTCCCCAGGGGCGCGAGCCCACTGCGATCGGCGCACCGAACGTGGAATCGGCGAGACTGAAGACCTCGAGCCAGTTGCGCTCGATGTTGCTCATGTAGAGGCGGTCGTTGCGCTCGAAATAGAGCGCATCGGCCAGTTCCCCGCCCTGCGGGAGTGGCCGTGTGAGGCCGGCCACCACCGTGACGGTATCCTGCCGAAGGGAACCGTTCCCGAAGCGCGCCACATCGCGGCGGCCGTTGGCGTTGCGGGCAAAGCCGTACACTGAGACCTGCGCGGGGAACGCGGTCACCGGCACGCGGACCTGGAAGGTGCGGACCAGCGTGGAGAAGGCGCCATTCGAACTCACCGAGTCTGCTGCGAGAAGCTGCCCGGTGACGGTGCGAATCTCATAGCCCAGCGTGGAGATGCCGACGGGGTCGGTCGCTTCCACGAAAACGGTATCGCGCACTTCCACGCGCTTGGCCACTCCGGTCCGAACGACCGGAACGGTATTGGCGTTGGCGGGGCTCTGTACCGCGTACGACACCGGTGACCCTGGCACGCGCTGATGCAGCGAGTCGATGACGAACGGAGTGACCTGGATGGTTGCCCCGCGCACCGAGTCGGGGATCACGAGCGTATCCAGCAGCGCCACCGAGTCCTTGAGTGGCGACGAGTACTGGACGGAGTCGCGGATGTTGTAGGCACCCGTGATCTGGTAGCCGAGTGTGCGAACCCGATAGCGCGCCTTGCCGGAGAGCGACAGCACCAGGGCCTTGCCACTGACCACGGGAGAGTTGGCCACCGGGCTCGTGATCACCGCCACAGGCGGCGTGAGATTGCCGATGGTGAGGGTGACGCGCGAGGTATCGGACTGGTTCCCGGCCCCGTCCGTTGCCACCGCACGAGCGGTGACGGTGGCCCCGAGCGGGGCATTGGACGGCACGCGAATGTTGACGGCGATGGTCAGGGAGGTGACCGCGCTCGTCATGATGGTGTCGTAGGCTGCCGTGATGCCGCCATCGAGCAGCAGACGCACGCCCTTGAGTCCGATGTTGTCCTTGGCGTTGATGGTGACGGCCAGGAGTGAATCGGCAGCCGGGTTGCCCTTGATCAGGGCCACCGTGGGCTTGATGGAATCGGCAAACGGCGGATCGATGACCTCATCGCCTTCGCAGGCGCCAAGCGCGGCCAGTGCTCCGAGAGCGACCAGCGACACAAATCGGCGTGGCATGCGGCGACGTGGCAGGGTGGGGCGCACGGAGCGCCCGTCGGAATATGCGATCATGGTAGAAGGGTCCCCGTTCGCGTCAGCGGCCCGGCGGCGTTGTGCCTTCGTCCAGGATGTGCGGCGTCACCAGGATGAGCAGGTCGCGCTTGGTCTCGTTCTTGGAGTTCTGCGAGAACAGGCGGCCGACGAAGGGGAGGTTCATGAGCACCGGGATCCCGCTCCGGAACTGCGTGGTTTCCGTGACCGTGAGCCCACCGATGACCGCCGCTTCGCCGTCCGCCACCAGCACCTGCGACTCCGCGCGCTGCCGGTTGAAGATCACGCCCACATCGGTCTGCGAGAGTTCCGCGCTGGAGTTCTCGGCCTTGATGTTGAGCATCACCATCTTGTTGTTGGTGATTTGCGGCGTGACCGAGAGTTTGATGCCGGCCTCCTCCTTGGAGACCGTAGCACGCGGGAAGAACGCGGCCGCATTCGGCTGACCACCCGCGCCGCCACCGCCACCGCCACCGCCACCACCGGATGCACCGGCACCGCCGCCTGCGGAGGCGTCGATTACGCGGATCGGGATCTCCTGACCGACGAAGATTTCGGCGCTTCGGTTGTTCAGGATTGTAATGCTCGGCTCCGACTGCACATCCGCCAGCGAGGACGTCTGCAGGGCGTTGAGGAACGCCGTCAGCTGATAGCGACCGAGGGCCGTGCTGTAGATCAGGTTGAGGGCGTTGGGCTTGATTGCATTGTTGGCATTCGCGATGCCGGCAATGGCATTGCCACCCAGATTGATGCGAGCCGGGCCTTCGAAGGGCGTGCCACCGCCCATGGCATCAGGCACCCCGTCGCCGTCGGTGTCCACCGGCGAGAGCGTGTTCGGATCGGTGCGCGGCACGAGCTGTTGGAAGAACTGCTTGTTGCCGGTGCCGAGATCGTAGGCGAGGCCAATGTCCTGGATGCCCGTGCGATTGACGAAGATGATCTTGGCCTTGATCGCAACCTGCGGCGTCCGCACATCGAGCTGCTGCACGCGGGCGACGATCTCCGGCAGGCGGGACGGCACTTCGGTGATGATCAGCTTGTTGGTGGCGCTGTCAGCGGCCACGGAGCCACGCACCACGCAACCCTGGCCGCCCATCTGGTTCTGCTGGTTGTTCCCGCCGCTATTCTGATTCATCCCCATGCCCATGTCGCGACCGGTCACGGCGGTGTTGAGACCAGTGCAGTCCCGTGCGAGCAGGGACTGCACCGTACCGCGCAGCGCGCTGGCCTTGGCGTAGTTCACATCGATGATCTGCGTGATCAGGGGCTCGAGCGCCTGGTTCTGCGCGAGGTTGCGGTAGCTGTCGACTGCGATGATGCCGCTGGCGTCTTCGGTGGCCGCGAGGCCCTGCGCCTGCAGGATGGCCTGTAACGCGACGTCCCAGGGCTTGTCGGAGATGTCGGCCGTGACGATGCCCGCCACATCCTTGCCGACCACGATGGTGCGGCCGGAGAAGGTGGCGAAGGCGGCGATCACGTCACGGATATCCGTGCCGTCGTAGCTGACCGTGATGCGCGGCTTGGGCTGCGGCTGGCGTCGGGTGGACGTGGCGGGAGCCGCCGGAAGCGCTCGGGTCACCTCCGGCGCGGGTTCCGGCGCGACCTCCGGTGTCGCAGCTGGTGCCACCGCCGGAGTCGTCGCGGGTGTCGCTGCGGGCGTGTTGCCCGGAGCCGGCTCGATCGCAGCAGGCCGTGGGGAGACTAGCGCGGAGACTGGCTCCGAGGTCGTGACAACGGTGGGGGCCGCAACGGCAGCAGGTGTCGCCGCTGCTGCACCGGGTGCGCTCAGATCGAGGAGCCCGGCCGTAGCCGTCGTGGTCGTAGTCGTGGTGGTGCGTGTGGCGTTGCGCGTCGCCCAGGGCGAGAATGCGATGGCCGGTGCGGTGAGCGCGATGCGGACGCTGCCGCCATCCCGATCGACCGTGTACTGATGGGGCCCGTCGAGATCGATCACCAGGCGCACGGTGTCGGCACGATACTGCGAGAGCCGTACGTTGCGAATGGGCCCGCGGGCCTTGCCGTCGTAGGACGAGCGCACGGCCAGATTGGCCCCGCCCAGATCGACAACGATGCGCGACGGGTTGTCGAGGGCGAAATGTGCGAATGTCAGGCCGGAGTCGGCGCCGATCCGAACCTCGGCGCCACTGACGGAGGGTGTCACCTCGACAGCGTGCACTCGGCCGCGCACCGCTGCGACCTCGTGGTGCAGGGCGTCGTGCGTGATGGCCTTCCTGGCCGGATGGGCGGTGGTTGCGTCTGTGGTCACGGGCACGAAGCCGTACACCAGCAGGGCCGCCGTCACCGCAGCGGTCATCGATCCCATCATGGGTTCCTCACTTTCGTCGTGTCGCTGCTCAGAGGCAGCGTCTCCTGCCGGTTGAATCCGAATTCCTCGATGGTGAACTGCACCGCCTTCTGGCGGATGGCACTGACCCGCAGACGTCCCAGTTGCTGGCCGACACGAATGCGGTACTGCTCCTTGGTGTGGCTATCACGCAGAATCGCCACGGAGTTGTTGCCGTCGGGATCGAAGGCCACGGCCGTGAGACGGAGGTCGCTCAGCAGGGGACGGACCTCACTGCTGGACATCAGCGATGCGTAAGGGTCACGCCGCCCACCGCCGCTGTACGAGAACACCTCACGATGCAGGGTGATCTCGCTGGCGGGGGCTGCGCCGCTGCGTTTGGCGGCCGCAGCCGCGCCAACGGTGCCAGCGGCCTCGGTCGATACGATGCGCGTCTCGACGGCCGGCTTGACGTCGACGCGCGATGTCTGCGCGTTGACGACGCGAGGTGCGCCCGTCAGCCCTGCCGCTACCAGGCCGGCTGCGAGCATGCGGGTGGGCGAGAACCGGAGACTCATGATGCACGCTCCTTGGCCTTGGGGGTCGGTGTCGTCCGCTCGACGTAGGTCTGCAGCGTGATCGTCGAGGCCAACGCATTGCGCGCCGACGTGCGAACCTGACCAGGACGACTCGTGGCGTTGGTGCCTGCGGCCACGGAGAGATTCACCGGCTCGACAATGCGCGGGAGTGATCCGACATTCGCGAGGAATTCGCCGAACTGGTGGTAGCCACCGATGATGGTGATGGTGTAGCGATAGGTGTCGAAGCGCTCACCGGGAATGACCGGCTCGGGTACCACCCCTCCAACGTCGAGACCAGCTCGGCGGGCTGCCGTGCTGATTTCCTCGAGCAGTGCGGGCACTTCGTTTCCGGTGGGCACGAGACGCCGCATCACGGTGAGCGTCGAGCGATTCTCGGCGGCTTGGGCACGAAGCGTCTCGAGGCTCCCGCTGGACACCGCCTGCGCGGCCTTCCCGTTGGCGAGTTCCAGTCCGGACAAGCGCGCCTCGTCGAGCGCGAGCTGGGCATCCTTCGATGCATAGGGGTACATCCAGTACAGCACAGCGAGAGCGATCGCAGTGAAGCCGATGAACAGCTTGATCTGGTCGCGCTGAGTGATGGGGGCGATAGGCATGAGGTACTCGGGTCAGCGCACGGGGACGACGAGCGGCGACGTCTGCGTGACGCCGGCCGGTGGCACTTCATACGCGGCAGTCAGTTCGAACTGCGTGACATCCTTGCCATCGACGATCACGATTTCGGACTTGGCCAGCGCGACCTGCTGCACGAAGGGAGAGCTCTCGAGCTGGCGCATGAACATCGTGAGCGCCTGGATGTCGACGGTCTGTCCAACCACGCGAAACGAAAGTGGGGGATGCACGTTGATCGTATCCGGCTTCACCGCCTCGGCTTTCGCGGCGCCTGACTCTTTCGCCGCAGAGGACTTCGCCTGCGCGGGGGCCGGCGTCGTGCTGTCCACACCCGGCGGCAGTGGTGTCTTGCTCGTCTGCTCGATTGTGGTCAGCCAGGTGTAGGCCGGGAGCGCACGACTGACCTCTTCGAGGATATGCGCCCAGGTGTACCGATTGTCGTCGATCATCCGGATCGTCTGCAGCTGGCGGTGCACCGAGTCCCGTTCGGCAGTCAGGCGCTGGCGCGCGTCGAGCACCGTGGAGAGCCGCGTGGAATCGCGCAGGGCGCGTTCGAGACGCTGATCGAGCTCACCGGCGCGTGCGTTCTGCGCCGTGAACAGCACGCCCACAACCGCCACGGCGGCTACCACCGATGCCGCCGAGCCAAGGAGCCAGGGGTCACGAATGTTCGCCGCGATCCCGGCCACGGCCGAAGGCAGCGCCAACCCGGAGCTGGCACGTCCGCCCTTGCGGCCATCGGGAGAGAGATTGATTTCAAGCATCATGGCTGTTGCTCCTCAGGCCGCGGCACGCAGGGCGAGACCCACCGGCAACATCAGCAGCGGGGCCACATCGTCGGTGGACAGGAATTCGAGCGCGCCATCGCGCACCGTGAGCTTCGCGAGGGCGTTGGCGGGCTGGACGGGAATGCGGAGACGCTCAGACAGCCAGGGCAGCAGCCCAGGAACGCGGGCGCCGCCACCGCAGGCATACACGGCTCGGATCTGCCCGAACGAGCGGGAGGAAGTCGCCAGGAAGGTCGACGCCCGCTCGACGCCGAGGGCGAGTTCCTCACCCCGCAAGGCGATGGCGCTCTCGAGTGCGGGCTGGCGATCGAAGCTGCGCAGCAGGACCTCGGCGTCATCCGCGCTCAGGCCCTGTTCACGCTGAAGGTCCTCGCGGAATCGCCGCGTGCCGACACCCAGGTCGCGCGTGAGAATGGGTACGCCGTCGTCGAGGATGTTGAGGTTCGTCGCCTCATTCCCGATGTTGAGCAGCGCCACGGTGCCCTTCATGGCATCGGGGTAGTTGGCCTCGAAGGCATTGTGCAAGGCAAAGGCGTCCACATCGATCACGGACGCCACGGTCCCGGCTTCCTGCAGCAGATGCTGCTTGGCTTCGACGAGCTCCCGCTTGGCAGCCACGAGCAACACGCTCATATCGAGACCATCCCCGTCGGGATCGAGCACCTGGAAATCCAGCTCGACGGAGTCCATGTCGAAGGGCACATGCTGTTCGGCTTCCCAGCGCATGAGCTCACGCGCCTGGGCTTCCTTCACGCGTTCCATGGAGATCTTCTTCACGATCACATCACGCCCGCCAACGGCCGCCACGATCTGTTTGGTCTTCACGCCTGTGGCGGAGATCGTCTGGCGAATCGCATCAGCCACGATGCCGTGATCCATCACTTCGCCTTCGACAATCGCAGTGTCGTTGAGCGGGGTGATCACGACCTTGGCCAACTCTGGCGTTCCCGTGCTGTGATCGATGACCACAGCCTTCACGAGTCCGGAGCCGACATCGAGTCCGACAGTCAGTTTCTTGCGGCCGAAGAGCGCCATGGGTGTAGTGGTTGCGGCGTGAGTGCGTGCCTGCGCACGCTGATGTCCCTTCGCGGGCCCTGCCGAGGAGACAGGTCGACCTGCCGAGTCCGGCCATGTCTCCCTTGAAACGACCCGAGTCTCACGAGGTAACGGTTGTCAACGGGTGTATGGCCGGCACGAATGCCGACTCTGTGACAGTGCGGGCCCATTCCCTGAACGAGCCGCTGCAACGCTGAACACAGTCGGGGAAGCGTCATCCCAGGCCTATGGCGGCCCGGTTTGCCACAGTACAAACGGTGCGCTTCGTGGTTCGGCTATGGTGGCCAGCGCCATCTGCGCGAGGCATCGATCGAAACGCACGGTGGTTCTGCCGCCCAGTCGTGCGACCGGTTGGGAAGGCGGGGGATGCCCGGGTGCTGCATCGCCAAGCACGATGAGCGCTCCCGATACCTCGAGCACGCCCGGCCGAGCCTCGAGGGTGCCCCGAACCCATAACAGTCCGTCGAGTTCGAGACCTCCTTCCACGATCAGGTCGCCATCGATCACCAGGAGTCCGCGGAACCGGGATCGACCTGAGAGACGTACAGCCGCCGCCGGAGGCGACGCTTGCAGTGACAGGAGCTGCCAGGCTCGTGATGGGTTATCCGGTCTTGTGTCGAGCGGAGCTGGTTGGGTGTCGCGCAGCACGATGGCACCCAGTGCGGCAGCAGCACTGGCGATGCGCTGGA
>CAZPJX010000088.1:0-12095 GCA_964586985.1 uncultured Gemmatimonas sp. | reverse complement strand
GATATCTTCGTCACTGGCAACACGGTGGTCGATGCCCTGCACATGGTTCCGCCGCGTCAGACCTTCGAGACTGCGGCGCTCAATGCCATCCCCTGGCGTGATGGTCGGGTCCTGCTTACCACCGTGCACCGCCGCGAGTCCCTCGGCGAGCATCTTGAGGCCATTTGCGATGCGCTGGAAGCCATAGTCCACCAGCACGAGCGTGTGGAGATTGCCTTCCCGGTCCATCTCAACCCGCGAGTGCGGGAGGTCGTCTTTGCACGTCTGGGTAACACCCCGCGCATCCATCTCCTCGATCCGCTCCCCTATCCGGAACTCCTGGAACTGATCCGGCGCTCCCATTTCGTGCTCTCGGATTCGGGTGGAATCCAGGAGGAGGTGCCTTCGTTCGGGAAGCCGATTCTCATACTCCGCGACACCACTGAACGGCCTGAGGTCGTCCACGCGGGTTTCGGTGAGCTGGTCGGGACCGACACAGCCACGATCCTGGCTCGGACCTCCGCACTGCTCACCGATCCGGCGCTCTATCATCAGCGTGCCAGCGGGACCAACCCGTTCGGCGACGGTCAGGCGGCCATTCGTATTGCGGACATCATCGATACGCTGTTGCGCAATCCGCCGGAACGCCGAGGCCCTCGCCGGCTGGACCATCAACAGGTCAATGCCACCCTCCAACGGCTATCGGTCGCCGTATGACGCCATGTCATGACGCAGTGTCCCGGTTTCGCACTCACTTCATCAATGCACGGAGCAGTGGTCGGTGTCACGCATAACCGGTAGCCCAACCCGCCGCATCAGCGAGTTGCGGGATCGTGGGTTCCGAGGTGGGCGCATTGCGCCACACCGGGCCATGATCGGTCTCGAAGTCTCGTGGTCACTGCTCATCGACCTGGTGGTCCTGCCGCTGATGTTCGCGGTCGCCATGATCGCCCTGCTCGACCCGCTCATGGGAGTATGGCGCGACTTCTTCAACGCCATTCGTGAGCCGCTGGGATTGCCGGGAGCAGTGGCCACACGCGTGTTTGAGGTCGGTCCGCTTGGAGTAGCCATCCCTTATTTCACGACATCGGCGGAGTGGCCACAGCGACTCGATCTGACCACCGGATGGCTGGTCATGGGGATCCTGTTCGTGGCTGGTCTCTTCATGCGTGGGCGCCTGCTCCCCTTCGGATACCTCCTCCGGGCACTCGCCGTGCTGCAGTGCACCGCGCAGCTCTGGTTCAGCTTCACCACACCGCCGTTCTCCTATACGCTCGGCGACTACATCGCGGGACTTCTGGTGACCGGGGTCATCATCCTCGTGCTGGCCCCGTTCCTCGTAGCGTTCACGTTCCACATCTTCGACTTCCTGCTCTGGCAGAAGCTGACGATGGCCACGCTGCTGCTCGTGCACCTCAGTATTCTGCTGCCCCTGCAGGCGGCCGTGCACGCGTGGATCATCCACCGGGGTTCGCTCCTGGCCATGCCGATCCTCTTCCTGGTTTTCGGCGTGCTGCTCGACGTGTTCGTCTACGTTGCGCTCTATGGCTGGGGGATGAGCTGGCGATCAGGCGGCGTGCTTGATGCAGTCGATCGCCGTCCACCCACGCGCCCGGACCGCTATCCGCCCACTCGTCCGCGCCCGACCCCCACGCCGCAGTCGGTCCGCGCCATTACGCCGATTGGTTCGCGCGTGGTCCGTGCGATGAATCTCGGAGGCATGCTGGGCACCTTCGTGATGCGCCGACTCGGTATGCACCCGGGAGGTCGATCATGAGTGTCGCGACCCTGGTGAATATCGCCAACATTGGCTTGTGGATCTGCATCTCGGTGCTCGCGGTCTACACCCTGCGCCACTATTTCTTCACGCTCAACCGCCTGTTCGGCAAGCATAGACAGCCGTTTGTGGACGTACTGCAGGCGGACTGGCCATCGCTCGTGGTGTTCGTCCCGGCGCACAACGAGTCGCGCGTCATTCGCGACTCACTCGATGCCCTCCTCACCTGCGACTATCCGGAGGACCGTCTCAAGATCGTACCCATCGACGATCGGTCGAGCGACGATACCCGGTCCATCCTGGTGGAGTATGCCGAGAACTATCCGGGCCGCGTCATCCCGTTCCTTCGTGACGGCGGCATGCCGGGAAAGGCAGCAGCGCTCTCCGATGCGATGGCGCTGCATCAGGACGAAGTGTTCCTCGTCTTCGACGCCGATTATATCCCTGGCACGCGCCTGCTGAAGCAACTCGTCTCGCCCTTCTTCGATCCCGAAGTCGGAGCCGTCATGGGGCGCGTTGTTCCACTCAATGTTGGACACTCCGTCCTCACCCGCCTGCTCGATCTCGAGCGGGCGGGCGGCTACCAGGTGGATCAGCAGGCACGCATGAACCTGCGCCTGGTGCCGCAGTACGGCGGCACCGTGGGCGGCGTGCGGCGTGTCGCGCTTGAGAACGT
Source organism: uncultured Gemmatimonas sp. (assembly GCA_964586985.1). Lineage (GTDB taxonomy): Bacteria > Gemmatimonadota > Gemmatimonadetes > Gemmatimonadales > Gemmatimonadaceae > Gemmatimonas. Next base: position 9,663 of record CAZPJX010000088.1, on the reverse strand, counting down.
TGGCGGCTGGCGCACGGACTCTCTCGCCGAAGATACCGACCTCACCGTGCGCCTGGTCATCGCTGGTTGGGACGTGGTCTATCAGAACCGTTCGGAATGCTACGAGGAAGTCCCCGAAACCTGGGAATCCCGCATTCGGCAGATCAAGCGCTGGGCCAAGGGCCACAATCAGGCACTGCGCCGTTATGCAGGCGCATTGATGCGCAACCGAAGCGACCTGCCGTTCGGTCAGGTCCTAGATGGCGTATTGCTGCTCGGCGTATTCGTGGTACCGCTCGTGCTGCTGGTGGGTTGGCTCTGTACCATTGTGCTCTTCTATGCCGGATATCCTCCACAATGGGGGCGGCTGACGGTGCTCATGATCTCCTCCTTCAACACCGTGGGCAATTTCGCCGCCTTCTTCCAGGTCGCCGCTGCCAGTCGACTTGATGGGTCGCGCGAACGAATTCGGATGCTGCCCTTCCTCTTCCTGGGCTTCCTCGTCAGCACCGTCTCCGTGGGCCGCGCTTCTCTCTCGCGTGCCTCGTGGTTGCGCGGACGCCCGGTGCAGTGGCAGAAGACCGAGCGTCACCGCGAAGGGCGTGTGCAGCGGGGAAAGCCATGAATTCGCCCAATATGGCATTTGCACTGCTCGTGCTCGGCCTGCTGACCTGGATGGCGGTTCCGCTCCTTCCGGCCTTGATGGAACTGCTTCGCCCTCGAGATGCCGCACCGCTTGATGCCGTTGGCAACGACGCTGGCAACCTGACCTATTTCGCGGAATCCTTCACCGCCCGTGCCACGCGCGAAGGCCTCCTTGGCACATCCGTTCCACCACGACTTTCCGATGGCACGGATGTGCGCACCCACTCCAAGGGGCAGCCCCTGCCCAGCCAGCGGGCCGCGTTCCAGGAATTCGTTGTACTCATGGACAGTGAGCCGCTGCCGGCGGGCGTGGAGCTTTCGAGTGAGTGCCTGGCCCGCCTGACCGTACATGGATCTCCCGGAGTGACATATCGGGCACTGCTGGGACAACGCGACATTTCCCTTGGCCCCAAATCACTGGTGCAGCGTTGGGTCCATGCGCGAGGTCGACTCGAGGTGGCCGACGACTGTCAGCTCTGGGGCCGCGCGACCGCTGACCGGCAGATTGTCCTCGGGATGAACGTGGTGTTCGAACGCATCGAGGCCGATATCATACGAGTCACCGATGTCGAGACGACGGAACCCCCGATCCTCCCGACGGGAGCCTACGAGCGCTTCGTACCGAAAAAGGCCCGAGAGCTCGGACCAGCGTACTGGCGTGTTGCCGATAGTGTCTCCATCCCCGCCGGCAATATTCTGGTCGGCTCACTCATCGCGACCGGGAACATTGTCGTAAATGACGGCGCGCGCATCACCGGATCGATCAAGGCCCATGGTGAGGTCGTCGTGCGCAACGGAGCGGTGATCGTCGGATCGATCTCCGCGCGTGATCGGGTGACCATCGAACGCGGTGCACGCGTGAGCGGTCCGGTCATCTCGGAAACCGCCGTGGTGGTGGAAGCCGCCGTCGTTGGGGGACCGGGTACTCGCACGACCGTGACCGCTCCGGTTATTCGCCTGCTTCCCGGCGCGACGGTCTATGGTGCAGTGATGGCGGCGGCGGACGGCCGAACCGTCAGCTGATCGCCATTGATGGCGCGGTACCAGTGCGCCCGCGCTGCGCGAATACGGAGCAGTTCGCGCAGCGCCACAAGAAAGTCCCTACCGCGTACCTTCGAGCCGGCGCGGTGCTCCCAGACCGCCAGGGGCTGCTCGTACACCACCTGCTCGATGCCGGCATGGCCCTCGTACCGTAGCAATGCCTGCGCCCTCGCCAGCAACTCAACATCAAAAATCCAGCGTGAGCGGAACGGCTCTGCCAGCACCGCCTTCAGCAAGGGCGAGATGCGGAAAAGCTTGGCTCCACATTGCGTATCGTATGAGTCGATGCCGAGCAGGAGGGAACTACAGGTGGCAAACAGACGACCGAGATAGTGACGCAGCGGCCGCCGGGTCACTCGACGCCCCAGCGCCCGTAACCGAATGCCCCAGACCCACTGCACGGTGTCTCGGCGTAAGAACGTCTCACGCAGCGCCGGCAATTCGGTGAGCGGCGCGGAGAGATCGGCGTCCCAGAAACCACAGAGGCCCTCGCCGTACGCTGACCCTACATGCAACAATCCTCTGCGAACCGCTTCTGCCTTGCCGAGATTGTGCGGCAACTGCAACACCTCAATACGATCTGGCCTCCGGGCCTGAAGAACCTGAAGCGCACGGACGGTGTCATCCGCGCTCCCATCGTCGACGAACAGCAGTCGCAACCACGGGAACGCATCGAGCGCCGTCACGAAGGCCCCGGCATCGAGACGGAGAGCCTCATTGAAACAGGGCACGACAAGCACGAGTGAGGGCATGGGAGTCAATTCCCCTACCGCACCGCGCGCGCTACGGCCAACAACGACAACCCTACCGGCAGTGTGCGTGCGGGAATCCAGGCACGCTCCAATCGCCAGATGTTATAGAGCAACGCATTCACGCCTGGTGAGGGCTGCAAGGCGTCCACCCGATAGCCGAACAGTCGTTCTTTCATTCGCTGTGCGATGGCCAGCGGGAGCAGCAACATGTTCATGGAACTCAGGTACTCGATGCGAAAGCCTGCCGCGTCGAGGTGGGTGCGCAACTGCTGCGCGGTATAGCGCAAATAGTGGTTGTGCACCACATCATGCGGCCCCCAGAGCCACGGGAGCGACGGGACGGTAAGGACGAGCGCGCCGCGATCGTTGAGTCGGGTGCGAAGCGCCTGTAACGACTCGACAGGCTGCGGAAGATGCTCCAGTACATCAAAGAGGCCGATGAGATCGAACTGCTGGTCGCCGAAGGGGATGCCGCCGGGCAGCGATCCACTCTCGATGATGCCCAGGCCTAGCGCCCGCGCTGCCGCGCAGGCTTCGGTATCGTATTCGAACCCGTGCAGCGCTCCGAACTGCGACAGCAGTGCGAGATTGCCCCCAGATCCACACCCGGCATCGAGCACCTGCACTTCCGCACCAGGTCTATCGGCGGGCAGAGCGTAGCGCTTGATAGCTGCTTCGATGAAGAAGCGTCGTCCGCGGAACCACCAGTGATTCCGCTCCGATTCTGCCATCAGCGCAAAGGCATCGCGATCCATGAGGGATGGCTACTCTAGCCGCCAGAGTGAGGTGGACGGCCAGTTCTGTCGCGACCAGCGTCCCACCAGTTGCATCGGCAGCACGCGCGTATACTCGGCTTCTTCGGTCTCCAGCACCAGCAGGTAGTCGGCGTGCACGCGCTTCACATCATCCGGTGTGAAATGCCGAAATGGTGTCAGGACTCGATGGCGATAGCCGGTTCCCATCGCGTAATAGCCAGACGGCTGTGCCGCCAGGTTGATGATGTGCGAAGGCGGAATCGTGGCGATGGCCGCCGGCACCGGTGGGCTGGATTGGTAGAACAGCATGTTGTAGGCTGCCCCCCCGGCCAGTTCGAAACCCACGCCCACCATTGTGCCGGCCATGGCCAGCGTGGAGGCCACCTGCAGGATTCGCGACGGGTAGGCGGTGAACAAGGCCCCAACGAATACGAACGAGAGCAGCAGGGGGAAGAAGCCGTAGCGCGGCACCAACATCCCTGTGCGCCACCACGCCAGCGTGGACGCCGCAAGCACCAGCAGCAGCAGTCGGTGCAGTGAGCCGCGCCGACCAGTCCATGGCGCCATCACCACCGCCAACACCACCACCGTCGCGACGGTGGCCCCGAGCCCCGTTTCAAAGCCGGCGATGTGCCCGGTTTCGGTCCACGGATAGGTCAGGCGCTCCCAGAGGGAGCGCGGCCCGGGTGCTCCCGCAAGCAGGTTGCCAAGTGGGATGCCTGGCAGGCCAGCCACCGACAGGGGGTACAACGGACTGCCTTCACGCACGGCGTTTCGCAGGTACCAGAAGCCCATGCCCGGTAGCACACCGGCCACATACCAGACGCCCTGCCGGAGCAACAGCGGGAAGTCGACAAGCGGTTGTTCAAAGTCATCGCGCTGCGGTCCGCGACTGGCGTACCACGCCCAGAACACTGTCAGCACGACCGCTGGCGGCCCCGCCGAGTACTTCGCACCCAGGGCCAGTCCGAGCGCCAGCCCAAAAACCAGGGTCAGGCTCCTGTCCGTACTTCCATCACGGACCCAAACTAGCAAGACCCACGTGGCCAGAAGCAGACACAACGCCGTGAAGGTGTCACTGTAGACGACGATGCTCTGATACGCGAGCACTTGCAATGAGGATGCTGCGAGTGCCGAAATCCGCGCGGCCGTCACCGATTGCCCGATTTCTCGCGCCAGGCGATACACGACCCACACGCAGGCGAGACTGCTGGCATAGGACGCCAGGAAGCCGAACCTGTCGCTTCCGAGCGTGAGCAGCCAGCGCACCAGCAGCTCGAAATTGCCTGGGTAGAAGGTCACGACCTCACCTTCCACACCCGTCTCCAGCCGACCGGTGACGATCCAGCGTGCCGGTCGCGCAAGGTGATCGCTAAACGAGTCGTATCCCTGCAGACCGGAGAGCCCTGCGAGGAGCACGATCAGCCAATACACACAAGTCAGCACGATCAGTGCACGAACAAGCCAGCTGCTCATCACTGGCGACGAGCCTTCCGGCTCCAGATCGCCGGCCATCAACGGAATTTGCACTGGGTCCGGTGACATGCGGCCCGTGCTCTGCACGTACCTCCGCAGGGCGAGCCGGGCTGCCGTAACTACTCCGAGCGAGGCTACGACTTGCACCCCGGTGATCGGGAGCGTCTCCAGCATTCCGCGCCCATCGGGCCACAGCACCAGGGCAATGAGCGCTGGAGGAATCAGCATGAGCCCAAGACTCACCAGCACACCTACGGCGGCTGCTCCGCTGGCTCCGTGAGCCATTGCACCCCTCGCCCGTGCCACCCACCATCCGCCCGCGACACTGGCGCCGCCTCCAACGAGGGCGGCAATGACTTCGACGGCCGTCGTCGGGACGGTGAACTCTATGACATGCAATACAGGCGTCGCGAGGTAGGACTGCAAGACATACGTGAGAAAAGTTGCCTGCTCACGCCACAGTGCCACCGCACGACTCTCGAATGCCCAGATCCCCAGACTCACAACTGCCATCACACCGAGGAGCGTGGCCACGTTCCGTTGCCGGCTCTTGGGCATGCGTGCGGAGTCCGGCACGCTCAGAAATCGATGAAGTAGGTCAGACCGATCGCGCGGCGGTTGAATACATCCACCTTCCGTTCATAATCGAGGCGCAGGGTTACCCCGCTGCCTTGCGTCACCCACTTGGTCGCAAACGCCGAGACGAATTGGCTCCGGAACCGCGCATCAAACGGCGTGGCGGAGAGCAGGCGATAGGCCTCGTTGCCTGAACCCACACCGCCGCCCACCCAGTACTTGCCCTGGCTGCCCCATTGGCCGCCGGCCTGCCATGCCTGCGATCGAGCACCACTCGCCCGATCCTCATTGAAGTACACCGACGCGTTGTAGATGCCGCGCCCCCGATACACCATCGATCCGAGCGAAAGGATCTGTCCCCCGGTCCGCTTGTCGGTATAACGGAGATCCGTAATTCCGCCTGAGACGAGGACGCCTTTCACCTTCGGGACCGCCACGAATACACTCGCGTCGCTGCGCAGCTTCGGGAAGAGCACTACGCCGTTGTCCGGTGCTGTCCCGATGCCGACGATCGCATACATCCAGGGCGCGATATTGATATAGGACCCGGCGCCGTAGACCTGCTGACGTCCATTGGGCCGCGACTGTGTGCCGATACTGACGAACGGGCTCAGCTTCGGGGAGGAATAGAGCAGGCGGGCATCCTGCCCGTGCCACACACCAAAGCCGTTATCAGCGGAGCTGTAGAACGTCGAGACCTGCAGGTGCCAGGCTGCCGCTTTCGCGGCAGCGGGCTGTGGCGTCACGATCCTGACGCTATCACCAGTCTGGGCATGGAGGCCAAGCGGCACCGCAAGGAGCGTCAGCAGCACACGCGCACGAGAAAGCATTCGATTTCCGAGGGAAGACAAGTGCGGTCCCGCTCCTGAAGCAAATTGCACGAGGCGAATGCAGAGAGGTCAGGTGCAGGACGCATGACGGTGGTGTCACGTAACCGGCAAACTCCGTCTCCTCCCCGCGTGCTGGGCGAGACCGCCCAGCGGCTATCCCCCCAAACGTGAACGGCGAGGGGATCTTTCGCCAGTGAAGACGTCACACTCCCGGCACCTTCTTAATGGGATGCCACCTGAAAACGACAAAGGCCCCGGGAATCTCCGAGGCCTTCGATATCGTGGAACCGATACGGCTCCCTCGTCACCTACCAGCGATAGTGCGCGAACGCCTTGTTGGCCTCGGCCATGCGATGCGTGTCTTCCTTCTTCTTGATCGCATTACCTTCCCCGCGCGAGGCCGCCAGCACTTCGGCCGCGAGCTTCTCCTTCATGCTCTTCTCGTTGCGATCACGCGAGTAGCTGATGAGCCAGCGCATGGCCAGCGCCGTGCGGCGGTCCTGACGGACTTCCACCGGCACCTGGTAGGTGGCACCACCGACGCGGCGGCTCTTCACTTCCACCACCGGCTTGAGATTGTTCAGGGCCTGCTTGAACACCCCCACGCCCGGCTGGCTGGTCTTCGCTTCGACGATGTCCATGGCGCCGTAGAAGATGCCTTCGGCGGTGGACTTCTTGCCCTGGATCATCAGGGAGTTGATGAACTTGGAGACGGTCTGGCTATCGTAGCGCGCATCCGGCAGGATGGTGCGCTTCACGGCACTCTTGCGGCGGCTCACTTCTTCTTACCTCCAGCCGCAGCCTGACCCGGCTTCGGACGCTTGGTGCCGTACTTGGAACGGCTCTGGTTCCGCCCGTTGACGCCCGATGCGTCGAGGGTTCCACGGACAATGTGGTAGCGCACGCCCGGCAGATCCTTCACACGGCCACCGCGCACGAGCACGATCGAGTGCTCCTGCAGGTTGTGCCCTTCGCCCGGGATATACGCCGACACTTCGAGCTGGTTCGTCAAACGAACACGCGCAACCTTGCGCAGCGCCGAATTGGGCTTCTTGGGCGTCGTGGTGTAGACGCGGGTGCAGACGCCTCGCTTGAACGGATTGCTCTTGAGCGCGGGCGCCTTCGACTTCTCCACCACGTCCTTGCGGGCGCGGCGGACCAACTGATTGATCGTAGGCATCAGGGTCTGGTAGCCCGCCGGCAGCGCCGACGGGGCGTTCATGTTCCGACCTCTACGTGGATCGCCTCACCCATCCAACGGCGAAGCGGCACGGAACGGAATCCTAAGCTTAGTCCCCTCCGTATGCACGGTCAACTGGTCCGGATCGAAAGACATTGCGCCTCCGGAGGTCCCCTATGGCCGTCTTAACAGGCTCGCATTTCCTTCGTCACGAGCACCGGGAACTCGCTACCCCGACCGGGGATACAGCCTCAGCGCCGCGCCCCGGTTCGGCCCGCCCGAGTTCCTGTTCTTCCTGTACATTGAGTCACCTGAACCAGTCCGATCCGAGCCCCATCGGGATGTCCCGTGAGTGATTTCCAGTCCCGCCTGCAACGCGCCCTCGACCCCGACTACCTGATCGAACGGGAACTCGGTGGCGCCGGCATGTCCCGTGTCTTCGTCGCCACGGAGCGCTCGCTGCAGCGCACCGTGGTCGTCAAGGTGCTGCCCCCGGAACTTGCCGCGGGCGTGAATGTCGAACGCTTCCGCCGCGAAATCCAGCTCGCCGCACAACTCCAGCATCCCCACATCGTCCCGCTCCTCTCGGCCGGTGACAATCAGGGGTTGCTGTGGTTCTCGATGCCGTACATCGAAGGCGAGTCGCTGCGGGGAGCACTGCAACGCCGCAAGCGCCTCCCCGCACGGGATGTCGTACGCATCCTGCACGATGTCGTCGACGCGCTGGCCTATGCGCACGCCCGCGGCATCGTGCACCGCGATATCAAACCCGACAATATCCTCACGTCGGGTATGCATGCGATGGTCACCGACTTTGGCGTGGCCAAGGCCTTGAGTGCAGCCATTCCGGTGCACGGGGGGACCACGACGGGTATGGCGATCGGGACACCCGCCTATATGGCTCCCGAGCAGCTTGCCGCCGATCCGGCTGCCGATCATCGCGTCGATATCTATGGGATCGGGCTGCTGGCCTACGAACTACTCACGGGTGCCGGCCCTTTCAGCGGCGCATCACCTCAAGCCACGCTGGCCGCGCAACTGACGCAGGTTCCCGAGCCGCCGCACCGCTCCTGCAGCGACATCCCGTTGCCGCTCTCGAATCTCATCATGCACTGCCTCGAAAAGGACGCCGGCAAGCGGCCACCGACGGCAAAGGCACTGCTCGCAGAACTCGAGACCCTGCCCCTGAACACCGGCGAGTCACTGCCCACCACAGTCCGCACACGTCGCCCGAGATGGATCGCAGCCACCGCCGGGCTGATGGCGGTGGCGGCCGCCATAGCCCTGGCGGTCATGCAATCAGATGCAGGCTCCGGCGGTAGCGGTGGCCCGGACTCCCTGCGCGCCCGGGACACGGAACGCACGGGCGGGGCACCGCAAATGGAAGCGGCCCGAGGTTCCGGAACACCGGCACTCGCCGAGACGATCCCGGTGTTCCGGGATATTACCGACGGGACCCCTGTCACTTCGGTTCCGTTGGTGATTACGCGCGCAGAATCGCTCGCAATCGCCGAGGCCGTGAGCAAGCGACAAACGGCCGATGCGGCACGGCACCGGGTCGATACCGCAGGCGGCACGGGGTCCCAGAGCGCTGCCCCCAGCTCCGGTCAGGCGGCAGCCCGCGCCACCCCGAGCGCGGCAGCCCCAGCGTCCGCGTCGCGCATTCTCGTGCATACGAGTGACGGCGGCACAGCGTCCATCGACCGCGAAATGCTCCTGGAAGAAGTGGCGCGCATCTTCGCCGATTCGATGAACCGCGCCATGCAGCATATGGACTCCGCCCTGGCCCGTGTGCCTCGGCGGATGCCGACGCCGCCGACATCGCCGACCATGATGGGTTTCACACCCCTTCTGCCGCCGCCGACGGATTCACGTCTGCGAATCGTGGTGACCGATTACAACAACACGACCCGCCGTCGCGAGTTCTCGGAGATCACTCGCGAGGCCACGCGACGTCTGCGGGAGGCGATTGCAACTGATCGGTTTGATGTCGTCAGTAGCAGCATGACCGAACGGGCGATGCGCATGTCGAACGACCGCATGGCACTGGGCTGGTCTCTGCGCGCCGACTATGTCGTGAGCGGCGTAATCAGTCTACGGGGTGACTCGGCCTCGTTGCTCACCTTGTTCACGGATGTGCGAACCGGGCGCTACTCGCGCGCCATCGAGAATGTGGTGCCACTCACGGACCTGCGTCGTGCACTTGAACCGGCAGAACGTCAGGTGGTGGCCTGGCTGGACACCGCCGCGAACAATCCGTCGCGCCGTAACGCCGGGCGGTACTGAAGGCCCACTCGGTCGCACGCAGGCTGGTGAGGTCGAACAGGACGGCGGAAGACGACCCTCTGGCACAGTCGATGTCAGCCCGTCAGAGCGTGAAACAGAAGCGGCCGCCGACCCCAAGGGATGCCCCCCCTGGGTTTGAAGGG
>CAZPJX010000087.1:0-12130 GCA_964586985.1 uncultured Gemmatimonas sp. | reverse complement strand
ACCAGCAACGCGGGTGTGGTCTGACCCTGAAATGGGGGTTCACCACACAGCATCTGGTAGGCGACGATGCCGAGTGAATAGAGATCACTGCGCGCATCGAGATCCCGATCGCCCGATGCCTGCTCCGGCGACATATAGGCCGGTGTTCCGATGGCCACACCCGTCGCCGTCAAGCGAGAGGTCTCGCCATGATCGCTGGCGGCGCGCGCGATCCCGAAGTCGGTGACCAGGGCCCGTCCGTCGATGCCGTCGAGCAGAATATTGTCTGGCTTGATGTCACGGTGCACGACGCCACGCGCGTGCGCGTAGGCCAGGGCATCGGAAACCTCCTGCAGCCAGCGCCGGACATCCTCGATCGGCAATGGCCCGCGTTTCTGCAGCTTGGTGGCGAGGTTGTCACCATCGATGCAGGCCATCACGAAAAACACCAGGTTCCCGACTTCGTCCACGGAGTAGATGGGGACGATGTTGGGGTGACTCAACTGCGCCGCCGTTTCCGCCTCCCGCAGGAAACGCGAGCGCACCTCCCGTCGGAATGACAGCTCCGGCGGCAGCAACTTGATGGCCACATGCCGCTTCAGGCGCTTGTCGCGCGCCCGATAGACGATCCCCATGCCACCCCGTCCAATCTCCCGGTCAAGTTCGTATGTGGCACTGAGCGCCTGCTCCACGTGCACACGGAGCTCGGCGTCTTCGGCATTTGGGGCAGCGGGATCGTGCACTCGTTTGGGATCGGGGAAAACCAGAACCAGCTTCCTAGTGTAGCACCCCGGAGTAGGGGGCGACAGCATCCGGCGGCGTTGGGACTGGCAGGCGCGCAAGCACCATCCTCCGCCGTCCCGGCAGGCCGGTCTCCGTCCCTACGTCACCTGGTCAGGGAAAAGTTGCAAACCCTGCCGCGATGGCGTAATCGAGACGGCGTGAAACCTGCCATTCTGTGGGCCTCATTCCTTTTGCTCAGAGTATTTCATGGGTCAGCGTCTCACACTCCCGGTCCTGCCGCTTCGCGGGACCGTCATGTTCCCCGGAATCACCGCCCCGATCGCCGCGGGGCGCCCGGGGACCCTGCGCGCCATCGAAACGGCGCTCAAGGAAGACCGCCTGGTTTTCGCCGTCGCTCAACGCGACAACACCGAAGAGCCGGCTGCGGACATCCTGTTCACCACTGGCGTCATTGCCCGTATCGGGCAGGTCCAGCGCGGCCTGGGCGGGGTTCAGTTGCTGTTGCAGGGGGAACAGCGCGCCACGGCCCTGCACTACTCCGAAGTCGACGGCTACCTCACGGCGGTGATTGTTCCGGCCGAGGAGATGATGCCCCTGGACGTCAAGGATCCGGCCTTCGAGGCGCTCCACAAGGAAGCCCGTGAGCGCGCCGCGGAACTCGGCGAGAAGCGGGGCCTCCCGGAGGAAGTCGTTCACCAGGTCCTCGACTCGGTCGAGGACGCAGGCAAGTTCGCCGACCTGGTAGCCGGTTACATCGAGCTCACCGTCCCCGAGAAGCAGGGTCTTCTGGAAACGCTCAGCGTGGAAGAGCGACTGCGTCGCGTCCTTGTGCACGTACAACGCCAGATCGGCCTCCTGGAAGCCCAGGAGGACATCAAGAGCCAGGTCCAGGAGGAACTCGGCGAGCGGCAGCGCGAGATGTTCCTGCGCGAACAGCTCAAGGCCATCCAGAAGGAGCTCGGCGACGACGACTCCAGCAAGGAGATCGTCGAGCTGCGTGAAAAGATCTCCAAACTCGACCTCCCCAAGGAGGCGCGCGCTGAAGTGGAGCGCGAGCTGGGTCGACTGGAGCGGGCGGGTCGCGAATCCATGGAGGCGCAGGTCATTCGCACCTACCTCGAATGGATCGCCGAGCTGCCGTGGAACACGCGCTCCGACGACCATCTCGAACTGGCCCGCGCCGGCGAAATCCTGGATGAGGACCATTACGGCCTGAAAGACGTGAAGGACCGCATCCTCGAGTTCCTGGCGGTGCGTCAGCTCCGTGCCCAGCAGGTGGCCGCCGAGGTCGCCACGACTGGCGAGTTTCCGGTCTCAAAGCTCAAGGGGGAGACCACCGACGCCAATCCTGCGCTCAGCGCCAGTACCAGCGAGGAGCGGCAGATCACCGACGCCCGGGAAGCCAAGGCGCGCGCCATGGCGCGCGGTCCGATCCTGCTCTTCAACGGCCCACCAGGCGTAGGCAAGACCAGTATCGCGAAGTCCATCGCGCGTGCGCTTGACCGCCAGTACGTGCGTGTCGCGCTCGGCGGCGCCCGCGATGAAGCCGACATCCGCGGCCATCGGCGTACCTACGTGGGCGCCATGCCCGGTCGCATCATCCAGGGGATGAAACAGGCCGGTACCCGCAACCCGGTCTTCCTACTCGACGAAGTGGACAAGCTGGGGCAGTCGTATCAGGGTGACCCGTCGAGTGCACTCCTCGAGGTACTCGACCCGGCGCAGAACGATACGTTCACCGACCACTATCTCGGCGTGCCCTTCGATCTGAGCGAAGTGCTGTTCATCGCGACATCGAACTTCATTCAGAACATTCCGGGTCCGCTGCTCGATCGCATGGAAGTTGTCGATTTCAGCGGGTACACGGAGCGGGAGAAGCAGGCGATCGCCACCAAGTATCTGATCCCGCGCCAGATCGAGGAGTCGGGACTCGCGGGACGGGATCTCGTCTTCACCGACGACGCGGTCATGAAGGTCATCAGCGAATACACGCGCGAATCCGGCGTCCGTCAGCTCGAACGGCAGCTCGGCGCGGTCGCACGCAAGGTCGCCAGGCGAGTCGCCATGGGCGATTCGGACACCATCGCCGACAAGGTGATCAGCGCCGAAGAAGTTCGGGAGCTGCTGGGACGTCCGAAAGTGCATCCGGAACGTGCCGCTGAACACGACGCCGTGGGGATTTCCACGGGGATGTACTACACCCCTATGGGCGGTGACATCATGTTCGTGGAAGCCAGCATCCGCCGGGGGGCCTCACGCACACGCACCACAGATGACGAGGAGGCCCTGCGCGTCGGACCCATCGCCCTCATTCTCACGGGGCAGTTGGGTGACGTCATGAAGGAGAGCGCGCGCGCCGCGCTCACGTACGCCACAAACAACGCGGAAGAATTGGGGATTCCGCTCGACCGCGTCGCTGCTGCCAGCGAGGCACATATTCACGTGCCCGCAGGCGCGATCCCGAAGGACGGCCCCAGCGCGGGTATCGCCATCGCCACCGCTCTCGTAAGCGAATTGACGAACCGCAAGGTGCGGCGTGATGTCTCCATGACGGGAGAGATCACTCTCCGCGGCCGCGTCCTCCCCATCGGCGGCGTGAAGGAGAAAGTCCTGGGGGCGCATCGCGCGGGCATCCGGGAAGTCATCATCCCCAAGGCCAATGAAGCGGACCTCGAGGACGTCCCGGACGAGGTGCGCTCGCTACTCGTCTTTCATCCGGTGGAGACGCTGCGGGAGGTGCTGGATATCGCGCTCACCGATGCGCCGGTGGAAGCCAGTGAAATGCTGACTGGCGTGTGAGCGCAGCGTCGGGGGGCGCCGCCGCGGAGCCCCCCGACACACTCACGCACGCGTCAGTTCACGCAACACCATCCGCGTCACACGACGCGCCACCCCCTCCGCCGAGCCGTCGCCATGGGCCATGGCCGCCGCGACGGCGCGTTCCTCGAGCGCCCCAAGGCGAGCGCCGAGCTCTAGCCGATGCACGACGCGGGCACAGCGTTCGAGTTCGTGCTGCAGGGCAACGGAGGCTCGCTGCGCACGCCCAGTTCGGGGCAGCGACGCACCCACGGCGGCGCCAGGAGACGCGCCCTCGGATACGCCAACCGACAAACCGTCATCGGCACTTGCGTACGCGGGCGCCTCCTCCTGCTGAAGCGACGACAGCGGAAGCACTTCGATGTCCGGCGCTCCGAGTTCCGCTGCGACGGCACGAGGTACCCCCAGATCGATCCACAATGCTCGGCGTGTGCGCGCCGGCGCCTTCGCGGCGGCTGCGGCATCCATCAGTGGCGTGGTCACATGCGCGGCAAAGACCACGACGTCAGCACGAAACAGCGCCTGATCGCGCTCATCCCAGGGAACCGAACGCCCGCCAAAGCCTTCAGCCAGGGCTTTCGCACGGGTGTCCGTCCTGTTCGTGATGGCGACATCCATCGACCGCGAGCTCCTCACGGTTCGACGTCGCAGCGCGTCGAGCGTACCACGCGCGGCATCACCGGCACCCACCACCAGGACCTGCAGCGCCGTGTCCTGCATTGCCTCCGGTGCTTCCGCGGCGTGAGCGATGATGCGCTCGGCAACTTGATCACCGAGCGAGGGGTCATGTTCCGATCCCATCGCCAGGCGAATATGACGTGCCGCGTCGATCGCCTGACGAAACAGCGCGTCGAGTGGACCGCACGCCGTGCCGGCGGCTCGCGCTGCCAACCACGCACGACGCACTTGACCGAAGATCTCCGGCTCCCCGTACCGGGCCGACTGCATGCCGGACGCCACCGAGAAGAGATGACGCACCGCGAGATCCGCGTCAGCACGATCGACATGAATCGCTGCCCGCACTTCGGGCATGCCCTGGCTCACCTCCTGCACGAACCAGGCATCCAGCGACACCTCGCCCCACCAGTACAGTTCGGTGCGATGGCAGGTGCTGAGCAGCACGGCCGATATCGCTCGCGCCTGCAGCGACGCCAGCAGCATGTCGATGCGCTCAGCCGAAAGGCGGAGCCGGCCTACCAGCTCTGCAGGCGTGGTGGCATGGGAGACGCCAACCACATGGAACGGAAGCAGGAACATCTCAGCGCGACGGTGCGCGACGGCACGCGCTATTTGTACAACCCGGACAGCGGGTTGTGTATTGCGAACTCCACGGGATGTCCGTCGCGAGGTGCTGTGAGACAATGTCTGCCAGTGCGTCGAGGAATTCCGTCCGCACATTGAGTGCCGGCGCACGTCGATACCCCGTCATGCCCAGCGAATGCGCCAGCTCAGCGTACTCGATATCGAGCTCCGAGAGGGTCTCGATGTGGTCACTGGTGAATGCAATCGGCACCACCAGCAGACTCTTCTGCCCGGCCTTCGCCAGGCGCCTGATCACCGCTTCCGTACTCGGACCCTGCCACCGTACCGGACCCACCTCCGATTGATAGGACACCAGATAGGGGTTTCGGAGAGCGCTCGTCTGTACAACACGACCGACCGTAGCGCCGATTTCGGCGGGATATGTATCACCGCGATTGATCACGGACAGCGGCAGCGAGTGCGCGCTGAAGAGCACGACCACCTCGTCGCGTTTCGCTGCCGGGAAGTCCTCGAGTCCGTCTTCGACAGTTCCAGCCATCGCCTGAATGAAGCCGGGATGCTCGCCCCAACGGTCGATGATGCTCCATGCAAAGGCATCCTGGAGGCCCGTGCGATCGAGGGCCCGCCAGAGATCATTGAGGCTCGACCCCGTTGTCGCGCATGACCACTGCGGATACTGGGTGAACGCCACCGCACGGGTGATCCCATCGGACTGCATGGCGCGCAGGGCGTCGTCGGCAAACGGTTGCGTGTACCGGAACGCGACGTAGTAACGATGCGGCGCCGTTTCCGGAGACATCTCGTCGAGCCGCCGGCACATCGCGTCACCCTGCGCCTCAGTCCACGCCCTGATGGGTGAACCACCCCCGATGGCTGCATACAACGCCCGCACCGCAGGGGCACGCCGGGTGGCGATGAACTTTCCCAGCACATTCTGCCAGGGAAGCTGGATGATCTCCCGATCGGCGAACAAGCGCACTAGGAACGGTTCCACATCATCCAGCGTCGCTGGCCCACCGAGATTCATCATGACGATGCCGGTACCACCACGCGCCGAGGATGTCATGGAGAATGCCTTGCGCGAAGTGGGCATCTCGGTCGCCAACCCCTGGGCGCACATCGCGTCTGCTGCAGTCATACCGAAGCATCAACGCCTGCACCGGCATGAACCATTCCGCACCTCTACGGGCGCTACTCCGTAGTCTTACGTGGTCGCCACGCGGTGCACCCCGCATTCTGCACGGGTTGGAATTGCCAGCAATCAGTTCCCGATAGGTCCAACGCGAAAAAGACTCCACGGCCAGGCCAGGGCACCGGGCTCTGTCCCTTCGAGAAACCATTCCGTGTAGCGACGCTCCTGAGGTGTTGCGGCTGTAACGGGCTGCCCGGAGCTGCGATCGAGCTCCACTCCAACGACCCCGGGCGGAGGCGTCCACGCGTTGCTGCTGCGTGACGCGTACGCAGAGGCGAGGATGCGCCCCGCGATCGGCGCAGCCAGCGTGCCACCGGCGGCGCCCGGTGCGATCATCGCCGGCTTGTCGAAGCCCAACCAGACGCCGGTGACCAGCTCCGGCGTCATCCCCACGAACCAGACATCGGAGTTGTCATTCGTTGTTCCGGTCTTGCCGGCTACGGGAACCCGCGCCGGTACGAGGTGACGGATGGCCGAAGCCGTGCCACGCGTCACCACATCCTGCAACATGTCCCGTACGATGAACGCAACGCGTGGGTCCATCGCGGGGCGGGGGGCGGCGCTCTGCGGTGCGAGCACCACACGACCCGTGCGGTCTTCCACGCGGACCAGGAAGCGTGGATCGACGCCGACGCCGCCATTGTCGAAGGCCGCATAGGCGGCCACGAAGTCCAGGGGCTGCACCACGCTCGCCCCCAGCGCACTCGAGGGATATGGCGCAATGGGAGCGCGCAGCCCCGTGCGGCGCGCCAACGCCGTCACCGAGTCCATGCCAACCGAGAGCGCGAGTTGCACCGCCACCGGATTGCGCGACCTGGTCAGCGCCTCGCGCAGCGTGAGCGAGCCAAGGAACGCATTGTCGGCGTTGGCGGGCGAGTAGATCTGCCCGTTGTCGAGGCGCAGGTGCAGCGCGGTGTCCGCCACCAGCGCATTGGCGGGCAGTCCCTGCGCCACCGCCTGCGCATAGACGAAGGCCTTGAAACTCGACCCTGGCTGCCGGTTCCCGTCGATGGCCCGATTGAAGGAGGAGCGTGCATAGTCTCGACCACCGACGAGCGCGCGAACCTCACCCGTGGTGGGATCGAGGACCACGGCGGCGCCCTCGAGGCAGGCGGCGACACGGGGGGCCTTCCCACCGCGTTGTGTCGTATCCACACCAGCGCGGCAACGTTGGCCACGAAAACCAGGGCGGCCCTCGATCTCATCGATGCCATTGCTCAGCGCGCTCTGCGTGGCGCGCTGCAGGTCCAGATCGATGGTGGTATGAATGCGATACCCACCCTGCATGACCGGTACGCCCGCGCGTTCGGCCTGTACGCGCACCACATCCACCACCCAGGGAGCCTGCTGGCGACTCGTCGAGACCGTGCGTAGCGCTTCCTTGCGTGCCGCTGCCGCCTGCGCCGCCGTGATGTAGCCCTGCTCCGCCATCAGCGCGAGCACGGTGTTGCGTCGTTCGCGATTGCGGTCCGCATATCGAACAGGGTCGTACAGCACGGGGCTCTTGGGCATCGCGGCCAGCGAAGCGGCTTCGGAAAGCGTCAGCTCTGCGGCTCCTTTTCCGAAATACTGACGCGCGGCCAGTTCGATCCCATACGCCCCGCGCCCGAAAGGGATCTGATTGAGAAAGGCCTCGAGAATCTGCTCCTTCGAGTAATGCCGTTCCATTTCCCGTGCCGCTTGCTGCTCGCGCAGCTTGCGTGCGGGTGAGCGGTCTCGTCGATCAATGACGTCGGGGTGCATGTTCCCGACGAGCAGCTGCGTGATCGTGCTCGCACCGCGAAGATTACCCTTGGTCACCGCATCCTTCAGAGCACCGGCCACGCCCACGAGGTCCACGCCATCATGCTGATAGAAACGCTTGTCCTCTACGGCAATGAAGGCCTGCCCCACGTACCTGGGAAGCGTGCGCAAGGGCACACTGACCCGGCGCTCCCGACCGAGTTCACCAAGCAGCGCGCCATCCCGCGCCAGCACCAGTGTGGCCTGCGGCGGCGAAATGATTCGCCACGGCTCACCGGTGGAGGGTTGGGCAGGCGGCTGTGGCGCCGGCTGGGCCGCTGGCCTGCCCGTCTCCTGTGCCCGCGCCTGCGCCGGCAACAGAGCAGCGCTTCCCAGGACCGTGGCGGCGAACCGCAGGGCGCGGAAACGAAATCGCATCATGACCGCATTCTACCCCGTGGCGGGCCTCACGGTTCAAACCATCGTCTCCCTCGCCCCGTTGAAGGCGCGCTAGTATTGAGGCATGCCCGGTGACCCGATCCGTCCACTGACCGTCGCGCTGTGCCAGTTCGCTCCTCGCAAGGGCGACACGGCCGGCAACCTCTCCCGCATCGGCCGCCTCTGCGCACAGGCCGCCACCCTGGAACCCAGGCCACAGGTCGTGCAGTTCCCCGAGACCGCCCTGTCGGGATACTTCGTGGAGGGCGGTGTGCGCGAGGTGGCCATGACAGCCGGCGCACTCGCCTACGATCTGGATGATGCCTACCGTACGGCCTGTCTGGCCGCGGGAATCGCGACCACCCCGCTGGATGTGGTCATCGGGTTCTATGAACGTTGGCGGGACACGCTGCACAACAGCGCCGCCTACATCACCATCGGTCTTGACGATGGTCCGCCCGTGCTGCGTCATGTGCACCGCAAGAACTTTCTCCCCACCTACGGACTCTTTGACGAGGAGCGCTTCGTTGAACGCGGCACGGACGTGCGCGCATTCGAAACACCGTGGGGACGTGCGGCGCTCCTGGTCTGCGAAGATGCCTGGCACTCCATCAGTGGTACGCTGGTCGCGCTCGACGGGGCACAGTTGGTGTTCGTGTCCGCAGCAGCGCCGGCGCGTGGTTCCTGGCCGCGGGAGGATGGTGTCCCCGGCCCCTACAGCGCCACGCGTTGGGAGCGCCTCATTCGCGATATCGCCGAGGAGCACGGTGTCTTTGCGAGCTTCGTGAACCTGGTCGGCTCCGAAGGCGGCAAGCGCTTCTTCGGCACCTCACATCTGGTCGGCCCCGGTGGAGACGTGCGTGGCCGCGCACCGGTATGGGAAGAAAGCTTCATTTCCTTCACCATCGATCTCGACGACATCGTTCGGACGCGCGCCGACAGCCCCCTGCTCAGCGATCTACGAGTGGCCCTGCCCCACGTCCTCGACAACGTGCGCCGGGTGAGCGACGGCGTCTCGGCGACCCTGGCCTATGACGGTCCGGAGCCCGAGGCTGCGGATCTCCTGCGACTCGCCCGCGGGTTTACCACCGGCGAGTTTCCGATTCCCCGAGAGGCACGGCAGCAACCGGACCCTATCGTGCACGCGCTGCCGGAGCAGTTGCCGGTGGTTCGCTTTGCGATGCGTGACCAGGGGGGACCACCACCACTCGCCCTCGATGCCGCACTGACCGAGGAATGGCTTACCGGTTTCCTCCGGGAGGAGCTGGCTCGCCGCGGTTTCGGCAAGGCGATCGTGGGGATTTCCGGTGGCGTCGACTCCGCGGTGACCGCGGCGCTCGCCGTGCGCGCACTCGGTGCATCGAACGTTATCGGCATTCGATTGCCCTACCGCACGTCGAGCCGCGAGTCACTCCAGCACGCCCAGCTCGTCATCGACGCACTGGGCATCGAGTCACGCACGGTAGACATTTCCCCGGCGGTCGACGGATACCTCGCCCACGAACCCGAAGCCGACGGTGCGCGGCGCGGCAATGTGATGGCCCGCGTGCGCATGATCGCCCTCTTCGATCTGTCCGCCCGCTATCGCGCCCTCCCCTTGGGCACAGGCAACAAGACGGAGCGACTGTTCGGCTACTTCACCTGGCACGCTGATGATTCCCCGCCGGTCAATCCCATCGGGGATTTGTACAAGACACAGGTCTGGGCCCTCGCGCGGCATCTCGATGTGCCGTCCATCGTCGTCACGAAGCCACCAACGGCGGATCTCATCGTGGGGCAGACCGACGAGGGAGATCTGGGCATCTCCTATCCCCGCGCAGACGAGATCCTCAACGGCCTCCTGCACGGCTACTCCGATGAGGCCATGCGTGCCCGGGGATATTCCTCCGAGGAGCTGGCCATCGTGTCCGGACGCCTGAACGGGACCCACTGGAAGCGTCGGCCGCCCGCGACGGCGTTGATCAGCCAGTCGGGAATCGGTGAGTCGTACCTGAGACCGGTGGACTACTAGACGTTTCGCGTCGGGGAGCGCCGCTGCCGTCGAGTGAATCCTCGAACGCTCCGCCGACCGATGTCACCGCGGTGCTTGAATTGACGGATCCGCCCACAGCATCGCCGGATCGGCCAGGGCGAGTTGTGCGCAGAAGCGGCTGATGCGTTCGACCGCCTGGGCCACGAACTGCGCTCCGGTTTCCGTGGAAGCCGAACGGGGGTCCCCCACCCCGGTATCGCTGGTGACCTGCGTCCAGCGCCGCGGAAGCCAGGCCCAGCCGGCGCGAACGCCGTCGAGCACGCTGGGGTGTGTCGAGCCCGAACCCCAGCTCCCGCGATCGCGTTCCACGAGATTCGGTGCCAGGTGCAGCATCGCCGCCGTCTCCAGTTCACCAGCATGGTCACCCGGCTCACGGAACACCGAAGCATCCGCCGCCTGCCACCAGTTCACGATCGCCAGCATGATCGGCGTGCTCGGTTGGAGCTCACGCACCAGGGCCCGGAGCTCATTGCCGCCATGGGCATTGAGAAGTACCAGCGCTCGTACGCCATGAGGCTCGAGGCTCCGGACGACATCCCGCAGCACGAGTAGCTGCGTGCTCGGCATGATGTTGATGGTGAAGCGAAGATCGAGTTGTGTGGTGTTCACCCCGAAGGGTATGGGAGGCAGCGCCACCACACCGGTCCCCTGCGCGATGGCCCGCGCGGCAACCTGCGCGGCGACCTCGGTGCCAAGGATGGTGTCGGTGCCATAGGGGAGATGCGTGTTGTGCGGCTCCGTCGCCCCAAAGGGCAGAAGGGCCACCGGCCAGGGGCCGTCCCGCATCGCCGGCCACGTCTGCTCTGCCAGCACACCAGGCCGCGGCGCGCGGCGCGCCTCTGGCCGAGGGTCGTTCATCGCGTCATCGCCGCGAAGGTATCGCACTGCCGAGGGTCGCCGCTGTCGAAACCGCGACGGAACCATCGGGACCGTTCCGCCGATGAACCATGCGTGAACGACTCCGGGCTCACGCGTCCGGTCGCCATCTTCTGCAGATGGTCATCACCAACGGCCGATGCCGCTCCCAGGCCTTCCTCGAGATCGCCCGCCTGCAACACGCCTGCCCGGGCGGCTTCATGTCCCCAGACCCCCGCATAGCAGTCGGCCTGCAGTTCCATGGCCACCGATAGCTGGTTTGCCGCCGAGGGATTACGCTGCTGCGCCGCCCGCAACTGCCGTTCGGTACCCAGCAGATTCTGCACATGGTGGCCTATTTCATGCGCGAGGACATACGCCTGTGCAAAATCGCCTGGTGCACCGAACTGACGATCGAGTTGGTCGAAGAACGAGAGATCGACATACACCTTCTGGTCGCCGGGGCAGTAGAAGGGGCCCGACGCAGACTCGGCGGCGCCGCATGCTGACTGCACCGCGTCACGAAAGAGGACCAGTTTGGCCGGTTGGTACTGCTGCGGGAGCAGACGAGTCCAGGTGGCCTGTGTCGTATCGAGTACGAACGACACGAACTGCACCATCTGTTCTTCCTGCGGGTCCTGCACCGCTGCCGACTCGGAGGCTCCGGCGGGCGGCAGGCCTCCGCCCATTCCGCCCGTGAGCGGTGTGATCAGATCCCGCTTGAACACGAGGCTGAGCACGAGCAATACCACCATGCCACCCAAACCGATCCGCATGCCGCCACCAGGGCCACGCATGCCACCGCCGCTCGCACCACGTCGATCTTCGAGATTGTCACTGCGACCGCCCGGGCTCCACCGCATCGTGCCTCCGTATCGTGCCGCAGTCCGTTACGGACTGCGCACCACCTTCAAGGTGAGAAACTCCTGATCATCCCCTCCAACCGTCCGCAACCAGCTCCGGACTTCGGCAAGTCGCTCCGGTGCAAACACGCCTCGCCCACCCTCGAGTTCCCGGATCAGCCGCAACTCCCGCCCCTCGAGCGTCCACCGTGAACGATAGTGACCAAAGAAGCTCGTCGTAGTGAC
>CAZPJX010000086.1:0-12303 GCA_964586985.1 uncultured Gemmatimonas sp. | reverse complement strand
GCCCTCCCACCGCCCGGTGAGCGGTGGTGCTGACGCTCCGGTCTTCGTCTGCTGCGCCGCCAGCGATGGCGAAGCCATCACGAGCAGGGCCAGTGCCGTGAGGACCGTCCGTGATGCGGTCACGCGCCCCGAGGCCTGAATGGGGATCCGCGGGTCGATCGGGTTGGACAAACGCAGGGCGCCGACCACGACGCGTCGATGCAACGGGATTCGAGTAGTCATGACATCACCGTGCGGCAAGCCGCGTCGAAAGTTCGACCGTCTTGGGCGGCAGGCACAGGGTGTCGCTGCACGCCTGATAGCGCACCCGGAGCACGGCCAATGTACTCACCCCATGCGCGGACTCTCCCTGCCTGACCAGCGGCACCGAGAACTGCGGCGAACCGCTGTACCACTCCACCGGAATGCCGAACGCCGAGGTTGGCTGTCGCTCCGGAACCGGTCCTTTCACCGCACCGGCGACCGCCCAACCCGGGGAGCCCGTTGACGGCTTGCCGTCCGTCACCCGCAGCGGGAACGGTCCGTCGGGCTGCTGCGTGAGCGAGTACACATGCCAACCCGGTTCGATCTGCGCCGCAAGCTGTACGAACTGGGTATCGCCGCGGGCCGTCTGCGTGACCTTGCCCACGGCCCACCTCACGCGCTCCGCGGGCTGGACATGCGACAACGCCGACCCGCCTGGCGTGCGTGCCGACGTGTGTGCCGACGTGTGTGCCGACGTGTGTGCCGACGTGTGTGCCCACGTGCCCGTCAGCGTGTGCGCGGAAACAGGAACGAGCGCTGGAGCTCGTGTGGGGATTGGCGTGCCGCCGGAAAACAGCAGCACGAGCGTTGCAAGCACCGACATGAAACCACCGGACTGGAGGTGAATACATGCAGGGGCATGCAAAAGCGCCCGCCCCTCGCATGAGGGGCGGGCGCCGAAGCCACGACTATACGCGACGATGCGTACGGTCTATGAAGCTCTGGACATCACGAAGCCCCCGACGCGCCCTGCGCGACAGCGCAGCGCACAACAGCGGGGACAACAGCAGGTGAAGTCTCGGAGCAGCATGGCGGACGACATGGATGTCACCGTAATGGACACTGGATCGTCTTGTCAAGACGGCCAGCAGAAATCCGGAACTCCCCATGCGCGCCTACCCCTTGACGGTGGCAACCGGTATCCGCTAACCTCACAGAGTAGCAAAAAAAACTGAATCGCCCCGCAGTACCCGCTCCACACGTGGTCATTTGCCGCTTATTGCCGCCACGCTAAACAAGGTGCTAAAACGCGAAGACCCGGCGGCGAGCCGGGCTTTTTTGTTTTGGGACCTCGGTATTCACACTTTCACGAGGTTCCCATGACCGTCTCACTGCTCGCTCCCGTTGACGCCGCCGCTGCATCCCACCGCACCCGCGCCGTTCGCGCCGGTATCGATACCGACGCCGCCCACGGTGCGGTGGTGCCGCCACTGCACCTGTCGTCGAACTTCTCGTTCCCCGCATTCGGCGAGAAGCGGCGCTTCGACTACACCCGCAGCGGCAACCCCACCCGACAGATCCTCGCCGACGCACTCGCCGAACTCGAACAGGGTGTCGGTTCGGTGGTCACAGCCAGTGGCATGGCTGCCGTCACCCTGGCACTGCAACTCCTGCCAACCGGCGCAACGGTGGTGTGCGCGCACGACTGCTATGGCGGCACCTGGCGCCTCCTGCAATCGCTCGCGGCCAAGGGCTCACTCACGCTGCAGCTTGTCGATCTGACACAGCCTGGCAGTGCGCAGGAGATTCGCCGTCATGCGCCCGCCATGGTCTGGATCGAAACGCCCAGCAATCCCCTGCTTCGCGTCACCGACATCCGCGCCGTCTGTAGCGTGGCCAGTGAACTCGGCGCTATCAGCGTGGTCGACAACACCTTCCTCTCGCCCGCGCTGCAACGCCCACTGACCCTGGGCGCGGATGTCGTGGTGCATTCCACCACCAAGTACCTCAATGGCCATAGCGATGTCGTTGGCGGTGCCGTTGTTACGCGCAACCCCGCCCTGCTCGAGACGCTCGAGTTCTGGGCCAACTGCCTTGGCCTCTCCGGGGCTCCCTTCGACAGCTATCTCACCCTGCGCGGCGTACGCACCCTCTTCCCGCGCCTGGCGCAACACGAAGCCAATGCTCGCGCCATCGCCAGCCTCCTTCAGGCGCACCCGGCCGTCAGCGCCGTACACTACCCGGGGCTCGAATCGCATCCGGGCCATGCCATTGCCAGGGCGCAGCAGGATGGCTTCGGGGCGATGCTGAGCTTCGAACTCGCCGGTGGGCTCGAGGCGGCGAAGGCATTCACGCAGTCGCTGCAGTGGTTCACGCTTGCAGAGTCACTGGGTGGTGTCGAAAGCCTCGTGGCGCATCCCGCCACGATGACCCACGCGTCGATGGATGCGGCGGCCCGCGAGGCAGCTGGCATCGGAGATGGTCTTCTCCGCCTCTCGGTCGGCATCGAACACGGCGAGGACCTCTGCCGGGATCTCCGATCCGCGCTCGACAGCCTCCCGGATCCCATCGGGTGAGTCGGAAGACCAGCAGGCATGGCAATCCGCCTTGCGAAGCGCTGCGGGACCGGTAGGCTTTTCTCATGCTGCCGGATCCGCAGCGCGTCTCGGGCGCTTCCTGCTGGGGACGCCGGCGATCCCTTTGCTTCCGTTTCACACCATGACTGCCACCCGCTACGCTGCCATCACCGGATGGGGTGAAGGACTCCCGCCCGCCGTGCTTTCCAATGACGATCTCTCCACCTTCCTCGAGACATCGGATGAATGGATCGTTCAGCGCACGGGCATGAAGGAGCGGCGGATCGCGCATGTTTCTGCGATCGAGATGGCTACGGTCGCTTCGCATCGGGCTCTCGCCTGCGCCGGGCTCGCTCCGGATGCCGTCGAACTGATCGTGTATGGCAGCTGTAGCAATGATGAACTGGTCCCCAATTGCGCGTCGGGCGTACAGTACGCACTCGGGGCAACGCGCGCGGCTGCCATGGATGTCAATACGGCCTGCACCAGTTTTCTCTACGGCCTCTCCAGTGCGACAGCCCTGGTCCAGACCGGCGTGGTGAAGAACGCGCTCGTCATTGGCGTGGAACTCATCAGTCAGTTCATGGACTGGAGCAACCGCAATGTGGCGGTGCTCTTCGGTGATGGGGCAGCAGCCGTAGTGATCGAAGCCTCCGATACCCCTAGCGGTGTCATCGGGACCGTCCTCGGCTGCGATGCCGACGCACGACCGTCACTTCGCGTACGCGGCATGGGCTGCGACTACGCGCGCGGTGCGGTCACCTACGGCGATACCATGTGGGATTTCGACGGTCAAGTCATCTTCAAACGCGCCGTGCACGGCATGAGCGAGGCCTGCACCCGTGTGCTGCAGGAGGCCGGTGTCGCAGCCCAGGACGTGGATCTCGTCGTACCACATCAGGCAAACCTCCGGATCATCGAAGCCGTTGCAAAGTACGCCGGCGTGCCGATGGACCGGGTCATGCTCACCGTACAGCGGTACGGCAACATGAGCGCCGCCACGGTCCCGGTTGCGCTGGTGGAGGCCCTCAAGGAAGGTCGGGTGAAGCCGGGCAGTCTCCTCCTGATGCCTGGCTTCGGCGGCGGGCTCACCTTCGGTGCGCTTCTGGTGAAATGGGGAGATCGGGTCACACCTCTCGGCACCAGCGATGTCGCCTTCCCCGCTGACCATCCAAGCGCTCTCGACATGGTCAATGCCATCCGGGCACGACGCGTACCAGGTGATCGATCCCACGATGCACTTCTGGCACCGCAGTTCGTTGAAGCCCGCCCGCACGCCACAGCCTGACGCGATAACACGGTAGCAGCGATGCTGAATTCCACACGGGACCCGCTCGCGGAGACGCAGGAAGCAGCACTCCTGCTGCTTTCCCGTCTGATCATCTGGTTCTGGTGCCCGGGGATCGTCATCGCGTTGGCCCTCATCCTGCCCCGAGTCACCATCGGCATGCCGTACATCGCGGCCATGGTGCTGTTGCCCCTGGCAGGATGGTTCCTCCGGCCGAGCGCGCATCGACCCGCGCGATGGCGGGCATCTGCTGCCATGCTGGTGTTTGGTCTCATTGCGGCCATAGCGCTCATCACCAGCGGCCCCAGGGCACTCAACCTCGCAACACTCGCGCTGCTGCTCAGCCTTTCGGTGCTCTTCCTTACGCCACGTGCCACCGCCGTGACGCTGGCCGTCTTCCTGGTCTGTACACTCGTCGGCATCACGCTGCAGTCCATAGGGTGGATGCCGCTCCTGTCGGGAGACAACAACCGTCCCGTCTTCTACCGGATCGTTACAGCGCTCATGGCGATTTCCGCACTGGGGTACTGCGCCGCGGTCTCCGTTGCGACGCTGCGCATCTACAGCGATGCACGCCAGGCCGCGAATGATCGCCTCGAGGAACTCCGCAGAGCACGAGAAGAATCCGAAGCACTGCAACGCTACGAAGTGAAGGCGACGCTGGCCACTGGGCTGGGTCACGATCTCGCGAATATCGTCCAGGTCATGACCAGCTCGGTCGAGCTCCTGCGCGATCAGTCGCTGGACAAGGACGGGCGCCTGGCCCTGCACGAGATGGAGGTCGTTGGCGAGCGTGCCACCACGGTCCTGCGAGCACTGCTCACGGTGGGCCGAGCGACCGCACCTACCCCGGATTCCCTTTCCCCGACGCAGCAACTCGCTCCTGCTACCGCTTCCTCCACCGACGTCACCGCCGTCCTGGGCAGACTCGAATCCCTGTTGCGACCACTCCTGGGGCGTCGAGTCACCCTTGGTATTGAAGTGGAATCGCCGTCGGCCGTGGCCATCGACGGGAATCGCCTCGAGCAGGCGCTGTTGAACCTGGCGCTCAATGCCCGCGATGCCATGCCGAACGGTGGGACGCTGCGTATCATCGCCCGCGATGTCGGCAGCGAGGTGCTCGTCGCCGTCACGGATACCGGGCATGGCCTGCAGCCGGACGTCCAGGCGCGGATCTTCGAGCCCTATTTCACCACCAAGGGCCCGGGAAAAGGCTCCGGCCTCGGTCTCCCCATGGTGCGTCGGATCATGGATCAGTCAAATGGACGCATTACGGTGGAGAGCACCCTTGGGGAGGGCACGACCTTCTCGCTCTGGTTCCCGCGTCTGAGCGCATAACGCAGAGCGTATCGCGCGCCGCAGGTCGCAGGTCGCGCATCGCAGGTCGCGCATACGACAACAAATAAAATAAAACCAGCTGACCATATCAAATCGGCCAGCTGGTTCTCTTGTTCCATCAAGGAGAAGCGACCCTCAGGGCCACGGCAGCGTCAGTACTGCATACCGGGGGCGAAGCTCGGGCTTGTCCCCACCATCGAGGAAACGCTGAATATCAAACCGCGCGGCCGTGACGTGCGCAGCGGCGGCGGCATCGCCGGCCGTTGTCATGGTCGTGAGCCGCGACTGGAGCTGTCGCAACTGGGCGATGGCCGTTGCGCGGACATCCGGCAGCGCACGCGCATCGCCGCCAAGGTCGAGCAGTGCGTCAAGCGCTGCACGCTGCGAGGCCCGCAGCACCGCGCGCTCCGCCGAGTTGGTGGGTACCGTCGCACCCCAGGTTCTCGCGACGATGGTACGCATCACCTCGTCCAGCGTCAGCGCCTGCGGATCCCGCGCCGCAAACAGCACAAGCCGCGCAGCGCGATCCCGATCGAGCAGGTACCCGACTACCTCAGTGGCGAGACCACCTGCCAGCGACAGCGCATCGAAGGCAGTACCACCGCTGCTCGCAATCCAGGTCTGGTCGGTATTGAATCCCGGCGGCGGCGGCGGAATCAGTTTCTGCACGCGCTCCGGCACCGTGAGTTCCGACGGCCTGAGCGCATCGAGCGCCATACCAAGTGCCCGCCGCTGTTCCGCAGCGGGGATCACACGCGTGGGCACCTGCCCATCGCCACGAATGGCAAAGGTGAAATCCATCCCACCGACATACTTGCTGAGTCCCTCCAATGAATAGCGATGGTGGAGATAGACATGGGCGAATCGCATGTTGAGCAGCGCCATGGGTTCACCCGGCTGAATCGCACGTTCATCGAACTTGTCCATGAGCACACGCCGCACCTTGGTACTGCGAATCGCCGCATCGAACATGGTGGCGCCTTCGTCCCAGCGCGTGACCTCGGGAATGGACCCGTTGGCGTTGGCGTAGGTATCGTTGATGAATCGGACATTGCGTGCGAGCCCATCCTTCATGATCGCCGCCAGTCCCGCCTTCTCCGCGCCGGCATCGGGATACCAGGTGTAGCCAAGGCGAATGGCCAGCGAATCCCAGGCACCCGGCCCCGTCCGGTAGGCATCGCGCAAATCGATCCCACCGTTGGCATCGAGCGTGATGAGCGGGAAGGGATAGTCCATCACGCTCGTGCGACCCTGCGAGGAGGCGATGTAATTGTGCTGCAGTCCGATGGTATGGCCGATCTCGTGTGCGGCGTGCTGGCGACGCCGCGCCATGGCAAAGGCTTCGGCACTCACCGAAGGCCCGGCCGCACCAAACGTGGGCACCGTACCGGCCCAGATGTTGTAGTCGATGAGTGAACGCCAGGCGTCCATGCGCACCACCGCGCGCACGATCTCGCCCGTCCGCGGATCACTGTAGCTCGGCCCCACACTCGGACCAGGCCCATTGCGATGCACCCACATCAGCATGTTGTACCGAGCATCCATGGGATCCGCACCGTCAGGCAGATCGAGCACGCGGAACGCATTCCGGAATCCGGCTGCTTCAAACACCTTCGCCCACCAGTTGCCACCTTCACGCAGCGCCTCGCGGTACGGCGCAGGAATCCCGGGGTCGAGATAGTAGGTGATGGGCGTAACCGGATCGACGAGCTCGCCACGCCCGTAAGCGGCCGGGTCCTTGGGGATGAGTCGCCAGCGATTGATGTAGCCGCCACGGTAGTCTCCGTCGAAACCCTCGGAAAGATCGGCAAACTGAGTGCCGCCGAACCCGTAGCGCGGATCGGCGTCCCGCGGACGGAAGGCGCCCCGATCGGGTAGCACGAGCAGTGAGTGGTGCTCCTCGAAGGTGAGTGCCTTGGCGTCCGGGACGACGCGTCCCAACGTACGGTTCGGCTGATCCGTCACGAACGTCAGGACCGCGTGCACCTCGGCGTTGCGCGGAAAGGCGCGCGTGCGTTCGCCATCGAGGTAGCTGCGGGTCGCATCCAGCCGATAGGCACCACCGCCGCCCCCCCCACGAAGACCGTCGGCCACGCCGTAGGCATCGGACAGGAACAGCGAGGTGGCGTCGACCGTCAGCACGCCAGCGTTCTCACTCTCGACCGGGAAGGACCCCACCACGGAACGGGGAAACGCATCCGACGCGGCACGTCGGTTAGCCGCATCACCGGTGAGCGCTCGCGCGTACATGTTATCACGGATCATCAGGACCCGATTGCCACGACGCTCCAGACGGACGATCGCGCTGGGACCAGTGCTCGCCCGATCGAGACTGCCCGTTCCCAGGCCCGTGGCAAGCGTTACCTGGTGCAGAAACTCGCGATTGAGCTGTGCGGCGGGGATCTCCAGCAATGCCCGGTTCCGGGCGTCGTCGATCCGCACGCGCAGGAACGGTTCGTCCGACTGCGCCCGCGCCGGCAGCGCCGTCGCAGCCAGCATGGTGGCAGCCAAGGTGACAAGTGCGCCGAAACGCGTCACGCGGAAGGGGAACGGAGGCAAGGGCATGGCCATTCGGGTGAGAGGGGAGTGGCGTCGCATTGAGCCTAATGGTTTGGGCGGTTCTCGGGGAGAGTGCCAACACGGAAGTCACGGCGTCGCCGTCTTGCCGACCCGTCTCGCCTGACACAGGTTCACAAGAGGCATACAGGACCGATATGGCATACGGACCTCCGTCTTCTTTCCTCAGGCTCGTCGCATGACCGACCCTTCGATTTCCCGTCGCCTGTTCCTCGGTACCACGATCGCGTCGGGTGCGGCACTCTGGCGTCCCTCCCAGGGACTGGTAACGCCATCGGCGGAGAATACCCTGAGCCGCTGGTTGGGCGGCGCACCAGCAATCATCACATCGGAACGCCTGCGCCCGGTCACGCTGGGTGGCGTGCAGACCGGCGATGTCCTGTCGGATCGGG
This sequence comes from uncultured Gemmatimonas sp., assembly GCA_964586985.1. Taxonomy (GTDB): domain Bacteria; phylum Gemmatimonadota; class Gemmatimonadetes; order Gemmatimonadales; family Gemmatimonadaceae; genus Gemmatimonas. The sequence continues at coordinate 4,168 of CAZPJX010000086.1, read as the reverse complement.
CCATTGCCTGGAGTCGCACCGATCGAGCGGCGCAGTGCCTGATTGAGTGGTCAACATCCGACAAATTCACGAACGTCCGGCGCGTTCGGGGCGGCGTGACGAATCCCAACTCGGCCTGCACCTCCCACGTGGAACTCACAGGACTGCCAGCCGATCAGCACATCTTCTATCGCGTCCGCTACGAGAGTGCCGACTCCTCCGGTGCCTTCAGCGAGCCACTGATGGGTCAGTTCCGTACTCCACCACGTCGCGGCACGCGACCGCAGCGCCCCATCCGTGTGGTATGGTCGGGCGATATGGTGGGCCAGGGCTGGGGCATCGATGAATCCCGTGGTGGACTGCGCATCTACGACGCGCTCCGCCGAGCCGAACCGGATGTCTTCGTCCACTCCGGCGACAATATCTATGCCGATCAGCCATTGCTGCCGGAAGTGAAGCTCGACGACGGCACCATCTGGCGCAATCTGGTCACCCCGGAGAAGTCGAAGGTGGCGGAGACACTCGAAGAGTTCCGCGGCGCCTTCGCCTATAACATGCTCGATCCACACACCAGGCAGTTCAACGCCAGCGTGCCCATCGTCGCACAGTGGGATGATCACGAGGTCTGCGACAACTGGTTCCATGACCTCGTGCTGGAGAACGACCCGCGTTTCACGGAGAAACGCGTACGCGTGTTGGCGGAGCGGGCCAAGCAGGCACTCTTCGAGTTTCTTCCCATTCGTCGCAACCCCGACGAGCGAGACCGGATCTATCGTTCGTTCTCCTACGGCCCCCTGGTCGACATTTTCGTCATCGACCTGCGCAGCTATCGGGGCGCGAACACCGCCAACAGACAAACCACACTGACGCCGACATCGTCCATTCTGGGCGCCACCCAACTGGCCTGGCTCGAGAAGAGCCTCAAGGCCAGTCGTGCCACCTGGAAGATCATTGCCTGTGACATGCCCATCGGACTCATCGTCCCCGACCGCATCCGCAACGGCGAGCGCAATTATGAAGCGGTCGCCAATGCTGATCACGGCGCCCCGCTCGGTCGCGAACTGGAGATCGCACAACTGCTTCGCTCGCTCAAACAGGCCAATGTTCGCAACACCGTTTGGGTCACGGCCGACGTGCACTACGCCGCGGCGCATCACTATGCCCCGGATCGCGCGCAGTTCACCGAGTTCAATCCCTTCTGGGAACTGGTGGCAGGGCCGATGCACGCGGGTACGTTCGGCCCCAATCTGCTCGACAACACCTTTGGCCCCGAAGTGCGCTTCGCGAGCCCGGCGCCCAAGCCCAATCGCCCGCCCAGCGACAACATGCAGTTCTACGGAACCCTCGATATCGACCCGCGGACCCGTGCACTCACCGCTGGACTCTGGGACGTCACCGGCAAACGCCTGTGGAGTGTCGAACTTCCGGCCGAATAGCTTAGGGCACAGTCAGGTCCGCCATCACGCGCAAGCTCCGCGGTCTTCCCGAAGGCGCTGGACAAGCCCTGACGCCCTCGCCACCGAACGCTCGACACCGGCAGCGAGGCTGTCCCGGTCGCCGAACAGCGTGACCGTGCGGCGGGCGCGGGTCACGCCCGTGTAGATCAGTTCCCGCGTCAGCAGGCGACTGGCAACGTCGGGAAGCACGAGCACCACGTGATCGAACTCCGATCCCTGTGCCTTATGCACAGTCATGGCCCATGCCGTCTCGTGCATCGGAAGCTGTGACGGGGCGAATGCACGCACCCGGCCCTCCGGCGTTGGGAAGTGCACTTGCGGCACGCCACTCACCGCAAGGACGACGCCAACATCGCCGTTGTAGAGCTGTACGCTGGGATCGTTGGCCGTGATCAGAATGGGTCGATGATCATACCAGCCTGCAACCGAACGACCCTGCTGCTCCAGCCAACGTTCAATCCACGCATTGAGGCCCGTCACCCCTGCGATCCCCTCGCGCAACGCCACAAGAACACGAAACCGCGCGAGTGCATCCAGTGCATCACGCGCCGTGGTGGCCGACAGGTACTGATGGACCTGCGCCTGCACCGGCGACAGCAGCGCCTCGATCGATTCAGGCGCATCGCGGAGCGACACATCCGTGTATGCCGCATCATCGAGCACTGCCAGCACCTCGTTTGGCCGCCCCCGCCGTGTGGCATCTGCCAGGCGCCCCACGCCGGCCTGCTGCGCGAACCGCCAGGACACCTGCAAGCGGATCACGGCATCCTGAAGCGGTTGAAACTGTGCTCCGGCGGTCCAGGACGGCGGGTGAACGCCGGCCAACATCGCATAGGTCTGCGCGAGCGCTGCGGAGTGGTGAGCATCCTCGGAAGGCTTTTCGCCACACGCGGCTCGGGCGACATCGCCCAGCACGAATCCGGTGTCCACACTCGCCAACTGATCAGGATCACCGAGGAGGATCAGGCGTGCCGATGGTTTCAGCGCCTGCAGGAGCGCATCCATCATCAGGACATCCACCATGCTCGCCTCATCAACGATCACCACATCTTCCACGAGTGGTCGGGATGCGTGGAAACGAAAACGCTGCGTGATCGGATGATAGCCCAGCAGCCGATGCAGGGTACGTCCGCCCACCCTCGCGGCGGTCGGCATCAGTTCTTCAAGGCCATCGCGCTCGGCGGCCAATCCGATGGCTTCGGACAATCGCGCCGCCGCACGCCCCGTTGGCGCCGCCAGTGAGACGGTAAGCGTCGGATCCTGGTAGAGCAGGAGCGCGAGCAGTCGTGCCGCGACCGTGGTCTTGCCGGTCCCGGGCCCCCCGGTGATGAACAACAGTGAAGAGCGCAATGCCGCCCCTGCCGCGACGGCTTGCCAATCCACGACGGCTGCTTCACACGCAGATGGAAACAGCGCACGAAATCGCGCGGCCGATGCCGCGATATTGTCACCCGTTCGCAATGCCGCTCGCTCCCGGATTGACGCAGCCAATCGCACTTCCGCGCGATGGTACCGCAACAAGTACAACCGATTGCCATCGAGAACCAGCAGTGGCGCATCACCTGCTGAAAGGCCGCTGGCAAGCAGGAGCCGCCGCCACTCAGGTAGCGAGGGAAACCGTACCGGCTCACCATCCAGATGCACCGTCCGATCGGCGTATGCCTCCAACTCCACGCAGCTATTGCCATCCGCTCGCTCTGCGCTCACCAGGAGAGCGGTCCACCGCAGCCGCTTCAACGCTTCCGCGTCGCGCATTCCCTGACCGCGTGCCAGACGAACTAAGAGATCGGCAAAACTCCGGTCCAACGCCGACAGGCGTAGCCCGACTAGCGTACTGGTTACCTGTATTTCCGAAGCGATGGACAGCCCGCCACTGGCACTCATATGTTCGCCTCCAACGGGTGCCCTGCAAGCAGGGCATCCAACGCCTCAATGAGCGCAACGTCGGGCCGATCGAAGTACCAGCCGTCGCCTGGAGCCATGAACGACGAAAACCCACGCAGAAACGCATAGGCGGCCCCGCCCATATGCGTTTCGTAGTGGTATCCGGGCACCCGTTGCCTCAGGAAACGATGCAGCGCCACGAGGTACAGGTGATACTGCAGGACGTAATGATGGCCGATCATCGTCTGCTCGAGCGTCCCAGGTGCATACGCAGAGGCTTCGAAACCAAGCTGGTTGGACTTCCAGTCCACCACGTACCAGCGCCCATCGTGCTGGAACACCAGGTCCACAAACCCCGTGAGAAAACCATGGACTCGATGGGACGCGAGTCTGCGGAGACGCTCCGCATAGCGAACCCCACGTTCCCCGCCATGGCGCTCGAACGCGTGCGCAATCCCCTGCTTGGTCAGCGCATGGCCAGCAGACGCTAGCGGCAGCAGGAACTGCCACTCACGCTTCGTACGGCCTGTCGATACCTGATCGAGCGAAAACGAGAGCGGACCAACCGGTGACCGCAGCACGAGCTGCATCATGGCAAGCACGGCGTCTATCCGCGCGCTCCGTTCGTCCAGACCCATGGAGAGTGAGGCAAGGCCTTCCTCGATCAGGCCCCGGAGGCTCTCATCGGTGGCGGCGAAATCCGTGTGTTCGAACAGCGCGTGGAGTACGATGCCAGGTCCGGTACCCGCGGGGAATGTGCGAAAGTCACCTGGGTCATGCACCGACGGTGCGATCACGCTCTGCTCGGACTGGTCATCCCGATCACGAGCAGCAGCCTCATGCGCCTC
>CAZPJX010000085.1:0-12384 GCA_964586985.1 uncultured Gemmatimonas sp. | reverse complement strand
GGATCGCCGTGGTCCAAATCAGGTCATGCCGGACGACATCGTAGCGGCGATGGCTGCATCCGACACGAGCGCTGGAAACAGGAATCGCAGGAAGAGCCCGGTTCGTTCGCCCCAGGCGCGCTCATCATGCAATGCGCCCTCGGCCTCCAGGTAGTGCAGATCATCACCGAGACGCCAGCCCTGCCGCAGCAACATACGATAGAGCAGTCGCGTGCCCCTCAACATGCGATGTTCGGCAGTCCCGACATCGAGCCAGATGCGCAGATCGGGACGGCGCGAATTGGCCGTCGCGAGCTGCCGCACGATCCAACGATCGTCCCACCAGACACTGGGGCTGAGCAAGGCAAGCTTGCCGAACACGGCAGGATGCGTGAGACCAAGATGCAGCGTGAGCAACCCCCCCAGTGAACTCCCAGCGAGTCCGGTATCACGAGGTCCGCGGCGCGTGCGCCAGTGTCGATCGATCCAGGGCTTGATCTCATACACCAGCATCTGCCCATAACGATCGGCATCGCCACCGGCATCGTGCATGTTGTCGCGTGTCGGGGTGTATTCGTCGATGCGATCACGACCCGCATTGCCGATACCCACGATGATCAGCGGTTCGATCACCTGCGCATGCATCAGAGCCCGGGCAGTGGTGTCCACGCCCCACTGCACCCCAAAGGGTGACATCGGCAGATCGTCGAACACGTTCTGCCCATCGTGCAGATAGAGCACCGGATACCGTCGCTCCGGGTGCATATCGTACTCGGGCGGCAGCAGGATCATCACATCATGCTGATGTGACAGGAAACGAGAGTGCACGCCGGTGAAATGCAGCACCGAACCGGCCACGGTCGGTACGAGCTGCTGCTGGGATTCATCGAGGCCGGCATGAACGAGTGTTGACATAACAGAGAAACTCAGGACCTGTTCACACCACCCGATCCGGCAGCTCCCGCCGCTGCGCGAAGGCATCCACGTTTGCCATGGCCCGCATCCCCATATTGGTTCGCGTTTCCAGTGTCGCGCTGCCCAAATGCGGTGCGAGCACCACGTTCTCGAGGGTCATCAGCTTCGGCGTGACGCTGGGTTCGAACTCGTAGACGTCCAGCCCTGCACCAGCCAGGCGACCCGTTTCGAGTGCGTTGGTCAACGCCGCTTCATCGACAACATCGCCGCGCGCAGTGTTGACGAGAAATGCATGCGGAGGCATGTATCCGATCGTCGTGGCATTCAGAAGATGCCGGGTTTCCGGAGTCGCCGGACAATGCAGCGAGACCACATCGGAGCGCCGGAGCAGCTCCTCGAGCGTAGCCACACGTTCCGCGCCCTCCGGTCCCGCGGTCATGGGATCATCGATGCGGGGATCGCGCGGTGCATGGTAGAGGATGTGCATCCCGAAGGCGGCCTGCGCGGCGCGTGCAACAGCGCGCCCAATACGCCCATATCCGACGATGCCCAACGTCTTGCCACGCACGGTGCGCCCCAGCATGAACGTGGGGCGCAGTCCGCCCCAGGTCCCGGTGCGCAGATGACGCTCACCCTCGCCCAAACGCCGCATCACCATCAGCATGAGCGCAATAGCCACGTCGGCGGTATCGTCGGTGACGACATCGGGCGTGTTGCTCACCAGAAGCCCTGCAGCCCTTGCCGCGTCCAGGGCAATATGATTCACCCCCACGCCCACGTTTGCCAACAGCCTCGCACGAATGCCAGGGGTGCCCAGTATCGTGGGCAACCACTTGTCGGTGACCGTGGTGATCACCACATCCGCCTGCAATAGCGCCTCCGTCAGTTGCGCAGCGCTGAGCGGGGTGTCCGCGGGATTGAGCTGCGCCTCGTAATGCGTGGTGAGGTACGCCTCCATCGACTCCGGCATCTTGCGCGTGACCACCACACGGAGCCGCCTGGCATTCGGTGCGGTGCTCACTGTTCCGTCCCGGTCCGCCGTGCTACGGGTGCGCCACCTGCCAATGCGGCATCACGGCGGCAATCTCTTCTCGTCGAGGTGCCACCCTCAATCAGCATCATGCTGGCATGCAAGCCGGCCAGTGTCAGTGCGTTCATGTCTCGAGGTTTTTCGAATCACCGTGTTCATCGACTTCGTCATCCGCGTCATCGACGTCGTCCACGTCATCCGTTTCGTTATCGTAGCCTTCGCTGCCGCTCCCGACACGGCCGTCCTCGTCAGATTCCTGGCTGGGGTCGAGCACCCGGAGCAGACGGCGGCAGAGTCGGGTAAGCCGAGCCCGCTGGTCACCGCTCAGTTCGCGCATGAGCCCCACGATGGCATCGGCGCGCACCGGCGCCGCATCGCCCAGAACCTGTCGGCCAGCTTCGGTGAGATATACCGAGATGTACCGCCGATCAACGGCATGGCGTTCCCGCCGGGCAAAGCCCCGTGCTTCCAGTGCATCGATGATCGCGGTCATCTGCGCCTTGCTCCGGCCCAGCGCTTCAGCCAGCTCCTGCTGGTGCACCGGTCCGCGTTGCTGCAGGGTCTCAAGGACACCATACTGCGACGCCGACATACCGAATGCGTGCACGGCTCCCTCGACGCGCGTCGCGGCCATCGTGGCGGCGCGCTGCAGCGTACCGTAGGCCTCGAGCGCGCGACGACGTTTCTTGTCGCCCTTGCTCATGAAGTCGGGAATGAGTGCACAGCGGTAATGTACAGGCCGTGCGGCGGTCGGCGCTGGTCGGCGCCCCAAAAACAGGCGCCACTCCACGGGACAACCGGGGACGGACCAGCAGGAACCGCGAGATATTCCCAAAAGCTTCCCGGACTCGCGCCAGACGCTGCGAGCCGTTGCATTGAGGCGGTGGCCCGTGCCCTCATTGGGGCAGCAGGCCACCGAATACCATTGATCAGCTGTTCAGGGCAAAGGCCTGCCGAGTCTCTTCATGCATGAGCACCCAGATGGAATACGCTCCGAACAAGGTGCCAAACGGCCAGCGGAACAGGCGGAACGCCGACACCACCAGGAGGACATACCGCGCCCACTGCTGGTAGTTGAGCAACGCAAAGCCGGCGATCAATCCGAACAAGCTAAAAGCACCGATGACGGTTGCCGCCAACAGACCGGTGACCGTCCCCACGATCATGATCAGCGGGTTGAGCGTCGCCAGCGAACCAAAGATGCCGCTGAACAACACCCCGGCCGCGAGCAACAGGCCCAGGGCACTGTACAGCAGGTTGACGAGGCCAACGATTTTTACATGGGTACGCACTGGGTGGCTCCGGAAATGGGGTCGTGCAGGACCCTACGGCCATGCGGACCATTCGGATTCAACGACGTGCTCCGGCCCTCCGCCGGCCGTCGACCAGGCTGACCAGGGCAACCCCGCCGACAATGATGCTCATGGCGACCCAGGCAAGTGCCGGCAGACGCTCGTTACCTACCGCCACCCCAAGCAGGACGGCGACCACGGGATTGACGTAGGCATACGTACCCACCGCCGTTGGGCTCGCAACCTTGAGGAGCCACATATAGGTGCTGAATCCGATGAGCGAACCGAAGGTGATCAGATACACCAGGGAAAGCACCGAGGCTCGCGAAATGCTGTCCGGACTTACCCGGTGCCATTCTCCAAGGACCAGTGAGAGCGCAGCGAGGCAGGCCCCACCCGCTAGCATCTGCATGGCGACGGCCAGCCCGGAGGACGTCTGGGAGCGAACCGACCGCGAATACAGCGATCCAATGGCCCAGGACAATGAGCCGGCGGCCAGGACGACGGCGCCAATCGGATCGACGGTCGTTCGCTGTTCACCACCCACAGGGAGGACCAGCAGCGCCACGCCCACGAGGCCGATGGCGACGCCGGCCATCTGCGAAATCCGAGGTCGCCGTCCCTGCCAGGCTTCGCAGAGCACCAGCCACAGGGGTACCGTCGCGACGATGACAGAGGAGAGGCCGGAACTCACACGCTGACTCGCCCAGGAGACCGCCCCATTGCCGATGAACAGGAGCAGTGCGCCGACGATTGCCGACTCACGCCAGGCCGCTGGCGTCGGACGCGGTGCTCCACGCCAGCGCAGGAAGGCGTACAGCGACGCGCCAGCAAGCAGAAAACGCAGACTCGCCATCAGAAACGGTGGAATGGTCGAGACACCCCACTTGATGGCGAGGTACGTGGAACCCCAGACGACGTAGATGATGAGAAACCCGCCGATCAACTGCCAACGCGGGACGTCGCGACCCCTCATGGTCGGTCCAGTTGCACGGGGATAGGTCGCTCGCGCCGAAGGGCACGCATCGTCGCGTCACCAGCGGCCAGGCCGCCGATCAGGATATACAGATAGAATGTGTAGAAACGCCACCACAGCAGCGCGCCAACAAAGAGTCCGGCTGGAATGGCGTCAGAGAGCGTCGCGGCGAACGCACCTTCAATGAAGCCGCCACCACCCGGCGCTGGAACCACAACCCCACCATAAAACAGCACCAACGGCCAGAGCACCAATGGCGCAAGCCGATCCATCGTCAGGGCGAAACCGGGATCACCGAGAAAGACCAGGAGGGGTAAGGTGATCACCTTGAAGAGCACATGGAATACCGAGCCAGTAAAGGCCAGCAGCATGAGTCGAGGATTCGCGTGTCGCAGTGCGTTCACTGCCTCACGCACGGACTGCAATGTGCGCTGCAGATCACGCCACCTCCTTTCAGGCAAACCGATTCGGCCTGCCCACCAGGGGAGTGGTCCGTTGGCATCATATCGAGCGAGCAGCCATCCTGCCGTCCCGACACTCAGCACCAGACTACTGTATCCGCCAATCAATCCGAGGAGCCCGGTGGTCGACGCCCCCCGGCTATGAAATACCCACGCCAGTACCCCGCACACCAGCGCCAACGACCACATCTCGAGAAACAGTTCGAGAAACAACACCAGGATGCGCGCAGAAGGTGTGGTCCCGCTCTCGGCCAACACCAGATACCGCGCAGGCTCCGCACCTGATCGCGCGGGGGTAACCGCTGCGGCAAAATCGCCCGCCAGACAGACGCGCAGCGCGGTGCCAAATGACAACGGAATGCCACAGGCACGGGCCGATGCCTGAATCTTGAGTGCCCGCGTCAGAATTTCGGCGCTCACCGTGGTCAACGCAGCGACGTGAACCGGCCACCCCAACCATGGCATCCCGGACGCTGGCCAGTGCGATACCACGACCCACACCGAGACACCCACCATGAGTGTGAAGGACAGCGCGGTGACAAACCAGCGGCGCCAGGACATGCCTTCACGTCCCCCGCGGCTTGGCCCGACGAGTCGGTACGGCCGTCAGCGGATCGTCGGGCCAGGGATGCCGGGGATACCGACCGCGTAGTTCCTTGCGCACCTCGAAGTACCCGTGCTTCCAGAAACCCGCGAGGTCGCGTGTGACCTGTACGGGCCGCTGTGCTGGTGACAGCAACTGCAGGGTCACCGGGACACGCCCGTCGAGCAAGGTGGGCGTGGTGGTCCATCCAAAGCACTCCTGGAGTTTCACCGACAATACCGGTGCCTCGGGGTTTGCGTAGTCGACTCCGATACGTGAGCCGCTGGGCACCACAAGGTGCGTAGGCGCGAGGCGATCGAGGACCGCACGCTGCGTCCATGGAATCAGCGACGCCAATGCTTCGGACCAGTCGAGCGCTTCGAGCTGTGTCCAGTTCCGGATGCCATCCAGGGCAACACCAAGCCACTCGTCGAGCCGCCCCATGAGAGCGTGGTCAGAGACCTCGGGCCAGGTCGCATCATGCACATGCAGAAACGCCAACCGCTCCCGCAGATGTAACGCTCCCTCCGTCCATGGCCAGGCAGTGACTCCCAGACGCCGTAGCTGCGCTATGAGTACCTCACGGACAATGTCGATGCCTACGTCTCGCCAAGGCTTTTCCTCGAGGACCAGGGATCCAAGCGTCGTGCGCTGCAACGCACGCACGGATCGGGTGTTGTCATCCCACCAGACCTGCGGTTCGCGGACAAATTGGTCCGCGAAGTCTGTGGTGATGTCTTCGAGTGCCATGGGCGCCGCTCGCAGGATGCGGTACTCAGGCGGTTGCCCCTCCATCTCCGCGATGGCCAGCCACGGTGCGTCATGGAGTCCGTCACGCTTCTCGAGTACGGCGCCACTGCCATTGCGCAGCAGGTAGCGTGGTTCGCTCCCCACACGACGCTGTGCGATGCGATCAGGGTAGGCCAATGCCAGGAGCGCGCCAATCTCCTCGTCATTCCACTCGCGGCGTCTCACAGCCGCCACATCCGGACGATTCGAAACGCCGCGATAAAGCACGTCCTGCATAGTCTGCCGCACCCGGCGCAGCGCATCCCTGTCGATCGATGCGCCGAACAACGCGATCGTGCGGCCACCATCGCCATCCTGACGCAGGAGTTCCGTACGCAGACGCAGGTCGGCTGGGGGGCGCCCCCCATCGGTCCGCAGCACATCACGTTCTTCGAGCAGGGCTGCAATGGCAGCACCAGCCAGGCCCTCCCCACGTGCCGTGGCCGTCAACACCAGATGGGCAAGACGCGGCGCCAACGGCAAGGTCGCCATCTGCCTGCCGTGCGGCGTTATGCGGCCCGTGCCATCGAGAGCGCCGAGTTGCGCAAGCAACGCTCGGGCCTGCGCAAACGCAGCGGGTCGCGGGAGATCAAGCCAGCGGAGTCGAGCGGGGTCCTGAATACCGGCATCGGCCAGTTCCAGCGCCAGCGACGAGAGATCGGCATCGAGAATTTCCGGACGTGAGCTCACCTGCAACGCATGCTCCTCGTGAACATCCCACAGCCGATAGCAGACGCCCGGCGCCGTGCGCCCTGCGCGACCACGCCGCTGGTCGGCGGAGGCGCGACTCACCCGCACGGTGTGCAATCGCGTGAGGCCCGCTGCCGTGTCGAAACGAGGTATCCGCGAGAGACCCGCATCGATGACCACACGCACACCTTCCACCGTAAGGCTGGTCTCCGCGATGGAAGTACTCAGGACCACCTTTCGCCATCCCGGCCTCGCGGCCGCCAAAGCAGCATCCTGCTCGGTCAAGGCCATACTGCCGTGCAAAGCATGCACCTGAACGCGTTTCCCTTCCAGTTCCGTGCTACCCTGCAAACGCTCGGCCACCCGCCGCTGCTCACCGGCGCCCGGAAGAAACACCAGCAGGTCTCCCTCCGTCTCGCGCAGCGCTTCACGAATCACACGACTCGTATGGGCTTCCACGCGTTCGTCGCTGCGCGGGGGGCGGTGGTGTGTGACGATCGGGAACATGCGCCCCGCGCTGCGCACCACCGGAGCCGCTCCACGGTCGTCGGCGAGCAGGGCGGAAACCGACTGACTCTCCAAAGTGGCCGACATGATCAGCACTCGAAGTTCGGCACGCAACTCGCGCTGGGTCTCGAGCACCAGCGCGAGACCGAGATCGCCCTGCAGCGAGCGCTCGTGAAACTCGTCGAACAGGACCGCGCCATAGCCCTCGAGCGTGGGGTCGGTGGAGAGCATGCGTGTAAGCACGCCCTCCGTCACCACCTCGATACGCGTCTGTGCGGATACCCGCGTATCTCCGCGCACGCGGTATCCCACGCGGCCACCAACGGACTCTCCAAGGAGACGTGCCATGAAGCCCGCGGCCGCACGCGCCGCAAGACGGCGTGGCTCGAGCATGACCAACCGTTGCTCCCGCATCCACGGCTGATCGAGCAGGGCCAGGGGGACTCGGGTGGTCTTGCCCGCACCTGGCGGGGCCTCGAGCACCGCCACCGAACGCCCCCGCAACGCCGCGCACAGGTCGGGGAGGACGCTCTCGATGGGCAGGGAAGATGCCTTCATTTCCCGGACGTGGACAACGGCGTGCTCGCCGGCCTCTGCATCACCACGCGCTGCATCACCACCCGCTGCAGCGACCGCCTCACCGCCGACGCCGAGGCGGACCGTCCAACTGCTGCACCAGCCACTGCTGCGCGCGTTCCACCACATCGTCTGCCCCGTTTCGGAAGGCGCGCTGGGTGAGTCGCGCATCGACAATTGGCGTGATGCCCACACGCTGCCACTGTGCCCCATCTGCCCGGCGCAATTCGACCGCCGGAACGCCAATTGAGAGCTGACCGGGCAGCGGCACGCGGACGGCCTCGGCGGGGGAGCCGGCAGTGGTGCTACCCACAAAGGTCACATCCGTGCTGGCTTCAAGGGCCATCGCCAAACGCTCCATCGCACCCGAAGTGCGTTCATCCAGCAAAGCCACGAGCCGGCCACCGTAATGGGCCGTGGTATCGCCACGACTGACGCGCGCACGGACCTCGCGTTCGTCAGCGCATTGTTGCATCGCTTCACGCAGACTGACGGCCAGACACGGTGCACTCTGATAGCGATGCAACTCCCGAGCGGTTACGGCCACTGGCCGGAGGCGAACCGCCTGAAGCACCTGCGCAAATACCGCACTGGTGTCAGGCAGGGCACCACGCAGGTCAAGAATCCAGGCACGCGCACTGCGGTACCGCTCGAGTTCCGGCCCCACCGTCTGTTCTGTCAGACGATTCACATCGATGTACGCGATCCCGGAAGGCAAGGTGCGGGAGGTGTTCTGCCAGGGGCGTTCGACCGTGGCCAGCAATGGGACATAATGCTCCCGTCGGGGCACGTCGAACTGACGTTCGCGGCCCAGCATGTCCCGCACGCGCAGCAGCATTCGACCTTCCGCGCCATAGGGAAGCATCTGCATGAGCTGATGCAGACGATTCCATTCGTTGGGCGCAGAGACCATGCCGCGATGCTCGGAGATCCACGCCGCCATGGGGTATCCATCGGCGGCGACCACTTCCAATCCAGGTTCGATCGCCAACGCCTGCGTGACGGAATCACGCACGACATCGGAAATGATCGCCCGATTATCCACCCATCGCACCCGAAAGGGCGCGCTGGCCAAGCCCCGTACCGAGTCAACCGATGCACCGGAAAGCGCCACCTGCGCATCATCGAAAACCCCAACGAAAGTTCGAAGCGCCGCCGCATACTCGTGGGCGTATCGGGCGGCTTCGAGTTTCGGGATGACCCGCTCAAACGCCGCATCGATGTCTTCATCGTACAGGTCCCGATGAGCGTGTCGGGCCCGCATGGCACTCCAGACCCGCGCCGCGCCGAGAATGCGCGCGCCCATGTATGGGTACGGATCGGTGTCGTAGTAGCCCGGCAGCACGGCCGGTGCCCGTACGGCTGGCATGCGCGAGGCGCGCACTCTGCGGCCTGTGCGCAGCAACCGCAAGGCAGTCCGCAGCGCCGGGACACTATCCAGCGCCGGCGAGGCTCCTCCAGCCGTCAGCGTTTCGGTGGCCGGCAACACGGTGGTATCCGCCAGGATGCCACTACTCCCGTCCACGTGCACGACCTCTCCGGTGCGAATACGCACAACGAGACCGTCGCTCACCGGCACCCGCACACTTGGCACCAGCGCATCATCGCGCACCGTGTTCGTGGGCGTCGCTTCGGCGATGAGCGTTCCGTGTCCGGTCGCAATGAGCCCAAGCACCGCGCGCGGCATCACCGTGTGGGCATTCGCCAGCACCATCACCCGACGCGGTTGCGATGCGCGCGCAGCAACCAACACGCCGTCTCGCCCGAGCCAGGAGTCGTCGAAGTACCAGGTGCCCTGGACCTCGCGCGCCCCTCCCACTCGGCGCACACGAACCGTGCTCCGCGAGAAAGGGACACTTGCCAGCCGCTCTCCGAGTTCCATCCTCGCGACGAAGGCATCCAGACTATCGGGATCCGCCGTCGCTCCCGCGATGCCTCCCTCCGGGCCTCTGAACTTGGTTCGCAGATCAAGAATCACCCGCGCCGGCACCGAGGCCAGTGCCTCTCGCAACGCCACCTCGGCACGCGTTGAATAGCGCGTCGCCGTGGGCATCTGAATCACCAGTATACTGTCGGCCGTGCGTTCCACGGCGATTTCGCCCACCACGGACGGACCTGTGAAATCATTCCCGGTGGCCGGACCATTCGCGGTGGCCGCCGCGACCTCCACTCTTGTGAGCGGATCATCGAGCACCGCCAGGAATCGCTCGTATGCCACTCGCAGCAACGACGGATCCTGCGCTCGGCGCACCAGCGTCGCGGCTCGGATGAATGCCGAATCGAGCGGCGCTCCACGCACGGTCACGGCGGGATGATGCAGCGCAATCAGATGCCACACCTGCGTCAGACGCACCAACCTGGCGACCCCGGCTGAATCCGACGGTGCGGGATCCGGCTCTGGATCAGGGGGCGCGTCCGGCATCGGCACGCGCGGAGGTTGCACCGGCGCATCCATCACCGGGACCGGCACCTCCCGGCTCGCCGGCGGCGTCGCCAGCATCTGACAGCCCGCCAACCCGGAGGACAGCACAATCAGTCGGGCGATGCCGGGGAAACGGCGGCGGGAGTGCATATCAGAACGTGACATATTGTCTAAGATACCCGCCTGCCCAGTTCCGACACCCTGCTCTTTCCAATGCCTGAATCGTCCAAGCGTACCCCCCACACCACGCGGCTCTACCACGACGACGCCACACTCGAGCAGTTCAGCGCCACGGTGACGGCTCTCGCCCACGAGGGACGGGTGGTCTACCTCGATCGCTCAGCCTTCTATCCCACCTCCGGTGGCCAACCCCATGATCTGGGCTGGCTCGCCGACATGCCAGTCGTTGACGTCGTGGACGAAGGTGCAGTGATCGCGCATCATCTGGCTGCACCGCTGGAGCTTGCTGCTGGTGCGATGGTGACCGGACGGATCGATATGACCCGACGTGTCGATCACATGCAGCAGCACACTGGACAACATCTACTCTCTGCCGTGCTTGCCGATCACTATGGCTGGCCTACCGCGAGCGTGCACTTTGGCGATCTCTCCTCCACGGTGGATGTGATGGTAGAGCACGGCGCAGGCGTCGGCCATTCGGCGAACACCCTCGCCGATGACCCAGGTGCCGGCGGAGGGTCTGACGCCTCTCCAGTACCGCTCGCGGAGATCGAAGCCCGTGTCAACGCCCTGGCACTCAGCAATGCGCCAGTGACAGTCAGCTATGAGGCGTCCGCAACAGCGTCGGGCCTGCGCAAAGCCAGTGCGCGTGAAGGCGACCTGCGCATTGTCACGATCGAGGGGCTCGATCGCAGTGCCTGCGGCGGCACCCACGTATCACGCACGGCGGAGATCGGGGCCATCGTGCTTCGCCGTGCGGAGAAAACGCGCGGACAGGTGCGCATCGAATTTCTGTGCGGACGGCGTGCCGTAGCCCGCGCACGCGCCGACGCCGAACTGCTCACCCGTGCAGCACGTCCATTGTCGGCATCCCCTCAGGACGTGCCGCAGCTCGTCGAACAGATGCAGCGGCGGCTCCTGGACCTCGAACGCGCCAACAAGGCCCTCGCGCTTGATCTCGCGGCACACCATGCCGCCGCACTGTGGAAAGGCGCACGGATTGACAGCCACGGCGTTCGGCGAGTGCACATCGCCGGGAAAGGCGCGGTCAGAGATCAGGAGCCACTCGCCCAGCAGCTGATCGCGCTCGGGGGTTGTGTGGTGATCGTCACGAGCACGGACTCGGGCGGGGTTCTGCTTGCGTCGGCCACCGATACCACCTGCGATGCCGGACAGACACTCCGTGCCGCGCTTCAGGCCGTGGGGGGCCGTGGCGGTGGCTCTCTGCGCCTCGCCCAGGGAACCGTTGGCGGTACCTCGGAGGAACAGCGGCGCGAGGCGGTGAACACTGTTGCCCGAGCTCTCGGGTTCTGAATCGACTACCCACCCTGACCCTTGCCATGCCAAATCTCCGACCAGACAGCACCGAGTACGCGCCGTGGGCACTACCCTATATCGAGGCAACAGACGCCGCACTGTCAGCTTCAAGACTGGATAGTGTCGTGTCACTGTTGGAACTCCAACCCACTCTCCTGCGCCGCATGCTCGCAGGTGCACCGCCAGATATCGGCGCACACGCCTACGCGACCGACAAGTGGACCCTGGGTGAGTCATTGCTCCACGTGACCGACACCGAGCGGGTATTCTCGTACCGTCTCCTCCGTGTGGTGCGAGGGGACGGTACGCCGCTTCCGGGATTCGACCAGGATGCCTGGGTGCCGGCAAGTCGAGCAGGGCGCCGTTCGCTGGAAAACATTCTCGCCGAACTGGAATCCGTACGAGCGGCGACACTGACGTTAGTGAGATCTCTTGATGGCCTAGAGCTGTCGCGGATGGGCACAGCTTCCAATCACGCGGTCTCTGGACGCGCCCTGGTCTGGATGATTGCCGGCCACGTGGCACACCACATCGGGATCACGCGCGACCGGTACCTCGCCGCTCGCTGAACCGATCGAGACTAGATTTCAAGGCTGTGGCGCATCGCCGATCGGGTGCGCCCTCCCGTCCGTTCGAGGACCGTCTTTCGGGTCCGTGCCCTGATCTT
>CAZPJX010000084.1:0-12403 GCA_964586985.1 uncultured Gemmatimonas sp. | reverse complement strand
CTGCGAGTATGCCCCGGGTGCGCTCCGACGCCGCAACCAGCTCGCCGACTTCCGCCATGATGGTGGCTTCGCCTGCCGCCAGCTCGCGAAGCAACGCGTCTCGCAGCGCAGGATCCGCCGCGATCACCTCGTCGAAAATGGTGTTGATACGTGCCCAGCGTGCGCTATCCATCGGTCCGAAGCTGGTAAGGTGAGACCCGAATGCGAAATGCTACCATTGAGCCACGATGGGTGATAGCAGAGACGAGCCTCGTTGGAGGAGCTTGTCTGACAACCCGCGCAAATCCAGAGGAATTCTATCCGGTCTGAGCGGCCCTCTCGCGTCCCTGACGGCCGTGTCAGGGACGAGCCGATTGTAGGAGACGAGGAATGGGGAAGATTGCATCCCACGTACCTGCTGCACCTTCCGTCGACCCTCCAAGCTCACCACGGAGCTTTCATGCGACTGCGTGCTGTTATTGCCGGCTCTACCGCCCTACTGTTCTCCGCCTGCTCTGGTGGCAGTGAGACTGCTTCCGCCGATGCCGCCGCTCCGGCCGGATCTGCTTCGGCCGGTCAGGCGGCGGTCGAGGATGAAACCTCCGTCCCCAGCGTCGTACGGGTGGCGGTCGGCTCGCCCGACCATACCACCCTGGTGACAGCACTCAAGGCGGCCAATCTCGTCGATCCGCTGGCCAACCCCGGCCCCTTCACCGTCTTCGCGCCGACCAACGAAGCCTTCAACAAGTTGCCGGCCGGAACCGTGGATAACCTGCTCAAGCCGGCCAACAAGAGTCAGTTGGTAGCCATCCTGCAGCATCATGTGACCACGTCGGCGCTCGATGTGGATTCCTTTACCGATGGGCAGGATCTGGGCATGGTGGCTGCCGGGTCCGAGAAGATCACCAAGAAGGACGGAGCCACGTATATCGGTGGTGCCAAGATCGTGGCGTCGGTGCGGGCCTCGAATGGCTGGGTCCACGTGATCGACGCGGTGCTGGTTCCTCCACAGTGATCGTGCAGCCCGACCGGGACATTTGATCCCGGGCGTGTTTGAAGGCATTCTACGGAGCGCCGGGCGACAGGGTTTTCCTCGCCGGGCGCTCTGTCGCACGCTCGCCCCCACCTTCTCCACACCGACGGCGTTCGCAGGTACCGGCCGTCCTGCTCATCGATACGGGAGCATATCGTGAAAATCGCTCGTTCCCTGCTGGGTCTCGCCGCGCTGGCTGCCAGCTCGCTCGGGGCGCAACAATCATCCCGCACTGAGCCGGTCACGGCTCTTCGGGCCAACACGACGGGCTACCACGCGCTTGTTGGTGCGCGCGTGGTGACGGCGCCCGGACAGGTTCTCGAAAACGCCACCATTGTCATTCGCAATGGAGTGGTGGCTGCCGTTGGCGCCTCTGTGAGCCCTCCTGCGGGCGCTCGCGTGTGGGACCTCAAGGGGCTCACCGTGTACCCCGGCTTCATCGACGCCCACGCCGACCTGGGCGGTGATGCTGCCCCCCAGGGCGGTGATGTGGGGCCGACTCACTGGAACCCGCAGGTGCGCGCCTGGTTCAGCACCACGGCGAACCTGAAGGACGATTCCACACGCCGCACGGCGCTGCGTTCACTCGGGTTTGGCACGGCCCTGGCAGTTCCACGCCAAGGCATCTTCCGCGGAACCGCTTCGGTCCTGAATCTGAGCGATGCGGGATTGCGCGATCGCGTGCTGCGTCCGGATCTGGCGCAGACCATCGGTTTTCAGCGCTCGTTTGCACTCGGCGGCATGTATCCGAATTCCACGATGGGCACCATTGCGCTCATGAAGCAGACGTTCATGGATTCTGAGTGGTACATCCGTGCGTGGGCTGCCTACGAGGCGGGCGGGCGTTCCGTGCTGCCGCCTGAAACGAGTGAGGCACTCAGTGCGCTCGGCAAGGCGATCCAGGGGAAGCAGCCCGTGCTTTTCCAGACGGGGAGTGAGGAGGAGTACCTGAGGGCGTACAAGCTGGCCACTGAGTACAAGCTCACGCCCTGGTTTCGTGGTAGCGGTGAGGAGTACCGGTTGGTGGATGTGCTCAAGGGTCGTACGCAGCCCCTGATTGTCCCGCTCGCGTTTCCGGATGCGCCGAACGTGTCGAGCCCGGAAGCCGCGCTGAATGTGACATACAGCGACCTCCGGCACTGGTACCTCGCGCCCACCAATCCGGCGCAGTTGGCAGCCGCTGGGATTCCCTTTGCGATTACCGCTGACGGCCTTTCGTCGCTCAACCAGTTCCTGCCGAACCTGCGTGTTGCGGTGGCGCGTGGTCTTGCCGCCGACAAGGCCCTCGCGGCTCTCACGACGGTACCGGCGGGCTGGCTCGGAATCGACCGTACGCACGGCACCATCGCCGTGGGCAAGGTGGCCAATCTCGTGGTGAGTGACGGCGACCTCTTCACGCAGGAGAGCAGCATTCGCGACGTGTGGGTGCAGGGCGAGCGCTATGGTGTCTCGCGTCCGCCCCTGGTGGACCCCCGCGGAACCTGGACCATCTCGTCAGAGGATGCGGGCACGTTCAAGTCCGCCACACTCCGCCTGGAAGGTCCGCTCAATCGTATCCGTGGGACCTTCGAAACACCGAGCCGTCGGCCCATCAACCTCACCGGCGTGCGCATCATCGCGGAGACGGGCCGCCTCGAAGCCACATTGAATGGTGAGCAGCTTGGCCTCGAAGGCACCGTGTTGCTTGCCGGTTCGGTGGAAGGCAACGAGTTCTTCGGATGGATGTCGCTGCCCAACGGGACCGACGCCAATTACCGCGGTACCCGGACCGAACCGTACGAAGGCCCGGCACGCGGCGCCGTGGCGGTGAAGGTGCCGAAGATCGATCTGCCGTTCATCCGCCCTTCCATGGAATTCGGACGCACCGCCGCTCCTGTGCAGCCGGCGGTTGTGCTGGTGCGCAATGCCACGGTGTGGACGCAGGGGCCGCAGGGTCGTCTGGAGAACGCCGACCTCCTCGTGCAGGCCGGAAAGGTGGTGCGCGTTGGTCAGAAGCTCGCGGCACCGCAGGGCGCCGTGGTGATTGACGCCACCGGCAAGCACGTCACTCCCGGCCTCATCGACCCGCACACGCATGGAGGCGTGAGTTCGACGAACGAAACCGGATTCGCCATCGTGCCGGAAGTGCAGATGGGCGATGTGATCACGCACAACAACATCTGGTTCTATCGTCAGCTTGCTGGCGGGCTCACCACCACCATGATCAAGCACGGCTCGGCGAACCCCATCGGGGGCGAGAACGTGTATGTGAAGATCCGCTGGGGTTCCCTTCCGGACGACTACAAGATCGTGGGAGCACCGCGCACCGTGAAGTTCGCCCTGGGTGAGAATCCCAAGCGCAGCCCGACGCGGTATCCGAAGACACGCATGGGAACCCAGGAGATCATCCGCGATCATTTCCTGGCGGCACGTGACTACGAAAAGGACTGGAAGCGCTGGGAGAAGGAGAAGACCGGCATCCCGCCGCGCCGCGATCTCCGGATGGAGTCCATACTCGACATTCTCAACCAGAAGCTGCTCATCTCGTCTCATGGATACCGCGCCGACGAGTTCCTCGCGCTGGTGCGGCTGGCTGAGGAGTTCGGTTTCAAGGTGCAGACGCTGCAACACGGACTGGAAGCCTACAAGATCGCCAACGAACTGAAGGCGTCGGGTGTGGCTGCCGTGGTGTGGAGTGACTGGGGCGCCTTCAAACTTGAGGCGTATGACGCCACATCGTACAACGCACGCATGCTGATGGAGGCGGGTGTGGTCACCTCGCTGCACTCCGATGACAACGAGATTTCTACCCGCATGAACTGGGAGGCTGGTAAGTTGCTGCGTTCCGGTGTGGAAGAGATTCAGGCGCTGTCCACCGTAACCAACCAATCGGCCAAGGCCATCGCCATTGACAATCGCGTCGGCTCGCTCGAAACGGGCAAGGACGCGGACTTCGTCATCTGGAATGGCAACCCACTCTCGCAGTTCACCAAGGCTGAGCAAACCTGGGTGGATGGTCGTCGCTACTTCTCGCTCGACGAAGACCGCGCGATGCGCGAGGAGATTGCCAAGCAGCGCGCGCAGCTCATCCAGGCGGTCATTGCCGCCTCTGCCGAGGCGTCGCCCGCCGGTGCCGCACCGGCGCGCGGACGCGGCGTGGAGGGTAAGTAATCATGCATGTCACCAAGTTTCCCATGAGGGTCCTGTCCATGCCTATGCCCAAGCCCATGCACATCGCAGCGCGCGTGGCCGCAGTGGCGTTGACGCTGGGAGTGGCCGGGATGGCCGCTCCTCAGGCGGTCAACGCACAGGTGCTCATCCCCACGGCACCCCAATCCCAACCCGTCGTGCTGCGCGGGGCCACGATTCATACGGTCACCAAGGGCACCATCAGCAACGGGACCATCGTCATGGATCGCGGCAAGATTCTCGCGATCGGGGGCCCGGAGGTTGAAGTGCCACGTGGGGCGAAGGTCGTGGATGTCGCCGGCAAGCACATCTATCCGGGCCTCATCGACGCCTACAGTACGGTCGGAATCTCCGAGATTGGTTCGGTCGATGTATCGAACGACATCAATGAGATCGGTGATTTCAATCCGAACGTCCGTCCCGAAGTCGCGGTCAACGCGGAGAGTCGGCATATCGGCACGACGCGCTCAGCCGGTGTGCTGGTGGCGTTCGCGACTCCCGGCGGCGGGCTCATTTCCGGCATGTCCTCCGCGATCTCGCTCGAAGGCTGGACTTTCGAGGAGATGTCCATGAAGGGTGCGGCGGCACTCAACGTGAACTGGCCCGATCCCAATGCCAGGCCACGTCGATTCGCTGGCGGTCCGCCTGCTCCCGCCGGACCGGGTGGCCGTGGCGGGGCGCAGCCTGCGCCGAAGACCTATGCCGAGCAGGTGGAGGAGATCCGCGGTTTTTTCGCCGAGGCCCGGGCGTATCGCGATGCGCTCAAGAGCGGGCAGTCGGTGCGGACAGACACGCGCTACGCCGCAATGATTCCGGCCATCAATCGGGAGATCCCGGTGGTGGTGGCTGCAGAGGGAGTCGCGCAGATCAACGACGCCATCACCTGGGGCAAGGCGGAAGGGGTGAAGCTCGTCATTCGGGGAGGGCGTGATGCCATTCATGTGGCGGACCGCCTCAAGGCCGAGAACATCCCGGTGATTCTGACGGCAACCATGTCTGCGCCGCCTCGCAGTGACGATGGCTACGATGGCGCGTATGGAGCGCCCGCCGCCCTGCATAGGGCGGGGGTGAAGTTCGCCATTGCTGGAGGTGGCGACGCGCTCTACAGCTACCGCTTGCCATGGGATGCGGGGGTATCGGTGGCGTTCGGCCTTCCGGAGGAGGAAGCGCTGAAGGCGGTGACGATCAACGCGGCCGAGTTCCTGGGTGTCGCCGACAAGGTGGGCTCGCTGGAGGTGGGCAAGGAAGCCACCCTGATCATCACCACCGGCACGCCGCTGGATATGACGAGCAATATCATCCAGTCGTACATTCAGGGGCGTGAGATCGATATGAATGACATCCAGAAGCAGTTCTTCAAAAAGTACATGGAGAAGATCAATCAGCAGAAGAAGAAGATCGCGAGCTGATGGCCGGAAGGAGGCCTTGAAGCGTAGGGCACCGAAAGGCTGACCTACGAACGACAATGGGGGTGCCAGTATTGGCACCCCCATTGTCGTTTCTGATATCGGCCCGCGCTTACCGTGCGAACCAGTCGGCGATATTGAACCCTTGCGGATCGAGCTCGTAGTACTGGCTGAGTGTCCAGCGCCCAGTGGTCGGGAAGTAGGGAGGTGGAAAGACCATCGCGCAGCGGTTGAATGAAACGTTCTCGTGGTACCCGTGCAGCGCCGTTCCATTCATGTAGCCGCTCGGTGAGGCTTGCTTGTTGATGCGTCCACCGACCTGGCGAATCGTTCCGCGGTCGACATACCGCGCCGCAGGCAAACCACCGGGGGGCTTCGGACGCTCCGTAGCGACCGACTGGATACCGAGGGTGACCGCGTGCACGGCCAGATCGGGGCTTCCAGGCGAGGGATCAAAATCTTCGCGTGGTGTCTTCCAGTTCGTGCTATCGTTTGTCCGACGCTGTTGCGGGCTCTGCAGGGAGTTGTCGGCAAACAGGATGTAATCACCGGCGAAGAGGCCGACGATGTCGTCATCCGGACGGCAGGTGCCCGACGTGGTGGCAGGACTTGTGGCCTGCGTGAGATCGGACAGCACGACGATGGCATTGCGGGACGCGAGTGTGACACGGCCACGTACGACGCCACTGACGCCCACGCGACCTTCAACGAAGATGGTGCCGCGGAAGTTTGGGTTGTAGTTCGGGCTGAGCGGCCACAGATAGGCGCCGTCAGGCCGCGCGGCAACGACGGCGGGGACGGTTCCGCTGGAGCGGAGGAGCCAGTCGCCCGCCGAGTCGGACGGCGTGAACGCCCCGGATGGATTCAGCCGCGGATCGCCGCCCAGGAAGCAACGGGCATTCACGTTGTCGAAGGCATCCTGCTTCTGCATCATCCGGTTGCGGTAGTTGCCGGTGGCTCCCACCGGAATGCGGCGGAACGTTGTGGCGACCGAGGTCACCCCGCCACTGGTGGTGGCAATACCGCAATTCGGCGAGTAGAGGAGACTGTCGTTGGGTTGACCGGCGGGGGGCGCCGGGGTTCGCGCCGCGGCATACCCATGCCCGTAGGGATTCGTCGCGCGAGTCCTGTACACACGGAAAAAGCCTTCGTCGGGACCGGTCGTATTGCCATCGCCGTCGACATCAATCGCGACGAATTCGATGCGCATGGTGGTCAGCGCGCTGTCGCCTGTGACCACGGACGGTGTGAAGACGTAGCCGGCGTTGGTCGCAATGGTCTTCACCAGGTTCAGGTCGGCCGTTCCCGGGAGCGCAATCGGTGCAATCTTCGTTGCGGGCCCCTTATCCCAGCGGGCGTTAGACGCGTTGTACACACCGGTGGCGGTGGTCACGACATCCTTGAAAATGCCCTGCGGATACGCGAGGGTGTAGATGTAGATGGAGTCGTTCGAGTGGAACGGACCGGCGTAGGTTTCTCCAAGCGCGATCCACAGCGTCCCGCCACCAGCCATCTTGCCCTTGTCCGTGAAGTAGGCGTAGCGTGCAAAGGAGCTCTGATACACGAGGGATCGACGGATCGTGGAATTTCCGCCGGCATCCTTTGCCTGTGAAACGATCTCGGCCTGCACGCCGTATTCGCCGGCGTTGGCGAGAGAGTCGGTGTTTCCGATGCGCCCCACCCAGGTGGAGCGGGTGATGCCATTGCCACCACTCAGTGGAGCGTCGCTCTCAAGGGCGAGATAGCCGGTGAGTGGCACGGTGTCGAGCTTGGCGTTGAGGCGATTGCGCGCCTCTTCCAGGCCGGACAGTGCCGCATCATCGAGCATGGCCGCCCGTTCACTGGAGTTCTGCACGAGCGTATTGCTCATCACCAGCATGGAGGACGTCAACGCGAGCGTCACAGCCACAATACTGACGACAAGCACGGTGAGCAGCGCCGCACCGCGGCGTTCGTTCACGGCCGGCCGTTGCCGGCGGGAGTGTGTCTGGGAAGGCATCATGGGACGGAGACGGAGGCGGAAGCGGCGATTCCCGAGAGGTTCGGTGTGCAGTCCTGCACGGCGACAGCATACCGATAGGTGCCGGGCCGCACCGGCATCCCGATGTCACGAGTGGTATACGTCCCGGATTGGTTGGCAGCGATCGTGCTGATGGGATCTCCCCATGAAGTCGCACCGACCTGTTGTCGCCAGAGGACATATCGCACCGCATCGGCCTCCCCGGTGCCATCATCGACAGCACGAGGGATACTGACCTGCACGAAGTTTGAGTCACTGCGCCAGGTCACGGTTGGTGCCACCGGCGTGATCGGAGGCCGACCGCAGGCGCGAGATTGGCGCGCGTGTGCGACGTTCGGCAGCGGGACCATGTACCGGACGACCTCGTTGACGCCACCACGCGGGGCCAGCACCTCGTAGTTCACTTCGACGGCGCGCAAGGCGTCGATACGTGTGGTGATGGCGGTCCCCGTGTCTGCGCCAAGCCCACGCTGGGCGACGGTTTTCGCCAGTGGCAGCCAGGAGCCGGGCACCGGATCCAGACTCGGGCTGGATGCGCCGAACTTTCCAGGGTCGTAGTAGTATCGGAAAAACGGCTGACCGGCAGCCTTTCGTATGCCCATGGCCACCACTTCGGGATTCCCATTGTTGACCTGACGCCACAGCGCATACCGATTGTCTCCGGATGCGGCATCCGGAGCGAACCAGAACGCCAGGAACTCCGCCTCGCTATTGATGAAGAGCAGGGGCGATTGTGAGTAGTCCTGCAGAGGGTAGGTCACTGCCGGGTTCGAGCCAGGCACACTCAGCGAGGCGGTCTGACGGAGGGCTGTCACCGATCCCGGTTCGGCATATTCGTCGACATAGACGGCTCCGGTCAGTCCTGCGGAGTCCTTGTTGGCGGTCGTGAGATCCGCATTGAACGCGAAGGCACTGTCGTTCGCCAGGACAATGATGGGTTGCTCCTCCGTCACGCCCGTACCGGCTGTCCGAAGCTCGGTGCGGAGCAGATCACGCCCGAAGCGTCCACTTTGCACGGCGTTGCTCTGCGTGGCGAGGACACGCAACCCCTTGCTCTGTGCGACGAGAAAGGTGATGGCGCCACCGAAGACAACGCCGAAGATCGTGATGGAGATCAGGATCTCCGGAAGCGTCATGCCGCGTCGAGATGTCGTGATCATGGGGCCGCGATGGAAATCGAGCGTTTAACGGGAATCGCGAGAGCGCCTGGCGTGGCCGATGTCACGGTCACGCTGAGGCGTTTGATGCGCTTCTTGGCGAGGGTATCCACCACCACCACGGTAGAGGTGACCAGACCGTCCTGGACCCCGTTATAGGCGGGGGCCGCAAGGTTATCCAGCGTGTCCCAGGTGGGCCACGCCCGCGCCATTCCGATCTGGACATCCGCGCGCGCAAAGGCACGGGTGCGGAGACCCGAGTCGCTCACGCTGCGTTGCAGCTTGGTCGTTCCGATGCCGATGGAGAGGACGACCGCTGAGAAGATGCTGAGCGCGATCATCGTTTCGATCAGCGTGAAACCCTTTCGGTTCACTGCAACCTCCAGCCGCTGGTGGCGTAGATGAAGACCGTTGCATGGCCGGTAGCGCGGGAGAGCTGCATTGCCCGTGAGTCCACATCGCCAATGCCTGCCGCGCCACGTCGTGAGGTGACGTACAGCGTGCCCCCGCGATCCAATGCACCGTTGCGCTGAACGACGAGAGCGGGTTTGCCATCGACGGTCATGAGCGTGGGGAATTCGTCGGTCGCGCCGTCGAAGGCCGGGATTCCGGCACCGCGTCCGAACGCGACGCGCTCACCGAGGAGCGCCGGTCGCGTTTTCTCGCCGCCGTCGATGAGCAGATTGTTGTTTGTATCCCAGACGGTGCGTACCACGCGCGCTGCCGTATCAAAGACCACGAGGACATTGTGACCGCGACTGACGGCATCCGCGCGCGCCGCCATGATGGCGCTGGAGATTGTGCGGGCCGCCCCATCGACCTGGGACTGCTCGAGCCGCAGCCGGGGGAGTGCCATGGTGGCCAGGATGGCGACAATCGCCACCACGATCAGCAACTCGATGAGAGTAAAACCGCGTCGTTGCACGACAGGGCCGGATTGAGGTCTGGAAGAAGGGGATCCATGGCGAGGACGACAGTCACCGGTGAGGGTAACCGGAGCCCTAAGCAATGTCAGACGCACATCGGCACAGACTGTCACATCGTGGGTGCCGATCGAAGGCCAGGTCCAGCCCTGTAACGGTCAGGCGCTCTGCCGAAGCTCCTTCACGGCTTCGGTGCGGCCTGATTTGGGGAAGCCTTCGTGTCAACGACACAGGCCGGCATCACTGCTGATGCCGGCCTGTGCCGTGGGGAGGTCCACCAGTGCGGTAACCGAGGCTAGATGTCCAGATTGCTCACGAAACGGGCATTGGTTTCGATGAAGAGCCGTCTGGGTTCCACATCATCACCCATCAGGGTCTGGAAGGTCTGGTCCGCCATCACGGCATCGTCCATGGTGACACGCAGCATGGTGCGTGTTGCGGGGTCCATGGTGGTGCGCCAGAGCTGATCGGGGTTCATCTCGCCCAGGCCCTTGTAGCGCTGCACCATGATGTTGCCGCGCCCCTCGGGCCCGCCGAGGCGTTCGGCATACCCATCACGCTCCTTCTCCGAGTAGGCATAGAACTCTTCCGTCCCCTTGGCGACGCGATAGAGCGGCGGCTGCGCGATGTACATATGGCCGGCGTCGATCAACTCGGGCATCTGCCGGAAGAAGAACGTGAGCAGCAGCGTACGAATGTGGGCCCCGTCCACGTCGGCATCGGTCATGATGATGATCTTGTGGTACCGAGCCTTGAGGAGATCGAACTCCTCCTTGATACCGGTCCCGATCGCCGTGATGATGGTGCGGATCTCCTCGTTGGAGAGCACCTTGTCGAAACGGGCTTTTTCAACGTTGATGATCTTGCCACGCAGGGGGAGGATGGCCTGGAAGTTCCGGTTTCGGCCCTGCTTGGCGGAGCCGCCTGCGGAATCGCCTTCGACCAGATAGAGCTCGCAGAGCGCCGGATCCGAGAGGGAACAGTCGGCCAGCTTGCCAGGCAGGGCAGCCACATCGAGCGCGTTTTTCTTGCGTGTCAGGTCGCGAGCCTTACGCGCCGCTTCCCGTGCCCGCGCGGCGGAGATGGCCTTCTCGATGACGGCATTGGCTGTTCGGGGATGCTCCTCCAGATACTGGGAGAGGAGTTCATTCATCACGCTCCGCACCGCGCCTTCGGCTTCGGAATTGCCGAGCTTGGTCTTTGTCTGTCCCTCGAACTGGGGCTCGCGCACCTTGACCGACAACACGGCCGTGAGCCCTTCTCGCACATCGTCGCCGGAGAGGCGGATGTCCTTGTCCTTCTTGTTGAGGTTGCTCGATTTCTCGATGTACTTGTTGATGACCGAGGTGAGCGCGCTCTTGAAACCGGTGAGGTGCGTCCCGCCTTCGTGGGTGTTGATGTTGTTGACGAACGAAAAGACGTTGTCGGCATAGCTGTCGTTGTACTGCAGCGCCATTTCGATGCCGATATCGTCCCGCTCGGTGTCGAGATACACCACGTCCTGATGCAGTGGCTTCTTGTTGCCGGTCAGGAAGACGACGAACTCCTTGAGGCCACCCCGGGCGAAAAAGATCTCCTCGCGCGGCTGGCCATCCCGCAATTCCTCCGGACGCTCGTCGCGCAAGGTGATCTGAATGCCCTTGTTCAGGAAGGCGAGTTCCCGCAGACGGCTGGCCAGTGTGGCCCACTCGTAGCGGGTCGTTTCCTGGAAGATCGTCGCGTCGGGCTTGAACCAGGTCTTCGTGCCGGTCTCCTTCGTGGGCACCGTGCGCAGTGTCTTGAGCTTGGTCGTCGTGACACCACGCGAGAAGTCCATGTAGTGTTCCCGGCCGTCGCGCTTGATCCACACCTTGAGGGTGTCGGAGAGTGCGTTCACCACGGACACACCCACGCCGTGTAGACCACCCGACACTTTATAGGTGTTCTTGTCGAATTTTCCACCAGCGTGCAGTACCGTCAGGGCCAACTCGACACCTGGCAGCTTCTCTACCGGATGCACGTCCACGGGAATACCCCGCCCGTCATCCTCCACGGTAATGGAATTGTCGGCGTGGATGATGACCTCGATTCGCTTCGCGAACCCCGCCAGCGCTTCGTCGATGGAATTGTCGACCACTTCGTAGACGAGGTGGTGCAAGCCTCGCGCCGAAGTGGATCCGATATACATGCCGGGGCGCTTGCGGACCGCTTCGAGCCCCTTGAGCACGGTGATGCTGTGCGCACCGTAATCGCCCTCACCGTCGTGGTCATGCGCGTCGCTGCCTGAGGTGTTGCTGTTGGCCATGGGGGAGTGCGGGATTCGGCGGAGTGCGTGCCTGGAAATGGCTTGCAATCACAAGCCAGAGATAACCTCGAAATCTACCCCGTCGCGCCCTGAAATGCAATTGTGCGCATACTGCATAAGTCGTTCATTGACAACATGTTACTGTGGCGTGTCAGGGTGACGGTGCGGGTGAACCGGATGCTCGATGCCAGGACGTCGTCCCGAGACATGCCCCCGTGATGGCCGTGCGGTCGGACGGTCCTGATCTCACTGGGGGGTACGTCAAGGCGGGGCCGCGATCAGCGCCGCAGCATCCACCGCAATCTGGCGATCGGGGGCCGCGACGCATCGCGGTTCAGTGACCGCAGCAGTTCCGGTTCCAGCAGGGTGAGTTCCTGCATCCAGGCATGCGTGGTCACCATCACCACGAGCGTCCCGTCCTGCTGCAGCAGCA
>CAZPJX010000083.1:11117-12464 GCA_964586985.1 uncultured Gemmatimonas sp. | reverse complement strand
CACGGAGATTACCGTAACTCTTTATTTTACAAGCATTTAAATGAAACAATCGAACCTGCCGTGCCGTCTGGCGGCCTCAGAATCTGGCTTCGCGGTCCGGCACGGCACTTGCGATAGTGATCAGCGTCGCGAAACATTATCGCGAACATGGTTCCGGAGGCCCACCGCAGGGATGTCCGGCAATCACCCTTCACTTACGGAGACAGACCATGCGGTTTCTCAAGACTGTGATGCTTGCGGCGGCAACCGCAGGGGTCATGGCTACCCAGGCCTCGGCGCAGACTTCGGTCGGACTCGCCACGGGCAGCACGGCTATCTACACCACCAACAATGGCGGTGCGTGGTATGCCAACATCACCGGGTACTCGGTCCCGCTGAACAACGTCATCATCTACTGCATCGATCAGAGCCGTCAGTTCAACCCTGGTAACTCATACAGCAACTACAAGCTGTACACCTTCGGTCAGTTCCTGACCCAGGTTGCCGGCGCGCCAAACACCACCTCGCCGTGGAACGGTACCCTGACGGGATGGGATCTCAGCCAGACTGCGTATCTCACCACTCAGTATCTGGCAGGAAGCGGCAATGCAGCGACCAACTCGCCAATCCAGCAGCAGATCTGGGATATTTCCACGAACGCCATCAATCCGGTCGTGGCCCCGCCAGGGAGCTGGAGCAACTACCGCGTCCTGTACAACGGCAAGAACCAGACGTTCATGGTTCAGGTTCCGCCCGGTAGCCGGGTGCCGGAACCGGCTACGTTTGCCCTGATGGTCGCTGGTCTGGCCGGCTTGGGAGTCGTGGCCCGTCGTCGTCAGAATAACGCCTGATATCATTCAGACCTGCAGCAACAAAGAAGGCCCCCGCGAGCTCGCGGGGGCCTTCTTTGTTTCCGGTACATCCTCGGCGCTGTTCCCTACGCGCTAGCCCCGAACACCTCGACAGTCTGATCCGCGAGCCGCTCACTGATAGCGCCATGCGTCGGCAAAGCGAACCTCGTTTTCACCAGCTCTTGTGCACCAGGAAGCAGCGGCTCATCCGCAAGGATCACCGCGCGAATCTCCGGATACTCAGCGAGTGTTCGCAGGTAGGATCAGACTACCCCGAGCCTGGCGAGTACCTCAAGACGCTGCTGATCGCCAGCCTGGCTCGCCCGGACGGCAAATCGCAGCGCGCCACCATCGCTCGCGGCCTGGCCACCGATGGCGCGAATGCGGGACCCACCTTTGCCAACAGCGGCATCGTAGAAAGCTGCCAGCAACCAGGCCCGGCACCACGAGCGGCAAGCCATAGAGCCACGAGTTTGACAACAGGGCGTTCCCGGCAGCGAGACAACTAGCCCCTTGA
>CAZPJX010000083.1:0-11107 GCA_964586985.1 uncultured Gemmatimonas sp. | reverse complement strand
CGAGCCTCGATGGCACGGTAGACATCCGTGCCCCCGTATCGAGCGGATAGGCCATCAGCAGCGCACCGCTGCCTGCGTTGTGTCTTCGATGATCGTGACGTCGACATTTCCAAGCGCAGACACTACCGCGTCAATATCCTGAATGATGCCGTAGTAATGCACAACCACTACGTGCGTGGCGCCGCATGGCAACGCGTGCCGTAGTGACTGGATATCAGGCGCAAGTGACAGGGGATCGAGATCGCACAATACATCCCGCATCCAGCACGAATGGCCGCCGCTGCGATATCGGAACAGCAATAGCCAGGCAGCGCGACCACAGGCTACACTCCGTCCGGCCGCGAGGCCTGAAACGCAAGTACGAACGCCGACGTCCCGGAGTCCACGAGAACAAGACTCCGGGACGGAACCATACGAGACAACGCCTCGCGGGCCAAGGCCTCGACCGGACCAGGGTTCGAATGAGCGCGAACGGCCCGCAGCAGGCTACTCAACCCAATGGCGAAATGCACGGGAGGAAAGGCACGGATCATAGCGGCACCTCCACTATTGGTGTTGCTACTCCTGCCGGTCGTAGTACCACTTGAGAAAATTGATCATGGCGAACAGCAATGAACTGATCACGAAGGCCATCTGGATCACAGACTGCCAGTTGATCTTTCGCTTCTGCGGAATGCGAAACTCGTCGCCCGATCGAATATCGAGCTGCTCGATCGTCGTTCCACTCCGGATGGCATCACGCGAATCCTTCGCCGACAATAGCCGCACACGCGCGCGATACACCTCGAATTGATTGAGGTTGGCATCCGCTGCAGGCCCACCAGCCAGCATCACCATATCGGTGACCGGTCGGTCGGGTGAGGCATAGTAGAACCCGGGCACGCGCACAGCCCCAAACACAGCCACCCGCGTCAGGACGGTGGTACGTGCATCGGCATTCCGCAGGAATCGTAAAATGTGCGCATTGATGCGGTCATTGAGCTCCGAGCGCAGCACGCCCTTGAGCGAGAGATCGGGAAGATTGAGCACGGTGACCTTGAGGCTGTCCCGCACCGAGGCGGTATCCGCCCGCACCGAGTCCATGCGCACGGTGATCACGAAGCGATCACCTACCTGAAAATCGCCGTTCGCCAGGCGCTCGCGAATCCCCGCCAGCTCTGCCTGCGCCTGGGTTGCACTCTTGCCACGCAGCGAGCCCGACGCGACCTGCTGTTCAAGCTGCGCTACCCGAGCTGCCAGCTCGGTCCGTGAGGCACGCTGCAACGAGCCCGCCGATGATCCCCCCTGCGCCGAGGCCGTCATCAGTGGGACGGCAAGCGCGAGTGTCAGTACGCGAATGCGGCGGGACACAGCCACCAGCAGATCAACCATTGCTGACGCCCCCAGACAATGCCGCTGGTCGCGCGCCGCCCTTGCCTGATGACAGCCGCTCTGGCTGCTGTTCCGGTTGTTCATCCTCGGCGGCATAATCCTGATAATACGAGTAGTACTGGTACACACCGGTCATTTCGATTCCGTTGAGAATGGCCCCCATCACGCGAATGGGCAGCGTGTCCACCGTGGCCATCTTTGCTGCAGCCATCTTGCGGTCGGTCACTCCGGCACGCATCACCAGCGCCATGTTGCCAGCGGCAGTGGCCAGCGCATAGGCGTCGTAGCCTGCACCCAAGGGCGGAGAATCCACGATCACCACATCGTACTCGCCACCCATCTGGTGGATGAGCTGCGACAGGCGCGGCGTGGCCAGCAGTTCCGGCGCGCGACGGCGCCGCACGCCTGCAGGCATCAAGGTCAGCTTGGGATGCGATGCCACCGGGTTCAGCACCTCGGCAATCAGCGCGGTGCCTTCGAGATACTCCACAAGACCAGGACGCGCATGTGTGTTGAAGGTCTTGGCTAGCTCGCCGCGGCGGATATCGCCATCAATCAGCAGGGTGCGCATCCCGGCTTCCGCGAAACTCAAGGCCAGGTTCGATGCAATGAGGCTCTTGCCGTCGTGCGGACCAGGACTGGTGATGATCATGGTGAGGGGACGCCCCGGATCCGCCGCGTAGCGCACGTTCATGCGAATGGTGCGGAAAGCTTCCACCACCTGCGCGGCCTGTTCCGCCTTTCGACGCCCCTTGCCACCGATCACCGGTACCACGCCCAGCACAAACAGGCCCAGATCCTCGGTAACCTGCTCGGGGTAGCGGAAACGCTTGTCGAGCTGGTCGAGAAGAATGGCCAACGCCAAGCCCAATCCCAGCGCCGCAGCCACGGCACCCAGAATAAGCATGGGTGCGGTGTTGCTCGTGGGTTTGAGCGGAGGCACGGCGGGGTCAAGAATACTCACATCGGGCACCGTGGAGGCTTCGGCCAGCTTGGCCTCGGCCGCCTTCATATTCAGGCTCCCGTACACCTGCGCCGCTACCTCCACCTGCCGCTTGAGGCGCTGCTCCTCGATGGTGCGTGTGGGAATACCGCGCAGATCCTTGCTGCTCTGATCAATTGTGGCCGTAAGGGTCTGCTCACGGAGCCGCAGCTCGCCGAGGTAGGCGTTGAGTGCCCGAGGAACCACCGAATCCCTGAGGCCTGCAAGCGCTGACTGCGCATCTTTTACACGCTGGTATTCATCCGTGTAGGTCTCACGCAACCGGCGCAACTCGAACTCGCGACCTGCCTGCTCCTCGAGTGCCTTGCGCAGATTGTCCGCCGCAGGGTCGGCGTTGACGGAGGGAACCGACAGTACGGCTTCGCGTGTTATTGGGGTTCCCGTGCGCCCGGCTTGCAGAATGCGCTCCAGAGCCTCCCGATCACGGCGGTAATTCTCCGCCAGGATCTTGTCACGGAAGTAGTTGTCGAACACCGGCGAGTTGGTCATCTCGATCCCTGGTTGGATCGTCTGCCGCTCGGTGGGTTCGGTCACCGTACGCACGCGGAAACTCTCCAACGCATTCTCCGCAGCGGTGAGCTCCTGCGAGGCATACTCGCGCTGGCCCTCCAGAATGCTTGCCACCTGCACCACATTCTGTTTCTTGTACTGGGTGGCCACCATCACGAACTGCTCCACCCACGAATTCAGCGTAGCCGCGGTGCGTTGTGCATCAGGGCCCGTCAGCCGCAAGAACAGAAAGGAAGACCCATTTGCAAGGGTCATCGACAGCTTCTTGATCAGGCGTCCCGATGTTTCACGAGGTGTCTGCACATTGAAATTGACCTCCGTGCGTCGGCCAAAATCCGCCGCGCTGGGCTGCCAATGGAATCCCACCCCCCGGCCGATTGAGTCGCCCACCGCACCCTTCTCCACTTCAAGGCCGGGCACGAGATTCAGCACGTAGCGCCCGCCCGACAGCGTTAACTGGTAATCGCCCGGACGCAGCCCGCCCTGGTCAACCCGGAAACTCCGGAACAGACTGCTATCGGCCGCAGTCTTTGGGGTGACGAACAAGCCAAGGCTGATGACCACGGGATCGGCGATGGCATAGGAACGCATGAGATCCTGCCAGCCCGACGCTCTCAGCAACTCTGCGGCCTGGATGGGCCCCCGCTCAGCTCCGTTCTCCACGCTGGTGCCCTGCTCCAGCAGAATGGTGGCCTGCACCTCGTACTCGGGGTCAATGAACCGGGTAGCAGCGTAGCCGCCGACACCGCCGAGGATGGTGAGCGCCAGTACCAGCCACTTGAATCGGTTGACCGCCGAGAGATAGCGGCGCAGCCCGGGACCCTTTGGCTCAGGGGCGGCCTCAGCGGTCCCGCCGCCCCAGTCTCCCGGTGGCTGACCCTCCTGGTACGGCTCGAGCGCGTCATCGCGCTGATGAACGGGTTGGATCTGCTGGCCGGACATTATGAGTGACGGAGTGGTGATCTGCCGAAATGGTCTGATAGGAGACGTCCGGAAATCTGCGACGCAACACACTGCTGCGTAAGCGCACAGTCCACGACGCATGCACGCTACAGGTTGGTTACTTTGTATCTAGTGTTGCAGTCATGAAACGGTGAGTGTGGTCACAATACGACGCTATTTCGCTTGACGAGCTGCATTTCCCACCGTATTTCGACCTGCTCAAGCGTTGTGTTATGGTAACGATGCAACGTTACTGCTGGATTCACGCAGCACCGGCCTTCGATTTCCCGATCCGCTGATGACCGAGCCCTTCCTCGCTGAACCCCCGAGCACCTCCGTTCCCGACAAGGGAACCGGTATGCGCATCCTGGTTGTCGACGACGACCGGACGCTTCGGGAGGGCTGCGCTTCGGTGTTGCAGATGGACGGCCATACGGTGACGGCCACCGGCCGGGGCGAGGAAGCGCTGGACCTGGTGCGCAGGCGCAAGTTCGATCTCGTGCTGGTGGATCTCTACATGACACCGATATCGGGCATGGAGGTCCTCAAGGCGGCGGTCGAAACGCACAAGACGACCATCGTGGTGGTCATGACCGGCAATCCCACGGTGGCCTCCAGCATCGAGGCGCTTCGCGCCGGTGCCTGGGACTACCTGCCCAAGCCCTTCTCCGCCAGCCATCTGCAGGTGCTTGTCGGCCGAGCCGGCCACGCGTCCGCAGCCGTGCGCGACGTCAAGGAACCCGTGAAGCCATCGGGGCTTGTTACCCAGAGCGGCTCGGGCGAGCTCATGTCGCTGCTGGGGGTCTCTCCCGCATTCCGAAAGGCCGTTGAGCTTGCCCAGAAAGTGGCCGCTACCGATGCCTCGGTGATGATCAGCGGAGAGAGCGGCACGGGCAAGGAGATGATTGCCCAGTTCATCCACAAGCACAGCCGCCGGTCTGCCCGCAAGCTCGTACCGGTAAACTGCGCGGCGCTGCCCGACAACCTGCTGGAGTCGGAGATGTTCGGCTACCGGAAGGGCGCCTTCACCGGTGCCGACCGTGACAAAGCCGGCCTTCTGGAAGTGGCCAACGGGGGCACGCTGTTTCTGGACGAGCTCACCGAGATGACCATGCCGCTCCAGGCCAAGTTGCTGCGCGTGCTGCAGGATGGCGTGGTGCGCCGGCTGGGCAGCGAAACGCAGGACGCCGTGGTGGACGTGCGCTTCATATCAGCCACCAACCGCGACCCTCAGGAGTCGGTGCATCAGGGCATTCTGCGCGAGGATCTCTTCTACCGGCTGCGCGTGGTGCCCATCAAGCTGCCGCCCCTGCGCCAGCGCCTCGACGACATCCCCCTGCTGGCCGAGCATTTCCTGAACAGGTCCTGGGAGCGCCACCGCACCGGTGGAGCGCCGGCGCCCAGTTTCACGCCGGCGGCCATCGAGTTCCTGCAGACGCGGCCCTGGCGTGGCAACGTGCGAGAATTGCAGAACGTGATCGAGCACGTGGCGGTGATCGCCGAAAGTGACCGTCCGATTTCGCCCGATGACATTCCCATCTACGATGATGCGCCCAGGGCCGAACCGGAAACTGGTCTGCCTGCGACCATCATGAATGAGGCCTTCCACACGGCCAAGGACAGCCTGATCACGCATTTCGAGCAGGAATACCTCTCGCGGCTCACGGCGCGTGCCGGCGGGAACATGTCCAAGGCCGCACGGCTGGCCGGCATCGACCGCACCACGCTGTATCGCCTGATGGAGAAGCATGGATTCAAGCGTGATGCGCTCGCGGGACCCGCTGACTCCTGACGGCTCGGCAACGCCTGGCGAGGTAGACAACGCCAGTATTGCCCGAAGCGCCGCTGATGAGGTCGACGTCTGCCCGGAGGCGATCCAGTCGATCATTGGCATCGGTGCCAGTATCCTGTCGCCTGGCGAGATGGATGCATGCGTCGAGGCTTCCTCAGCGCTCGAGTTGCTCATTGAGGTCACCCATGATCTCCGGTCGCCGCTCGGTTCGATGCTGGTGCTGATCGAGCATCTGCGGAGCGGCCAAAGCGGTCCCGTCACTCGCCAGCAGGAGGCTCAGCTCGGCATCCTCTACGAGGCGGCCTTCGAGGCCGGGAATCTCACCCGCAACGCCCTTGAGATCGCCAGAGGTCATGCGTGGAACACCATGGGACTCCCACCCGCGGTTCCCTTCTCGGTTGCGGCAACCTGGCAGTCGGTCCGCTCACTGGTGGCCCCCATCGCGCAGGAGCGATCACTCACCCTGCGCTGGGCCGGCCCTCCGGTAGATCAGCGCGTGGGGCACCCCGAAGCGCTCCAGAAGGTGCTGCTCAACCTGGTGACCAATGCGCTCAAGTACACCGCGAGAGGCGTGGTTTCAGTGACCACACAGGTAGAGCCAGCCGATCGGGTTCGATTCCGGGTGACAGATACCGGTCAGGGACTTAGCGAACCTGCCCGCAGGCTGATTGGTGACCTCCCGTCCCCAGTGGCGTTGGCTGCCACCAGGACCGGGAACAGTCTCGGGCTCAGCATCTGTGCACAGGTGCTCGGTGCCATGGGCAGCGCGCTCGAGGTGGGAAGGATGACCGGTCCGGGTACCTGCCTGGAATTCGTCCTGCACCTGCCCCCGGCCGACCCCCGTTGAGATCGGGCCCGAACGGGGGACACGGGCGGCGCACCGATTTATGTTAGGGGACCATGCTGTGTGCACATGGGACGCACAGTGCTGTCGGTTTCCCCGAGTTGCCTGTAAAACGATGAGCCAGCCAACCTCTGCTTCGAATTCTGCGACGCCCGATGTGATCGAGCTTCGCGACAGCCGCACCGGCTCCACCTACAGCGCCGCCGTGCGCACCGAAGGTCCGGAAGGCGACACCTACGTGCGTGCGATGGATCTGCGTCCCATCAAGCGCGAGGCGAGTGAGTTCGGCCTGCTGAGCTACGACCCGGCGTTCATGAACACGGCGTCGTGCCGCAGTGCCATCACGTTCATCGATGGTGATCAGGGCATCCTGCGCTACCGCGGCTACCCCATCGAGCAGTTGGCAGAGAATGCCACCTTCCTCGAGGTGGCGTACCTGCTCCGCAATGGCGAGCTGCCCAACCAGCAGCAGTACGACAAGTGGGTCGGTGCCATCACGTATCACACCTACGTGCACGAGAACATCCGGAAGTTCCTGGAGGGTTTCCGGTATGACGCGCACCCCATGAGCATGCTGTGCAGCGCCACCGCGGCGCTCTCCAGCTTCTATCCTGCGGCACGCGATATTCAGGATCCCGAGCAGCGCTACATCAGCACCATTCGTCTCCTGGCCAAGCTGCCCACCATCGCAGCGTTTGCCTACCGCCATGTGAAGGGTTTGCCTTTCATCTACCCCGACAACGATCTGAGCTACACGGAGAATTTCCTCTCCATGGTGGCGCGCATGTCGGAGCCCAGGTACGAGGCAAACCCGGTGTTCGTGAAGGCGCTCGAGGTGCTGTTCATCCTGCACGCCGATCACGAGCAGAACTGCAGCACCAATGCGGTGCGCGCGGTGGGATCATCGCATGTCGACCCGTTCTCGGCCGTCGCGGCCGGCATCGCGGCGCTGTTCGGCCCGCTGCACGGCGGCGCCAACGAAGCGGTGCTGCGCATGATCACCGAGATCGGCGACAAGAAGAACATTCCGGCCTTCATCGAGGCCGTGAAGAGCGGCAAGGGTGAGCGCCTCATGGGCTTCGGCCACCGCGTGTACAAGAGCTACGACCCGCGAGCGCGTATCGTGAAGAAGCTTGCCGACGAAGTATTTGCGCAGGTGGGTATGGACAAGGACCTCGAAATTGCGCTGGAACTCGAGCGGATTGCGCTCTCCGACGACTACTTCGTCTCACGCAAGCTCTACCCGAACGTCGACTTCTACACAGGCCTGATCTACCGCTCCATGGCCTTCCCCGCGGAGTTCTTCACGGTGCTCTTCGCCGTGGCCCGCGTGTCGGGCTGGCTCGCGCAGTGGGAGGAGATGATCATGGACAAGGAGCAGAAGATTGCTCGGCCGCGTCAGATCTACATCGGTCATGGTGAGCGGCCCTACGTGGATGGGCTTTCGGAGAAGTTCCCGAAGGCACGCAAGGACAGCATCCGCAAATAGTCCCATTCGTATGCCCATGGAGCATCGAACGTGATTGTCGACACAGGTCAGCGCCCGCCCGGTTTCGGACGGGCGCTTCCCGTCTTCACGGTCGATGTTGAGGATTGGTTCCAGGTCAGTGCCTTCGACCGACAAGTCTCGCGCAGTCAGTGGGACTCGCTGGATTCACGCGTTGAACGCAACACCGATCGGTTGCTGCAATTGTGTGCAGACACCGGTGCGCGCGGCACGTTCTTCACGCTGGGTTGGGTTGCGGAACGTTTCCCGGCGTTGCTGCGCCGTATCGCCGATGCCGGACATGAGGTGGCGTCGCATGGATATTGGCATCAGCGTATCCCCACCATTTCGCCCGAGGCATTCCGGGAGGATGTCAGAAACGCGAAGCGCGCCCTGGAGGATGCCTCCGGCCAGCTCGTCAGCGGTTATCGCGCGCCATCGTTTTCGCTCATCGACGATGTCGCCTGGGCGGCTGAAATCCTGGTGGAGGAAGGCCACCGCTACGACTCCAGCCGCTTTCCCATTTCGCGTCCGGGCTATGGAACGGCCAGTGGTGCCCGCACACCGCATGTTCTGAACACCGCGGCTGGCCCGCTTGCCGAGTACCCACCGGCCGTGTGGCCCATCGCCGGTGTGCAGATTCCCGTTGCCGGTGGCGGTTGGTTTCGTCAATTCCCATCGTGGGTCATTGCCTCGGGTCTCGCAGCGGTTCTGGAGAGTGGGCAGCCGGCGGTGTTCTACATTCATCCATGGGAGGTCGACCCTGAGCAACCCCGGCTTCCGGTGGGTATGCTGACGCGCATTCGGCACTATCGAGGTCTGGGCGCGTGCTCAGCCCGACTTGGCGCGCTCATGCGGCGGTTCGCATTCCGGTCCTTTCGCGATCTCGAGGCGTTTGCTTGAGTCGCGCGCCGACCATCCCGGTGAGTGTTGCGCTCGCCACGAGCGCCGATGATGCCGAGTGGAACGCCTTCGTGGCGCAGCATCCGCACGGCAGCACCTTTCATCAGATCGAGTGGCGGGATGTCTACCGCGAGGTGTATCGGCATGAGACGCCCTACCTGGTGGCGCGACGTGGCGGGGTGCTGAGCGGCCTGCTACCGCTGGTGCGGGTGAAGTCATTGGTGTTCGGCCATTACCTCGTGTCCTCACCCTTCGTGTCATACGGAGGGCCGATTGGCGATATGGAAAGTGAGACCGCACTCGCCGAGCATGCGGCATCGCTGGCCAATGGCGCCAGGCTGGTGGAGCTGAGGTCGCGGCATGCCATCGAGACCGCGCTGACCCCGGTGACTCGCAAGCTGACTGTGCTCCTGGACATCGTGCAGGGTGACTACGACGCGACCTTCAAGGCATTTCCTGGCAAGCTGCGTAGTCAGATCCGCAGGGCCGACAAGGAAGGGCTTCATGTGGAGTTCGGTACTGAGCATCTGCAGGCATACCATCAGGTTTTCGCCGAGCACATGCGCGATCTGGGGTCACCCGCGCATGGGCTTTTCTTTTTTGAACGGCTGGCGCGCGCGCTGGGTGAGAAGGCCTGGGTGGGTGTGGCGTATCTGGGCAACGTGCCCGTGGCCGGCGGTTTTGCCATCGAGAACGGCCGCGAGGTTGAGATTTCCTGGGCGTCTTCGCTCAGGCGGTATCAGAAGATCTCTCCCAACATGGCCTTGTATGGCGCATTCATACGGCGGGCCTGTGAAAGCGGGTTTAGCGTGTTCAATTTTGGTCGCTGCACGCCCGACTCGGGGACGCACCGGTTCAAGCAGCAGTGGGGCACACGGGATGAGCCGCTGACCTGGTATCAGCAATCAACCGCTGCGGCGCAGGCCCCGCCAAGCGGCGAAGATGGTGGATTCCAACTAGCCGTGCAGGTCTGGCAGCGGCTCCCACTTGTTGTGACTACACCTCTTGGGGCACGGCTGATTGGCGGGGTGCCTTAAGCAGGGCTGGTGGGCGGCGGTTCAGCATGGCGTGTCGTCCACGCAATGGCCGTCGGGTCTGCCTCTGACGGGAGACCATGGCCAATGACATGGTGAAGGCCAGATTCACCCAGAAGTACGGGTAGAACAGGATGGTCACGAAGAAACCGCTGACGAGGTAGCCAATCAGGGCTCCATCGAACCCGTGGGCCATGTAGTAGATGAAGCGGTTGGGGTTGCTACCGCCCTCTTTGGTGAGGTTGCGTGTTCGCCGGTTCTCCCAGAACGTGTAGCCAATCAGCGCAATGAAAAGGAACAGTCCGGGGAATCCCAGCTCGCTCGCGGCTTCCACGAAAATATTGTGCTGCACTTTCCCCTTGGGGTTGTAGTACCTCTGGTAGTAAGGGGTCCAGGCATTGAAACCAATGCCAAGCACGGGGTGCTGCTTCGTGATTTCAATACCGTCCTTCCAGAGCGTAATCCTGCTCTGCGAGGTACCGTCGCTGCCGGCGTTGCGGAATCGCTCCTTTTGGGCCTCTGGCAGAAAAACCATCGCCGCCGCTGCCAATAGGCCAATATAGAAAAACCCCTTTACCCTGTTGGGGCTTCTCCAGAGGAACCACAGTCCAACCGCCGCTCCTCCGAGAAGTGCTCCCCGCGAGGACGAGCCAACCAGACCGACCACGGTAGTGAAGGCTCCGAATGCCAGGAGCCAGCGTTTCGTTTGGCTGAGATAGGGGTGCAGCCCAATCAGAAAATAAATGGCAATCGGAAGGAACACCGCCATCTCGGTACCAAACTCTCCGGAGTTCTGGAACCAACCGGACGGGCCGGCGATTCCCCAATCCCGGAACTGAAAATCTGCTGATGCCCAACTCTTGAACCCACCGAAGGACATCTTGAGGTTCCAGAGCACGAAAGAGCCAATGATGAGAATCAACTGCTCTTCATTGCTTGCCGCACTGGACACAATGAAGATCACCATCAGCCAGGACAGCCACAGATTGAACTTCTCGAACCCTGCAGACGGAAACTCCGACTGCAGAATGCTCAGAAGTATCACCCCCGTGAATAACGACAGGAGCAGCCAGCCAGGAGCGAGCTGAAGGGACGAACGCCCAGCCGCCAGGGTGCTCACAAAGGCCAGAATAAGCGATATCCGAGCCCACGGCAGCACATCCAGCACCGGATACATCCCTGAAGGTCTGATGTATTCGAAGAACAGATAGAGCATGGCAAA
>CAZPJX010000082.1:0-12465 GCA_964586985.1 uncultured Gemmatimonas sp. | reverse complement strand
GAGCCGAAGCGGGCTGTATCAGGCGGTGCTCTCGGAAGCGCATCGTCGAATCATGGATGTCGCCGACATGAGGCAGTTTGCAACCAGCCGAGTGCCCGCATCCGAAAAGCTCCGGCTGTTCATCGATCGCATTGTTCAGCGGGCGCGCAGTGACAGAAACGGATGGCATTTGCCGGTGATGGCAGCCGAGCTCCTCGCACCGACCTCCCATCTGCAGGTGCTCTTTGAGTCGGATATTTCGGCGAAGGTTTCCGTGGTGACCGGCATACTTGGTGAGATCACCGGAATTCCGGTTGACGCACCTGCCATGCGCCTCTGTCTGCTCAGCGTTGCCGCACCGTGCATGCTGCTGGTGATCGGTCAACGGGGTATTCCGTGGGTTCCGCTGGCAAATCCGCAGATGCCGCACGAGGTGATCGTGCGGCATCTATATCGATTTGCCATGGCGGGCCTAGAAGCCTGTGGCCGCGACTATCTCGCGGGTCACCCTCGCCGCGGCTTGTAGAACCGCAACAACAGGG
This sequence comes from uncultured Gemmatimonas sp., assembly GCA_964586985.1. Taxonomy (GTDB): domain Bacteria; phylum Gemmatimonadota; class Gemmatimonadetes; order Gemmatimonadales; family Gemmatimonadaceae; genus Gemmatimonas. The sequence goes on along the minus strand of CAZPJX010000082.1, from coordinate 11,944 downwards.
CCACGGCCACCAAGGCAATGCCCACCCAACGCACCCATTCCGTACCGGTGCGCTGAGCGATCGTGAAGGCAATGACGCCAATCAGGATCAGGGCAATGCGAAGGCGCAGCATCATACGAAGGCGGGAAGACCTGCAGCCTTGGCTTCGTCGTCGGGCACGTCAATCACGAGGCGGAGCAGTGCGGTGGAGTACACCTTGCCCTGCGCATCGGTCTTGAGAGACAGCGTTCCGCCGCCATCAAGTGCGCCGTGCAGCAGGAAGTTGAGCGCCTTGAGATTCGGCAGTTCAAATCGAACCACATCGCCAGTGATCTGACCGGTGAAGTGCTTCGCGACGGTGTCCTTGGTGACGTACTTATCCAGCACCGGATACCACCGCGGGTCGAGGGCGATGAGGCCCACGTTGGCGGTGTCACCCTTGTCGCCACTGCGGGCGTGTGCGATATCGAGCAATCGGACTCGCATGGGTTCTTACTCCACGATGGCTACAGCGGTGGATACGGCGCGCTTGTCGAGCAGCGCGGGCCAGTAGGCCACGATTTCTTCAACTTTGGGGCGACCGCCTGCAAAGCCGGTCACACTTGGCGGGCCGTTCAGGACCAGTGGCGCAATCTCACGGGCGAACCGTTCGATGGACGCCTTGTCACCTCCGCGCACGCCAATGCGGTACTGCACTTCGGGGGCCTCGTGGCCGTCTCCGGCCAATGCACCGTGCGTGGCCGTTGCGCCGACAAACTCGCTCAACACCTGATCGAACTTGAGGCCAAGGCGGTCGAGACGCTCCCGTAGCACCCGGTCTGCGAGCTGCGCCTTCTCCATGGCATCCGGCCAGGAATACACCAGCGTGCCCACCGCCTTGTATCCCGAACGATAGGCGATGGAGACCTTAAGGAACGGTGTCGCCGGGCCGCCGGTGATGCCGTGTACGCGCACGCGATTCTCACCGGCCGATTCGAGTTGAATGCTGGTGAAATCCGCCACGACATCCGGCGTGATGTAGGCGTGCGGGTCACCCATCTCATAGACGAGCTGCTCCGTCACGCTGGGCACAGAGACCCTGCCTCCGGTACCGGGGTGTTTGGTGATCACGAAGGTGCCATCGGCCCGGGCTTCCGCGATGGGGTATCCCACGTTGGCCAGGTCGGGAATGTTGCGCCAGTCATGCAGGCAGTTCCCGCCGGAACACTGCGCGCCGCATTCGAGAATGTGTCCGGCGACGATGCCGGCTGCGAGCTTGTTCCAGTCGTCTGCGGCCCAGCCAAACTCATGACGCAGGGGCGCCATCGTGAGTGCGGTGTCCGTGCTACGTCCGGTCACCACGACGTTGGCACCCCGCTCGAGCGCTTCCACGATCGGCGTGGAACCGATGTACGCGTTCGCCGACAGCACCCGATCGCGGATGGCTGACAGCGGCTCGTTGGTGTCCATGTTGCGGAGCTCATGGCCCGCAGCGAGCAGCTCATCCAGGCGTCCGAGAATGTCGTCACCGGTCACCACCCCGATGCGAATCTTGCCGCGCACCCCGTTGCGGTCTGCCGCTTCCAACACCGCGTCGGCACAGGCATTGGGATTCACGCCACCGGCGTTGGCAATGACTTTCACGCCGCGGTTCGCAACGGCCGGAAACACGCTTTCCATCGCGCCAATGAAGTCCCGCGCATACCCCATGCGCGGGTCGCGCTCCTTCTGCTTCTGCACGATGGACATGGTGACTTCGGCGAGATAGTCGAGCATGAGATAGTCGACCTGACCGCCTTCCACCTGACGACGAGGGGCTTCAAGCCAATCGCCCCAGAATCCCTGCCCGCTGGCCACGCGTACCACGCGGCCGTTCGACTCTTGCGACATCACTGCGCTCCGTAAGTTGGCATCGGCGGCAACACGAAGGCGCCGAGATGCGGACCAGAATTCTGCAGCGCCGCGCGGAGCGCGAGCGCCAGCATGCTGCGGGTGTCTTCGGGATAGACAATCGTGTCGACGAAGCCGCGTGCAGCCGCGTAGCGGGCATCGAGCTGCGTCTCGTAGTCGGCCCGCATCGCCGCTACGGCTTCCATCACCTCGGGAGATGGGGAGGTGCCCGCCTTCTTTGCCGCATCGAGTGCTGGCCCGTGGACGGCCTGAATGGCCGCTTCGCCCTCCATCACGGCCATGCGGCCGGTGGGCCAGGAGAGGATGAAGTCGGGATCGAACCCCTGCCCGGCCATCGCGTAATAACCAGCGCCACTGGCATGGTTCACGGTGAGTACGATCTTGGGGACGCGGGCACAGGCCATCGCTTCCACGAAATGCGCGCCGGCGCGGATGATGCCCTCATGCTCCGCTTCCGGCCCCACCATAAACCCTGAGACGTCCTGGACGAACAGGATCGGAATGCCCTGCTTGTCGCAGCGTTCGATGAAATACGCGACCTTCTCCGCACTCTCCGCGTAGATGATGCCCCCGAAACGCGGCTTCTCTCCCGGGCGGCCTTTGATGAGCCCGCGCTGGTTGGCGATGATCCCGACGGGGATCCCTTCGATGCGCGCATCGCCGCAGATCATCTCCTTGGCGAGATTCCCCTGGAATTCGTCGAGCTTGCCCTCATCGAGCACCGCGCGCAGGAGTGCATGCATGTCGTACTGCATGCGATGATCGGCCGGTAGCAGGTCGTACAGCGTTGATGGCGGCTCGGCCGGCGGTCGCCAAGCACTTGGCGAGGAGACCACGGGTCTGGGTAGCCGGGCCACGAGTTCTCGCAGCTTGTCGAGACAGGACGGATCATCGTCGAGCGCGTAGTGCGCCACGCCGCTGACCTCGGTGTGGGTGACTGCGCCACCAAGGGTTTCTCCGTCGATGGTCTGCCCGGTGGCCCCCTTTACCAGGTTGGGACCGCCGAGACCCATGAATGAGGTGCCCTTCACCATGAGTATCACGTCGCTGAGCGCTGGCAGATAGGCACCGCCCGCTACGCACTGCCCCATCACGGCGGCTAACTGCGGGATACGCAGGTAGCGACGCATGATGGAGTTGTAGTAGAAGATCCGCGCCGCACCGTACTGACCGGGAAATACACCGCCCTGATATGGCAGGTTGACTCCGGCCGAATCCACCAGGTAGATGATCGGGATGCGGCAGCGCATCGCGATCTCCTGCGCTCGGAGCGTCTTGGTGATCGTTTCGGGCCACCACGACCCGGCTTTCACGGTGGCGTCATTCGCGACCACCACGACTTCGCGTCCCTCCACGATCGCGATGCCGGTGACGACACCCGCGCCTGGTGCCTGCCCGTCGTACCGATCATGCGCGACAAGCAAGCCGACTTCGAAGAAGGGCGTGCCCGGATCGGCGAGACGCTCGACGCGCTCCCTCGCCGTCAGCTTTCCCTGCTTGTGCTGCCGTTCGATCTTGTCCGTGCCACCCCCAAGACGGAGGCGGGCCTCAAGGGTCCTGAGCTCATCGGAGAGCTGGCGAAGACGGCTGCTCACGAGTGCTGCTGCTCACGCGCTGCGAACCACATCCGGATGTAATTCACGAGATCCTGGGTGCTGGTGCCGGGGCCGAAGAGACGCGCAATGCCCTGGGCGTTGAGCGCGTCCATGTCTTCCTTGGGGATGATACCGCCGCCGGTCAGAAGGATGTCCTCCCGACCAGCTTCGAGCAGGAGGGCGTGCACACGCGGAAAGAGCGTCATGTGCGCACCCGAAAGGATCGATAATCCCACCACGTCCACGTCTTCCTGGATAGCCGCCGTGGCGATCATTTCTGGAGTCTGATGCAGGCCGGTGTAGATCACTTCCATGCCGGCATCGCGGAGTGCTGCGGCCACGACCTTGGCACCACGGTCGTGACCATCAAGGCCTGGTTTGGCCACCAGCACACGAATCGGACGAGTCATCGGTTGGCAGACGGAGTGGGGCCCGGAGTCGAGCGGAAGGAACGGAACCGGTCAACGGCGGCCATCACCCGGGCCATTCGGGGACAACCTTTGAACATACTCAGTCTTCCTTACGCGCCACCAGTAGCATTTCGCTCGAGCGGCGAGTGAGCGGACGGTCTGTCCATGCGTCGTACGCGGCCTCTACCACCAATCCCACCTCCCGCATTCGGCTGGCCAGCTCCGAAGCGCTGTACAGTCGAATACGGTGCGTCCTCTCTCCCGCACCTCCTGGCCCTTTCCAGGTGGAGGTGATCTCCAGAAACCCCGAGAGAGGATCAAAGCGTCGCTCCTGTCCGAACAGCGTCCCGTCCGCCGTACTCCACCAATCCCGGGCCAGGAAGCGGGCCATCACCCCATCGCGGGACCCACCATGCCAAACGAGCACCCCGCCGGGCTTGAGGACGCGGGCGAACTGCGCCAGCACACGAAGGTCGTCGCCTGGATCGTCAAAGAATCCAAATGAGGTGAACAGGTTGACGACCGCATCGAAGCGCTTGGTCCAGCGCGTCGGCAGGGCCCGCATGTCCCCCTGCGTGTAGCGAAGCGTTTTCCCTGTCCCCCGCCGCCGCGCCAGCTTCAGCAGAGGCTCGGAATAGTCGAGTCCGTCCACATCGAACCCGGCTTCCGCCAACAGATGCGCATGCCGCCCCTGCCCACAAGGGCAATCCAGAATGCGTGCACCAGACGGCAACGCCAGCAGGTCCAGCAGCCGGGCCACTTCGCGTCTGTCCTGCACGAGGTCGAACAGTGGTTCGTACTCATGCAGATACTGTGCATCGAAATGAGTCTGCCACCATGGAGTGTACGTCTCTCTGCCCTTGTCACCAGCCGGCCGATCACGCGAATCCGCGACACGGACTACGCGTTTCGGGGCACGGTCTGCTGCGCGGGGTGAGAGGCCCCCATTCGTCCGCTGCCGCTTTCGAGGTTCGGTCATGTGGTCACAGAGTTGGCGTGGCCGTGTACTGCGCACCAGTGAGCAGGGCGCCGCTCTGCGCCCTGAGCGCATCGGCGACGCTGAAGGGGACGAGCGCACCGGCTTCCAACAGATCGATCTGGGTTTCCAACCACGCAAGCGTGGAAGGATCCTGCCAGAGTCGCTGCCGGATCTGCTGTTCGACGATCTCCATCACTTGTTCCCGCAGGCGCGCACGCCGTCGCTGTCGCAGATTCCCGCTGCGCTCGAGATACTGGAAATGTCGATCGAGTGCGTCAACGATCTCCAGGATGCCTTCGTTCTCGGCGGCCACGCTCTTGAGCACCGGCGGCACCCAGGCATCCGAGGCTCCGGCATCGGCATCATCCCGGCGACGTACCGGCTTTCCACTTCCGGAGCGCATACCGAGCATGAGTTCAATGTCATGGCGCAGTCGATCGGCACCAGGGCGATCGGCCTTGTTGACGGTAAACACATCCGCGATCTCCATGACACCCGCTTTCAACGTCTGAATCGAATCGCCTGACTCCGGGACGAGCACGACCAGTGTCGAGTCGGCCGCACGAGCCACATCCAACTCACTCTGCCCGACGCCAACTGTCTCAATGAGAATCACCTCCATGCCGAAGCCATCGAGCACATCGCAGACTTCGCGCGTGGCGATGGAGAGACCGCCGAGCGACCCTCGTGTCGCCATGGAACGAATGAACACCCCGGGGTCGAGCGCAATGCCCTCCATGCGAATACGATCACCGAGCAGTGCACCACCAGTAAACGGCGACGTGGGATCCACCGCCACAATGCCGACCCGCGCCCCCCGGCTGCGGTAAACGCCCGCAAGGCGAGTGGTCAAGGTACTCTTCCCCGCGCCCGGTGGACCGGTGAGCCCGATGCGACGCGCGCGCCCCAGTCGAGCGTGCTGCGCCGCCAGAATCTGCTCAAAGCCCGGGCGATGATTCTCGACGATGCTGACCGCACGGGCGAGCGCTGCAGGAACGCCCGCCCGGAACTGCGTCAGCAGACGAGTGATCGCTGTGTCAGTCGGTGCTGTCGTCATGCTCATCTCGAATTTCACCAACCAGCTCCTCCAGCAAATCTTCGAGCGTGACCAGACCGATCGCACGACCACCCTCTCCCTGTACGTCCTGCACGATCGCCATCTGCCGCCGCGCGCGGAGCAACTCGAAGAGCAGCTCATTGGCTGGTCGATCGGGGACCGTACGGGTGACCGGTAACAGGGGAGGCATCGACTCGCCACGGCGCTTGAAGATGTCGATGACATGAACCATGCCCACAATCTGATCCACCGGCCCACGATACACGGGAACACGACTGTAACCGGACTGCGAGACCCGTCGGGCCAGCTCATCCGCTGGCAGGTCTTCGGGAACGAGAAAGACCTCTGATTGAGGACGCATCACGTCGCGAACGGATTTGTCGCCGAATTCAATGACTCCCGAGATGATTGCCATCTCTTCGGTGGTGCTGATGTCATCGAAGGCACCGTCACGCAACAGTTCCTCAAGTCCATCGCGCACGTCGTGACCGTGCGCGGCATGCCGAGCGGGAGAAACCCATCGGCGGACCATGTAGGCCACCGCGTGAAAGGGTGCGAGCACCAGATCCACGGAGCGCAGCAGCGGAACCAGGACCGGAACGATGGCAGGCGCCCAGCGCCGGCCAATGGCTCGTGGGAGCAACTGACCGAAGAGCAGCAGCAATAGGAGAAATACCGTGACGTCGACAAGAAACGTCCATGCGCGCAACCCATCGGTCATCGCGATCACGCCGCCCGTGGCGAACACGACGAGCATCGCGGCGGTCCCGGCGGCGTGAACGAGCCGAACCGGCCGCTCGAGATAGCGCGCCATCTCTCCCACACCACCGGCTCGATGCTCGATCCAATGGCGCAGCGACAAGCGGCTGACGGTCCGCACGGCGGTGGCACCTAGCGTCAGCACCGCCATGACGCCTACCGCCAGAAACATCAACAGGCCCGTCATTCGGGGACCTCCGCGCCGGAGCTACCGTCGGTCTCACGATCCGGGAGGCGCTCGAGAAACACGCGGTCGACTTTCCGTCGCAGCACGCGTTCCACGATGACCCGGAAGGGACCGAGCGTGAAGGCCTCACCAGCCCGTGGCACTCGCCCGAGGAGCTCAAGCACCAGCCCGCCGACGGTCGAGACATCATCGCGGGCGAAATCGTAACCCAGAGCCGCTGACAGGTCATCGAGGGTGAGTCGACCGGACACCCAGTACCGGAGGCCCTCCTCGTTCTCGACCAGCCGCTCCTCTTCGTCGTACTCGTCGCGGATCTCGCCGACGAGCTCTTCCAATACGTCCTCGATGGTGACGAGTCCCGCCGTGCCTCCGTACTCGTCGGCCACAATGGCGATGTGGCGTCGTGCCTGACGGAACTCCCGCAACAGATCCGCGATGCGCTTGGATGCCGGAATGAACACGGGAGAACGCATCAGTGACGGCCATCCGCCGGTAGGCTCGTCATCAGCGAGCACCGCGGGCATCAAATCCTTCACGTACAGGATGCCGACGATCTCGTCGATGGATCCCTCGAAAATGGGAATGCGGGAATGCTGCGCACTGCGCACTCGGTCGAGCATCTCCGACCATGGCGCATTCCGCTCCACCCCGATGATGTCCACACGCGGGACCATGACTTCCTCGGCGGTCGTCTCGCCGAACTCGAACACGCCCAGGAGCAGTTCCCGCTCATCGCGAGAGACGTCAGTTTCCGTGGTGACCACTTCACGGAACTGCGCGGCGGCCTCCTCTCTGCGTTCGTGTGTAACGTCGACTTCAGGGACCATCTCGGCGAACAGACCATCGAGCCAGTCGCCCAGCAGCATGCCAGGATGCAGGATCCATTCAATGCCTCGGGTGACCCCTTCGAGGCGCTTCGAGGCGCTGGCGCCAAGCCCGTCACCCACGATCCGGGCCACCGATTCAGCCAATAACACGGTCGTGAGCCCGAGGACTGTGACCACGATGGCCGTCTCGATCGTCGGCTGCTGAGCCAGGTCAAGTGCTACCGCGATGCCGCTGCCCGCCGCGAGGTGGCCGATGATGCGCGCGAAGGCCAGCGCACGATGACTGCGCTCTCTGGCATACGTACCGCGAGCGGTTGACGCTCCGGGGGATGCAGTGGGGGCGACCTCCGCTCCAGGGAAGCGTTCTCCGGCAGACACCGGGGTCGGTGGCTCGGCGAGCAGGGCACCGTCAGCGAGCGCGGCCACAGCCGCTACCACCGCGCCGGTCGCCGCGAGCCCCCACGCGACGATACTCATTCGGTCGGGGACGGAGGCATCCAGAAGCGTTGCAGCAATTGCTCCTGGCGTCGCCACATCGGCGACGTCGTGCGGGACTCATCTTCCGGGTGCTCCCAACCACAGGCATGCAGTGTCCCATGCACGACGAGACGAGCCAGCTCCTCGCGCAGACCCACACCGTGGGCGCGGGCCTGCAGACGGGCCACATCGGGGCAGATGTAGATGTCCCCGATCACCGCGCCTTCCGGGCCCTGGCCCAGCGCGAAGGTGATGACGTCCGTGGGTCCACGGTGACCAAGATGCAGGCGATTGAGTCGCGCCATCGCGCGTGACGACACGAAGGTGATCGACAGCAGCGCCCGTGCGATCCGACCAGCGCGTAACACCTGTCTGGACAGCTCGGCGAGTCGTGCCGTTGCCACGGGGATGCGGACGCCATCGCATTCGACGGCCACGGCGCGTGGCTCGGGCCTTGGGGGCGTCATCAGCCGCCTGCCGCGTCTTCGTTGTACGCGCGAATGATGTCTCGCACGAGGCGATGGCGGACGACGTCGGCCTCCGTGAAGTAATGAAACGAGATGCCTTCAATGCCGTGAAGGATCCGCTCGATCTGCATGAGGCCGGAGTCCTCTCGGCGCGGCAGATCCACCTGGGTCTTGTCGCCCGTGATGACGATCTTCGAATTCACGCCGAGTCGCGTGAGGAACATCTTCATCTGCATGCCCGTGGCATTCTGCGCCTCGTCGAGAATGACAAACGCGTCGCCCAGCGTCCGACCACGCATGAAGGCCAGGGGTGCCACTTCGATGGTACGGGTTTCGATGAGCTTCTGGATGCGCTCGAAGGGGATCAGATCATCGAGCGCATCGTAGAGGGGGCGCAGGTAGGGATCGACCTTGGCCTGCATATCGCCTGGCAGAAATCCGAGGTTTTCGCCCGCCTCAACCGCGGGACGTGCCAGCACGATCCGGCGCACACGCTTCCGCATGAGCGCGTCGACGGCCGCGGCAACGGCAAGATAGGTCTTCCCCGTTCCAGCGGGGCCGATACCCACCACGATGTCATGCTCGGCAATCTTCGCCAGGTACTCCGCCTGTCCCGGCGTCTTTGGCTGCACGCCGCGCCGCGCGCCGGGCAACACCAGCGAGCCGTTGGTCGCACCGGGGGCATCGGCCGGCCGTTCCGTGAGGGAAAGACGCAGGACATCATCCGCTCCTAAGGTCTTGCCCTCTCGCACCAGCATGATCATGGCCGCCGCGACGCCCTCCGCGCGAGCTACCGCCTCCGGGTCCCCGGTCAACGAGAGGTGGTCGCCGCGAAGCGCGACACGCACGCCAGTGGCACGGCCCAGTTCAACGAGGTTGCCATCGTTGACCCCGGCAAGCAGTTGTTGATCGGCTCCCTCGACGGAGAGGCGGGCCGTCGCGGCGCCTTCAGACGGTCGGTCCGTACGGGGTTCCGTCATGAGGCGTCAGTCGAGCGGACAGCGATATGCAGATCGCGCAGATCGCCCGCCGGGACCGCAACGGGTGCCCCCTCGAAGAGCGATCGCGCCGCCGTCGTCTTGGGAAAGGCAATCACCTCGCGCAGGGAACCAGCTCCCGACAGCAGCATCGCGATACGATCGAAGCCGAACGCGATGCCACCATGCGGCGGCGCGCCGGCGCGGAGGCCTTCCAGCAGGAACCCGAACCGGCGTTCCTGTTCGTCAATATCTGCGATTCCGAGCAGTGCAAACATGCGGGACTGCACGGAGGGGTCGCTGGTACGGATACTGCCGCCGCCGAGCTCGGTCCCATTCAGGACGACGTCGTAGGCCAACGCACGCCACCGGCCAGGTTCCTCGGGAAAATCACGCATATCGTCCGGATGGGGCGCCGTGAAGGGATGGTGCACGGCGGCCAGCGCACCGCTGACCGGATCCTGTTCGAACATGGGAAAGTCCATGACAATCAGGAAGCGGGCGGCCCGCTCATCGATGAGGTCGAGGCGACGCGCACACTCCTGACGCACGCGGTCGAGTGCGGGGTTACTGACATGATCGGCAGCGGCCACGAAAAGGGCGAGGTCGCCATCCTGCAACGCGAAGGCTGCCTGCGCCTCCTCGGTCAGCACCTTGGCGAGCGGTCCGTCATACACCCCGCCAGCCTTGCGCAAACGCAGCAATCCACCCGCGCCGGCCCCCTTGGCCAACACCTCCAACTCATCCACCTGCTTTCGGCTCCAGGCTGCCCCTCCTGGCACGACGAGACCTCTGACGCGTCCCCCTGAAGCCATGGCGGTGCGCGTCACGCCGAAATCGAGCTCGGCAAAAACGGCGCTGTAGTCACGCAACATGAGGTCATATCGCAAATCAGGTCGATCGCAACCGTACTGCTCCATCGCGTCGGCATAACTCATTCGCTCGAACCGCGCCGGGATCTGTTGACCTGCTTCACGCCAGAGCGCGCCGATGAGCCCCTGTGCCAGGGTCAGGATATCTTCGCGCTCGATGAACGATGCCTCGATATCGATCTGCGTGAACTCCGGTTGCCGATCAGCGCGCAGGTCTTCATCGCGGAAGCACCGGGCGATCTGGAAATATCGATCGAAGCCACAGCACATGAACAACTGCTTGTAGATCTGAGGCGACTGCGGCAACGCATAGAACTCACCCGGATGCACCCGGCTGGGCACGAGGTAATCCCGGGCTCCCTCCGGCGTCGGCTTGGTGAGAATCGGTGTCTCGAGTTCGAGGTAGCCCCGATCACTGAGGAATCGTCGTGTGACCTGCATCAACCGATGCCGGAGTACAAGATTCTCCTGTAGTTCCGGACGACGCAGGTCGAGATACCGATGACGGAGTCGCAGGTCCTCGGCCGGCATCTTCTCGCCGCGCCCGCGAGCGACCGGAAGCGCGGGCGTCACAGCGGGTCCGACGATGCGCAGGGAGGTCACACGCACTTCCACCTCACCGGTTGCCATGTCCGGATTCACGCGGTCGCTTTCGCGCGCGACGACTTCTCCTTCACAGAGAATGACCGATTCCACGCCCACCGTGGCGGCCAACTGGTGCACCTCGGCGGAGGTCCAGGCCGGTCCGAACGCCAGTTGCACCAACCCGGTTCGATCCCGCGCGTCGATGAACACCAGCCCTCCCAGATCACGACTCCGATGGACCCATCCGCCAAGACGAACCGTGCGTCCGACGTCAGAACGTCGAAGGAGCCCGCAGGTATCGGTACGCAACGACGTGGCCAGCACAGACAGATCGGACGGAAGCGACATCAGGGAGAAGGCTTGAGAAAGGACGGACAGGCAGCGCACCGGGGAATCCCCTCGGAGAGGGTCCGTCACTGGTTGCCGTCGAGATGCGGTGCAAACCGTGAAAGTTACATATGACGAATCGTCTGGGGTAGCAGGTCGGTTCGCCGCATTGCTTGACCCATCAGCACAGCGCTGTTTAGTCTCCCATATGCGTTGCACACTGATCGGCGGGCTTGCCGCATTCGGCTTGGCCAGCGGGCTTGCCGCACAGAGCGTACCGGCACGCGACCTCTGGGAGTTCCCGCTCGGAGCGCTGTACGAGCCGTCCGCCCTGGCGGTCGAGGCGGGAGCGGGGCTTTGGAACCCCGCAACGGTAGCGCTTGCAAGCGGTGAGCGAGCCCGCTTCGGGGTGGCATCACTGGCCGCCGGATCTGCCCAGAGTGTCGACGGTCAACTGCTCACCGCGGCAGTGCGTCGAAGTTCCGGCGTCACGCTTGGCATCAGTCTGGCACGCACCGCCCTCGGCGGCCTGGCCCGCACGGAAACCGATCCCCAG
>CAZPJX010000081.1:0-12840 GCA_964586985.1 uncultured Gemmatimonas sp. | reverse complement strand
GAAGCGTCCCAAAGTGATCGCCGGCGCCGATGGAGAAGACACCATCGCGATCCGCACCTGTGCCTACTTCTCGCTATCCTTCGATCACAAGGTGATCGATGGGGCGGATGCGGATCGGTTCATGTCCGACCTCAAGAAGTCGTTGGAGTCGGTCACCGAAGCGGCGGTCTGAACCCGGGAGGGTCCCGGGCATTCATGGGCACCGCCCATCGCTGTATGCCAGGGGACCCCACATGCCGCGCACGCTGGCAATGCAGGAACGCCGTGTCACCGAAGCGGAGCGTGCGGAGTATCTCGCCGCGCTGTCTGCGCGCTCTTCGAGCGCGTCGGCAGCGCAGGCGCATTTCTGGGCCTTTGAACACGCCAGTGATCGAGGCCGCTTTGTCGAATTCGTGGAAGCGGCCGACCGTGAAGCGCTGACGCGCTTCCTTGGCGTCGATGATCCACCTGAATACTGGCTTGAAGTACGGAGAGGTTGAACATGCCCACACGCCACATACACGTTGATGGTTGTGACTGGCAGGTGTATCCGTCGGGGTTCCTCACGCAGTCGATGGCCGACGAGCTCGGCCTGCTGTTCGTGACCGGAAGAGGAAGCGCTCGCGTGGTGCGCGTGACGCGATATTGCCCCGAACGCACGCGAGCGCGTGAGCAGGCGCTGGCTGAGCTCGATGATGCCGCGCTGGCGACACTCTTTCACGAATCGCAGTCCAGCGCCTACGCGCCGGAAACCGGCTATCGCCCGTGACCTCATCGACGTCTGGATTTACCGGTGTCACGGCGGCCACCACATCGGTCGTCACCCTGCAGCAGGAACATCAGGCAGTGCACTCGGTCGGGCAGCCCGCGTTTGTCGATCTGCAGGTGCATACCACGGCCTCTGATGGCGCCTTGCCTCCTGCGGAGGTCGTACGGGCAGCGTACGCCGCGGAGCTCGCGGCAATTGCCATCACCGACCACGATACGGTGGACGGTCTTGACGAGGCCATTCAGGCGGGGAGCCACCTCGGGGTGCGTGTGGTGGCCGGTGTCGAACTGAGTACGCATTTCGAGGACGAGGAACTGCACCTCCTTGGCCTGCACATCGCCAATCGCGATGCGATCCGGAGCGCGTTGCAGGACCTGCAGGCGCAGCGGGTGGTGCGGGCGGAACGTATCGTCGCCCTGCTGAACGCCCATGGAATGCCGATCACCATGGAGGCGGTGCTGCGGGAAGCAGGCGATGGCGCCGTGGGCCGACCACATGTCGCACGAGCGATGCTTGCGGGTGGTTGGGTAAAGGAGTTCCGGGAAGCCTTCGATAAGTGGATCGGGTTCGGCCGTCCCGCCTACATGGCCAAGGACCGTTTTGATGTGGCGGACGCCATCGCTCTGGTGCACCGCGCCGGTGGCCTTGCGGTCTGGGCCCACCCCGGCGAGTACGCGACCCTCGGGCGGATCCGCAAGTTGATGGGGCTGGGCCTCGATAGTGTCGAGGTGCTCCACCCCAGTCATCCTCCCTACCTGGCCCAGCGCCTGTTCGATCATGTGCGCACCCTCGAGCTACTGCCCAGCGGTGGATCCGACTGGCATGGCACCACCGAGGGCCTCCGCAGGCTGGGCGGACAGCTCGTGCCGAGCGCCTGGCTCACGCTGCAGGACGCACAGATATCTCGGAAGCTGGCGTCTGTCGGATGAGCGACGGGGGGGGCGGAATCCTACGGATCGCGTGTGGTTCGCGTGCGCCTCGCTTGGTCTCGCGTGCGACGTCGGGAGGAGCGTTATCGTGACCCTCTTTCGCCAGCAAAATGAGTAACGGCCGCATCGTCCTTGTCACGGGTGGAGCTCGGCGGGTTGGGGCGGCCATCACCCGGAGCTTCGCGGCCCGCGGATACGCGGTGATGATCCACCATGGGCATTCACCTACGGAGGCAGCGGCATTGGCCGCCGATCTGCGGCAACAGTTCGGCGTCCCTGTCGCGGTGGTGCAGGAGGATCTGCGCGATGCGCAGGCGCCGGCTCGCGTCATCGACGCGACCGTTCGCCAACTCGGCGGGATCGACGTCGTGGTCAGTTCGGCGTCAGTCATGGAGATCGTCGCGCTGGACAACGTTTCGCCCGCGCACTGGGACCTCACCGAGGCGATCAATCTCCGGGCACCCTTCTTCCTCATGCAGGCGGCGGCGCGCGCACTTCGGGAGGGTGGCGTGATGATTCAGCTCTCTGATCATCTCGCCTTCGAGACGATATTCCCCGAGTTGATACCGCATCAGGTCACCAAATCCGCGGTCACGACATTGGTGCGTACCATGGCGTCTGCGCTCGCACCGCGCTTGCGGATCAATGCGGTTGCGCCTGGTCTCGTCCTCGCCCCCGATGCCATGACGGAGGTCGCGTTGCAGCGATTCCTGCAGGACGTGCCACTTGCACGCAGCGGATCGCCCGAAGACGTGGTGCAGGCCATCCACTACCTCGTCGACGCTCCTTATGTAACTGGTGAGATCCTTCATGTCGATGGTGGTCGCCACCTGCGCCGCTGACGCGGTGAGTGCATGAATTCAACGGATCTGCGGAACACCTCACCACTCGCCTTTCGACGTGTGGTCATCATCGGCGGCGGATGTTACGGAAGCTGGTACACGCGCCAGTTGATGCGTGCCCAGCGAGCCGCTGCGGTATCGATCGATGAGGTCGTCGTGGTGGATCGGGATCCGTCGTGCCAGGTGGCGGGATTGCTGGTGCAGGATGCCTTCGAAGCACTTCCGGTCCGTCTCGCCGTGTCGACGTGGGACGATTACCTGGACGAGTGGCTGGCGGTCGGTACAGCAGTGCTCACTGACGACGCCATGGTCCCGTCGCCCCTCATGCCGCATATCTGCCTTGACTGGATGATGCGACGTGCGCGGCAGCGATGGCCCGGACGGGGCATGCAGGTGACGCCGCTGGATTTCGATCCCGGCACACCCTGGCAGCGCGCGGCCGCCGATGGTCGCCATTATGTCAGCTATGCCACATGGACCTGCCCGACGAACTGCATCGAGCCGGCCCGTTGTCCCGCGATCCGCGCACCGCGTGACTGGAGCATGCCGGTGACCATCGCACGGATTCCCACACGGGAACATCCACAGTCGTTTGAGGCCGCGCCATCCCTGCGCGGGACGGTTATCTTTCCATGCGTCCATCGTGCGTTTGGTGTCGGCATGATTGACGCGCGCACGATTGCCGAGGCAGATGAGCGCCTGGCCGCTTGGGGGCGAGAAGGTCCGTGTCAGGTGCTCGTCGGGACCATGTCCCATTGTCATGGCGCCCTGGGCGTGCTTGCGCTGGCCTGACAGCGCCAGCGCGCTGACGCTTATCCGTCGTGTCGCGTCCTCCGGCTCCTTCACCGTTACACCAATCCGCTGCCATGTCCGATACGCGCACCGAGAATCTCGTCATCATCGGCTCCGGCCCAGCCGCCTGGACGGCCGCCATCTACGCGGCACGTGCCAATCTCGAACCACTGGTGCTCGAGGGAGAACCGGTTGGGACGGAGCTGCCGGGTGGGCAGCTCATGCTCACCACCGATGTCGAGAATTTTCCGGGGTTTCCGGAGGCGGTGAGCGGTCCGGAACTCATGGAGCGCATCAAAGCGCAGGCGGTGCATCATGGGACACGTATCGTGCCGGAGCTGGTGAAATCGGTGGATTTCTCCCAGCGGCCGTTCCGCATCGTGCCGAATTACTCCAAACCGGTGTTGGCCCACACGGTTATTGTGGCGACCGGCGCGGCGGCGCGATGGATCGGTCTCGAGAGTGAGCTGCGGCTCGCGCAGGCAGGCGGCGGCGTGTCGGCGTGTGCCGTCTGTGATGGCGCGATGCCGTTCTATCGCCAGAAACGTCTGGCGGTGGTCGGAGGTGGCGATACGGCCATGGAAGAGGCCATGTACCTGACCAAGTTCGCGAGCGAGGTGGTCATCGTGCATCGCCGCGACAGCTTCCGCGCATCCAGGGTGATGGCGAATCGTGTACTCACGCATCCCAAGGTGCGGGTGCTCTGGAACAGCCGGGTGACGGACGTGCACGGCGACGAATCCATCACGGGTATCGCGATTGAGGACACTGTGACTGGTGCCCGGAGCACCCTCGAGGTCGGGGGACTGTTCGTGGCCATTGGTCACGTGCCCAATACACGATTTCTCGATGGGCAGCTGGCGACGACGGAGCATGGCTACATCAAGGTCGCTCCCTGGCGCACGGCAACGTCCGTGGACGGCGTCTTCGCGGCGGGCGATGTCATCGATGACTATTATCGGCAGGCCATCACTTCTGCGGGGACGGGGTGTATGGCGGCACTGGAAGCCGAACGCTGGCTGGCCCACCATGGCATTGGTGAGTCGCCGGTCCAGGAGATGGGCGAATCCAGTATCGGTGTCGCGGCAGACCCGGCGTGATGATCCGGATGGAGTAGGTGACGGATCAAGCCGGTGGAACGGTGAGGGACATCTGTGTGTCCCAGGTGTGGTACCGGTGTGGTACCGGTGTGGTACCAGCATCGTACCGGTGCAGCACACGTGAGCCAGAAGCGAAGGACTCGTGAAGCACAACGGAGGAGTCGTGGGGACGCTGCGTATCCAGCAACTGACGGTCGGGCCACTCGAGGAGAACTGCTGGTTGCTGGCGGATCCGGAAAGCGGGGCGGCGGTATTGGTCGATCCGGGCGACGAGGCCGATCGGCTGTTGGCCGCTGTCGATGCCTTGGGTTGCACGCTCAAAGCCATCTGGCTCACGCATGCCCATTTCGATCACGTGGGCGCCGTGGAGAGCATCGTCCGTGCACGTCCGGTTCCGGTGTGGCTTCACCCGCTGGACCTACCACTCTACCGTGCCGCATCGGTCAGTGCGGCACGTTGGGGATTGCAGGTGGAGTCTCCCACCGGTCCCATCGAGGAGCTCGCCGATGGAGACGTGCTCACGCTGGGACGATTTTCGTTTGCCATCTGGCACGTGCCAGGGCATGCCCCGGGCCACGTCGCCTTCATTGGACACGGCCTCTGTATTTCTGGCGATCTCCTGTTCGCTGGCTCGGTCGGGCGTACTGACCTGCCACTGTGCGATCCGCGAGCCATGCAGGATTCCCTGATGCGTATTACCGAACTCGCGGATGAGACGCGTGTCATGCCTGGCCACGGTGCCCAGACCACGATCGGGCAGGAACGACGCGTCAACCCTTTCCTGCGTGGAGCGGCCAGGCCCATTGGCGCTCAGGCCCAGCGCTGAACGGAACGCATTCACATGGACTCCTCCACCGCTGATCTACCGGCACCCACCGGAGTGTCGACATTGCGCAGGGCATTTCGCCGCTCCCGCTCTGCTATCGGCGTGATGCTCGGCGGTGCTTCGCTCGTCGTGCTCGGTGCATGCGGGGCCGCGACGGAGGTCGAGGCACCCAATCGTTTCGCGGCCATCAGTATTGTGGCGCACAATACCGGCGGCGATCGCGGGAAGGCCTCGGCGACCATGGTGGTTTTTGATGCCCAGTCCGCGTCGGTACCATCCAGCGAGTTGCAGCAGTCGGATCAGTGTGTGTTTGCCAATGTCGACACCACCTCCACGGTCGCGCGTGGCCAGCTCCGGGCGGGAGAGTCCATTGGCATGACGATTGGTGGGGCCAGCCTGACGCTGCCATACTTCGCGCCCTTGCAGCGGTATGCCACCCCCGATGGCTCGCCATTCACCTATGCGGCGGGCGATGAAGCGCGGGTGACAATCCCCGGGGAAGAGAACGGATTCCCGGCCGCGACCATCGACCTGAAGCTCGCCGAGCCCATCATCCCGGAGCCTGTGCCCGCTCCCGTCTTGGGTCAGCCGTTGACCATTCGGTGGAACGGCACCAACGATCGGACGGCGGCTGTGATCCTGTCGCTGCGCTATGCCAATCCCGCAACATCACCCTGGGCCAACGAACAGATCTATTGCGCGCTGGTGGACGATGGCCACCATGATATCCCGAGTGGTGGCATGAGCGTGCTCCTGGCCAGCCCTGCCGCTCGGCGGTCGCTGATCATCACGCGTTGGCGGACGAATGAGAAAGTGTTGAATGACAAGACACTGCTCCACATTGTATCCACCATCGACACCACGGTATCCGTGCCCTGATCATGACGTAGGAGCCTCGCCGGCGATCGTATCGTCGGGGGAGGCGGGGCGGGCGGATCCCAACTTTGGAGGTCCCATGACCATGCGTACCGAGAAGGACCCGCTCGGCGAACTGGAAGTTCCCGCCGATGCCCTCTATGGCGTACAGACGATGCGTGCCATACAGAATTTCGCCATCAGCGGCTTGCATCCACTGGAGCCCTTTGTGATCGCGCTGGTGTGGATCAAGAAGGCGGCCGCCCTCACGCACCGCGAGACTGGTCGTCTGGATAGGGAACGGGCCGACGCGATCGTGCGCGCCGCCGACGAAGTCCTCGACGGACAGCATCGTGACCAGTTCGTCGTCGATCCCTACCAGGCCGGCGCCGGAACCTCACACAACATGAACGTGAATGAGGTGCTGGCCAATCGCGCCAATGAACTGCTCGGAGGAGTGCGCGGACGCTATGCGCCGGTACATCCGAATGATCACGTCAACATGGCGCAGAGTACCAACGACACCATCCCCACCACCATCCGGCTCGCCGGACTGCGGCAGCTGCCGGCCCTCATGTCCGCACTGGCGGCACTCACTCGGGCTCTGGCCGACAAGGGATCGGA
The DNA here is from genome assembly GCA_964586985.1 of uncultured Gemmatimonas sp. GTDB lineage: Bacteria > Gemmatimonadota > Gemmatimonadetes > Gemmatimonadales > Gemmatimonadaceae > Gemmatimonas. Next base: position 6,124 of record CAZPJX010000081.1, on the reverse strand, counting down.
GTTCGATCACATCGTGAAGGCTGGGCGTACACATCTGCAGGACGCCATGCCGATTCGGCTCGGTCAGGAGTTCGCCGCCTACGCGGGCACCCTCGAGCGCTGCGCGCGTCGCATTCAGGAGGCGGCGGCCTATCTCAATGACCTCGGCATCGGCGGTTCTGCGGTGGGGACCGGGGTCACGGTGGAACCCGCATACCCCGCGCTCATGGTGGAGCACCTGCGGGCCATCTCGGGCATCGCCACATTGCGTGAGGGGCAGGATCGCATACAGCTCATGCAGAGTATGGGGGATCCTGCGGCGTTCAGTGGTGCATTGCGTGGACTCGCCATCGATCTCTCCAAGATCGTGAGCGACCTTCGCCTGATGGTGTCGGGCCCACGTACCGGTCTTGATGAAATTGTTCTGCCTGCTGTACAGCCCGGCTCAAGCATCATGCCCGGGAAGATCAATCCGTCCATTCCGGAGATGGTCAATCAGGTCTGCTTCCAGGTGATCGGTTGCGATACCACGGTGACGCTCGCTGCAGAGCACGGACAGCTCGAGCTGAACGTCATGATGCCCGTCATCGGCCATAATGTGCTGCTGTCGATGCAGATCCTGACCAACGCCATGCGCAGCCTGACCGAGCGCTGCGTGCAGGGCATTCAGGCACACGAGGCCATGTGCGAGTACTGGGTCGAGCGGTCGGCGGCCCTGGCTACCGCATTGATGCCACAGATCGGGTATGCGGCGGCGGCAGAACTGGCGAAGCGGTCCGTGAAAGAAGGCGTGCTCATCCGTGATCTGGTGAAGCGGGAGGGCGTGCTATCGGCCGAACACGCGGAAAGTGTCCTCGACCTCCGCAAAATGACGGCAATCGGCGTCCCCGCCTAGCTTGTTTCGGCGAGTCCGGGAGCCTAGACTCGAGATATGCGCATTACGACATGGGCCGAGTACGGGCTGATCTGCGCTCTGCATCTGGCGCGCCGCGGAGAAACGGGACCGGTCACGGGGCGCGATGTGGCCGCCCGTGAGCGTCTGCCCCGAGACTACGTGGAGCAGATTCTCTTGCGAATGCGGCGTGCCGGTATCGTGAACAGTACGCGGGGGGCCCGCGGGGGCTATGTCCTCGCCAACAAGCCGGAGGATATCTCCGTGCGAGATGTCATCAAGGCGTCCGAATTGACCACATTCGACCTGCATTGCGTCAGTCACCCCATCGATGCAGGGCGTTGCTCGGAAGCGGAGAACTGTAGCATCCGACCCGTCTGGATGTTGCTGCAGCGCCGGATTGACGAGGTGCTCGAAGGGGTCAAGCTGAGCGACCTGCTCGACGATGAATCCGTGGTCCGGGATCGGGTTGGCGTACCGCATGTCGAGCTGTCCGCAATTCCGGGTGGACTGCCCATTCTCCAGTCCTGATTCGCGCGCGTATGGGGTTCTGGAGTGACTGGCAGGCCGCGAGGGACCGTCGGCGTCGGGTGGCGAGCTATCTTGGACATCTCCTCGGCGATCCGGATTCCGCGCAGGTAGCGTGGCTGATTGGCATTGCGGAACATCCGCATGACGTGCCCCGCGAGTTGGTCTTCGTGCGTCGAGCGGTTGGGCTCATCGTTGCCGAACGAGACGCCCTGGATGACCGGACTGCAGCGGATGTAGCCCACCAACTCGCCCCCATCATCGCCAGCGAAGCGCGCCATCAGGAGGAGCGCGGACGCGCGTGGAACGAACGATGGCGGGCGTATGTGGCAGCCCTCGCCGTGCGGGGGAGCACGGAGCCACCCGCGGCCCGCCTGGGGCGGGTGCTGTTGCAGGGGGTTGGGACGGAGAGCCCCACGCCGAGCCAGCTCCATGGGGCGACCGAGCTGGTACAGATGCATCGAAATGCGCTGAATGAGGCGCTCCGGGCGGCGTTTGGCGCTGCCACCTTGCCGGAGGACATCGCGCCCTCCGCGCTTCGGCGCTGAGAGGCGAGCAGGCCAGCTCTCGCGAGCCTTAGGGAGACGACGCAGAACGGGTCATGCTGCTTTCGCAACATGACCCGTTCTGGCAGGTGCCGAAGGCCGGACTCGAACCGGCACGTCCTTGCGGACACTGCGCCCTGAACGCAGCGCGTCTACCAATTCCACCACTTCGGCAGAACCAACCGACCGTGGAGTGCGCGGTCAGCGGCAGGGCGGGAAGAATGGCCCCACGAGGCGCGGAAGTCAACGCCACTTCGCTTCAGGCCAGGAGTTTTCTGACGGTGGCACAGTCACCCGGCCCACTCGCGATTACGTTATCTCGTGTATGGGACATAAGGATACGGACGAGCAGAACGAACTGATCGCGCGGAACAAGCGCGCCCGCCACGACTATGAGATTCTGGAGACGTGGGAGGCCGGCATCGTGCTGGCCGGTACCGAGGTCAAGGCGTTGCGCGAGGGGCGTGCAAACCTGACCGACGCCTTTGGTATCGTGAAGGACGGTGAGGTCTTTCTGCTCAATTTGCACATTGGTGCCTATGGCCAGGGCAACGTGTTCAATCACGAGCCAACGCGGACGCGGAAGCTGTTGCTGCACCGCCGCGAGATTCGTCGTCTCATCGGTGCGGTCGAGCGGCAGGGGCTCACGCTCGTGCCGCTGGATCTGTACTTCAAGGGGGGCCGCGTGAAGACACGCCTTGCGCTGGCACGTGGCAAGCAGCTGCACGACCGACGCGAGGACCTCAAGAAGCGGGATGCCGATCGGGAGATCGCTCGTGCTCTTCGGCACCGGTGACGCGGCAACGATGCTGATCCCCCTCCTTGCGCTCCTGCAGGTCTCTGCCACGACGCCGCAGGCTGCCCCCGTGGCCGGTGGGCTGCCCCCCACCCTCACCGTGCGGATGGGGGAGCGCGTCCGCACGGTCAGCATGGTCGCGCATCCCGAGGGCGGAACGGCCGTACGGGCCGATGCGCTTGCGGAAGCGCTTGGCGGACAGGTCGTCAATGACCGCACGCATGCGGGTCGGGTCCGGTTCGAGGTGGGCCCCACCGGCGTCGATGTTGAGGTCGGCAGCAGTCTCGCGCTGACGGCCGAGGACACGCTGCCACTGACCGGACGCGTTTTTCGGTTCGGAACGGCGCTGTACGTCCCGCTCACACTTGCCGTGGATGTGCTGCCCCGTCTGGGCGCTGGTGTGATGTTTGATCCGGACAAGGGAGAGCTGCGTCGATTCACGCCTGTCGTGGCAGCCGCGCGGACGAACCGGGATGCGGCACCCCGCGCGGGAGTGCCGCCAAGCGATGCCCGCTCGACCGAGACCCGGCCGACGGCGTCGAGGCCCGCGGAACGTGCGGTCTTGGCGCCTCCCGGAGGAGCGCGCAAGCGTACGGTGATCGTCGACGCCGGGCACGGCGGGCCAGACAATGGCATGTCGGGTCCCATTGGTGCGGCGCGCAAGATCTATGAGAAGAACATTACCCTGGCCATCTCGAAGCAACTCGCCAGGGCACTCGAACAGCGTGGCGTCTCGGTGGTCATGACGCGCACCACGGATACGCTCATCGCGCTCCGGGATCGGGGTCGCATCGCCAATCAGGCCAAGGGAGACCTTTTTGTCTCCATCCACGTGAACGCGGCCAATCCACGCTGGAACAATCCCGGTGGAGCCCGAGGGTACGAGACGTATTTCCTGGCGGAGGCCAAGACGGAGGACGAGCGTCGGGTCGAGGCCATGGAAAACGAATCCATCAAGTTTGAAACGTCTGCGGATGCATCACGCGACGATCCCCTGGGGTTCATTATCCGGGACATGGCACAGAATGAGCATCTGCGGGAATCGTCGCGCCTCGCCGAACTCGTGCAGGGTGGTCTCAAGGCCGTGCATCCGGGCACCAATCGCGGCGTGAAGCAGGCAGGATTCGCTGTGTTGGTGACGGCCTTCATGCCAGCGGTGCTTGTCGAAATCGGTTTCGGGAGCAATCGCCTGGACTCGGCATACATGACGGATGCTGCTCGACAGGCCGAACTGACGGCCTCCCTCGCGGATGCCATCGTGCGCTATCTCGCGGAGTACGAGCGCAAGGTGAGTTCGCAGTGAGCGAAGCGCTGGACCGCCGCGGCAGCGGGCCACTCGCCGTCACGGTGGCCGGGAAGGTGTTCCGAAACCCCGTGATCCTCGCATCCGGCACGGCAGGATTTGGACGGGAGCTCGACGACGTGCTGGACCTGTCGGCTGTGGGCGGCCTTTCCACGAAGGCGGTGAGTGTTGCGCCGCGAGTGGGGAACCCCGCGCTTCGGGTCAGTGAGTTCGCAGGCGGCATGATGAACGCGATCGGACTCGCCAATCCCGGCCTCGAGGCGGTGAGGGTCGAGCATCTCCCGTGGCTTCCTGCCCATCATCCGGGAACGCGAGTTCTGGTGAACGTCGTGGGCAACAGCGTTGAGGACTTTGCCACGGTCGTGCGTGCGCTCGACGGCACACCAGGCGTGGACGGCTTCGAGCTCAACGTCAGTTGCCCCAATGTGAAGGCGGGAGGTCTGGAGTTCGGTGCCGATGCGACGGCGCTTGCGGCACTCGTGGCCGCGGCGCGAGCCGCGACGGCTCGTCCGATCCTGGTGAAGCTTTCACCGACGCTCGGAGCGGCCATCGCAGACACCGCACGCGTGGCGGTCGATGCGGGGGCCACGGGTCTCACCCTCGTGAATACGATGCCGGGTACGGTGATCGATACCGGGAGCCGGCGTCCGAAGCTGAGTTTTGGTAGCGGTGGGGTGAGTGGCCCGGCGCTCCTGCCCATTGGCTTGCTGGCTACCTGGCGTGTGAGCCGCGCCCTGCCGGGTATCCCGATCATTGGGCTTGGGGGCGTCAGTACGGGTGACGACGCGCTGCAGTATCTCATGGCCGGCGCTTCACTCGTGGGGGTCGGGACCGCGTCGCTTCGCGATCCGAGGGCGCCCGAGCGTATTGTCCGTCAGATGCAGCGCTGGTGCGATCGGGAAGGCGTCCGGGATATCATGACCGTGACCGGTACGCTGCAGTGGCCCTCGTGAATTGCATCAGCCCAAGTCCCTCGCCTGACCTACAACGTATCGCGAAATGACAATCGAACCTGAATCCCGTCGAGAGGCGGTCCAGCCGTCGCACCCTGCCGTGACTCCGATTGTGGCGCTCGATGTACCCGAGCGGCGGCAAGCGGAGCGGGTGGTGGAGCGCCTTGGCCAGGCCTGTGATTTCTACAAGGTCGGCCTGGAACTGTTTGCCGCAGAGGGGCCGGCGATCGTGACCTGGCTGCGCGAGCGTGACAAGCGGGTGTTCGTCGATCTCAAGCTGCACGATATCCCCAACACGGTGCGAGGCGCGGCCCGCAGTGTGGCCCGGCACGGCGCGGCGCTGCTGACCATCCACGCGGCCGGTGGGGGCGACATGATCGCCGCTGCGGTGGACGGTGCTCGGGAGGGGGCAGCGGATGGCAGCTGTGGTATCCTCGGCGTGACCGTCCTGACCAGCATGGACGCCACCGGGGTCGCAGCCGCCTGGGGGCGTGGAGCGGCGGTAGACGTTCAGGACGAGGTGCTCCGGCTTGCGGGCGATGTCGAGGCGCAGGGCGGTACCGGCGTCGTGTGCTCTGGCCATGAGGCTGGGGCCGTTCGGGCGCGGTTTGGCGATCGCCTTGGTCTGCTGATCCCCGGAATCCGCCTCCCCGGTGGCGACACCCACGACCAGCGTCGCATCATGACGCCCCGCGCGGCGGCTGACGCTGGCGCCCGTTGGCTGATCCTCGGCCGCGCGGTGACCAGCGCTCCCGACCCCGTCGCGGCCATGGCAGCAGTCAGGCTGGAGCTCCAATCTGAGGCAATATAAGACGTCACTTGCGGGCGGGCTTTGTCCCTGCTAAGCTCAGGGTCTTGCCTCTTTTTGGGCGTTTTCGCTCAGAGGGCAGGAGTCCTCGGCCAATCCGCTGGCCACATTTGCTTCGTCCGTGCGCGGAATCGGTCGTCCTCATCGGGGATGGCGATGCTTCAGGGGCGATGAACAGCATGGGGAGTCCGGCCGGCCACCATTACCGGTGGTGCGGGAGACTTCCGTCGGCGCGTGAGCGCCGAGGTGACCCGTGAAAGTTCGCAGCAGCGTCAAGCCGATTTGTGAGCACTGCAAGGTCGTGAAGCGACAGGGCGTGA
>CAZPJX010000080.1:0-12884 GCA_964586985.1 uncultured Gemmatimonas sp. | reverse complement strand
CCTACTGGATGGCGCTCCTTTGGATCAACATCCTGCTCGGGACGTTCCTCTCGCCGCTGTTCACCATTCCGATCACGTGGGTGCAGGACGCGCTCAAGAAGCGCTGACGTAGACGCATCCCGTCCATTGGGTCGGCACCCGCCGACCCCCACACGCACAAAGGCGCTCACCGCAGTGAGCGACTTTGTGCGTGTGGGGCGGTCCAACCGGGCCCGCTGAAAACCCCTCCCTAGGCCGTCCGAGGCAGGCGTGAGAGCTCGTGCGCCGAGAGCACCACGCTATCACCGAGTGCCGTCCGGCGCCCTGTCAGATCGCTCAGATCACTGCCGTGATAGGCCTCCTCGCCATGCTCCGCCCGATCAATGCCCTGCACCTCCGTCTCGACTGACACCCGCAGGGGCATTACCAGACTCATGGCCTTGAGGATGCCCACGCTGCCCACCGCCACAAAGAGCAACGTGGCCAGGACGGCGAGGAGTTGAACGCCGATCAGCGATGGGTTGCCGGCAAGCAGCCCGTCTGCACCATTCGGGTTCACGGCCTTCGAGGCAAAGACCCCGGTGAGCAGCGCGCCCATGATGCCGGCCACACCGTGACAGGCAAAGACGTCGAGCGTATCGTCGATGCGGGTGCGTGGCCGATAATGCAGAGCGAAGAACGAACACGGCGCCGCCAGGGCACCGATCGCGAGGCCTGCGAGCGGGGACACGAAACCCGCAGCCGGTGTGATGGCGACAAGCCCCACCACCGCACCTGTCGCTCCACCCACCGCCGTGGCGCGACCACCTCGCCGGATCTCCAGCAGAATCCAGGTGACCAGACCGGCAGAGGCCGCGGCATGTGTACTCATCAGCGCCGTCGCGGCAACCCCATCCGCGGCGAGTGCGGACCCGGCATTGAACCCAAACCACCCGAACCACAGCATGCCGGCACCGAGCAGCGCGAAGGGCACATTGTGCGGCACGGTGGGCACCCGCCGGAAGTCGCGCCGCGGCCCCAGCACCAGCGCCAACACGACCGCGGTGACACCGGCACTGATGTGCACCACCGTGCCACCGGCAAAGTCGAGTGCCCCCAATTGGCGAAGCCACCCGCCGTCTCCCCAGACCCAGTGCGCGAGAGGATCGTAGACAGCCGTGGTCCAGACGACCCCGAACAGGAGGTAGGCCACGAAGCGCATGCGATCGATGACCGCCCCCGAGAACAGCGCGACCGCGATGCCTGCGAACATCCCCTGGAAGGCGGTGAAGAGCAGCTGCGGCAAGGCCGCGGCATAGGTGGGATTGGGGGCCAGCGAGACGCCGCTCAGGCCAACCCATGCCGCCCCACCAATCCAGTGCGAACCGGGGCCAAAGGCCAGACTGTACCCCCACAGGACCCATTGCACGGTCACCAGAGCGAGCGCGGCAAGGCTCATCAGCATGGTATTCAGGGCACTCTTGCTGTGCACGAGGCCGCCGTAGAAGAAGGCCAGTCCCGGCACCATGAAGGCCACCAGAGCGGTGCTCACCAGCACCCAGGCCGTATCACCGGCGGAGATGACCGGCGCAGCATCCTGCAGCAGCGGCAGGATCTCCCAAGTGGACAGGGTCATGATGCGACGTCCCCCACGTCACGCAGTTCGCGCTGGGTCTGCCGCATGACTTCCTCGGCATTGACGGCCGTCAGCGCCTCATTGTCCTGCTCCCCCGTGCGGATGCGCACCGTGCGCTCCAGGGGCAGGACGAAAATCTTGCCATCGCCGACATCACCCGTTCGAGCACCTCGGCAGATGGCCTCAATGGTGCGATCGACGAAAGGCTCCGAGCATGCCATCTCGATGCGGACCTTCTCATGGAACTCCAGTACCACGGACTCCCCCCGGTACTGCTGCACGATATCCCGTTCGCCGCCATGTCCGCTCACGCGGGTGAGGGTCATGCCGGTCACCCCGACCTGGAACAGGGCGCGCTTGACGTCTGCCAGCTTCTCGGGTCGAATGACCGCGACGATCAGCTTCATGGAACCTCATGGGAGAGTGTGCAATTATCTGTGTGCGAATTACGCAGTAATACTGATACATATTGACATATTTCAAGGCGGTTAATGACTAAAACACTGAAAATATTGCGGAATAGACACTTCAATACAATCACAGATAATTTCAATGTCTGTTTCCGAATATCAACCGAATATATCGGGGATGCCGCCACGTCAGGATTTCTCCGACTTCCTCTCCACTTCACGGTTCCATAATTAGTGGAGTCTTACATACCTCAATTATTCCCGGATCTCTGCACGCAATGCATAGCCCAGCTCCCAGCCCTCGCCCAACGCTCAAACCGCTTCCCCAGGCTGGCGGGCCGGCCATGGCGCCACCCTTGGCACTGCCAGCGCTCCACTTCGCCGCCACGCTCTTCTGGCTCGCTGTGGCCGCTCCCGTTCTCTTCGTCGCCGGGCCGCGCCTCGCGCGCGGCCTGGTGTTCGACCCGCTGGTCATCGCCTTCGTGCACATGATGGTCCTCGGCGTCATGGGTTCCGCGATCTTCGGCACCCTGCTGCAGTTCGTGCCCGGTGGGCTCGGCGTCCCCCTCCGAAGCACCCGGCTCGGCTACTGGGGATTCGGCCTCTTCGAGACCGGGGTGCTGGCCCTCGTCGCCGGCTTCTGGTTCTGGCACGGCGCCATGCAGGGCATCGGTTGGACCTTCATTCTCGCGGCCGTTGGTGCCCACTCCCGAAACACCCTCCGAGCGCGACGCCACAGCGTCAACGGTCGCCTCGTGGCCACCTTCGTCACCGTCGCGCACTCGGCACTCGGACTGGGCCTCGCCATCGCGGCCGCCCGCATCGGCGAAACACTCGGCTGGTGGCACGTCGATCGGCTCTACCTGCTCGCCGCCCACGCGCTCTTCGGCGCTGTTGGATTCGGAACCCTGTCGGCCATCGGCGTTGGCAGTCGGATGCTGCCAACCTTTCTCGCCGCCCCAGGCGATGACACCCGCCTGCTCATGGCACACCTCTGGCTCAGCAGCATCGGCCTCGTGGTGTTCGGTATCGGCGCCGTCCTCACGCAGACATGGATCCTGCGCATCGGGGCGCTGACCATTCTCGCCAGTGGCGTGCTCGCAGCCTGGATTCTCCTCACTTGGTTCAGACGCAAGCAGCGTGCGCTCGACACCGCCCTGCGCTACATCGCCTCAGCCGCCATCGCGTTCGGCACCGCCGTACTGATGGGCCTCGCCATCTTCTTCACCGACGCCCAGCTCTCCCTGCAGCACTGGGCAGCGGCGCTCCTGGTGCTGGTGCTGGGTTGGCTCTCAACACTGGTGCTGGGCGTGATGTCCAAGATCCTGCCGCACATCACCTTTCTGAACCTCGCGCCGACGCGGCCTCGCCTGCGTGCCAAGGGTTCGCCCAACCACCTGCTGCGTAACGATCTGCAGCTTTCGGCGGCCGCAGGCCTCGCCCTCGGGTGGGTCCTCCTGGCCATTGGCATCTGGACCCAGCATCAGCTCATGACCACGGCCGGTGCGGCCGCCTGGGCGCTTGGGACGCTGGCCGCGGTCACCAACTACCTCAGGCTGCTCCTTACCGCCCTGCCGCGGACGGCACCGAAGCCACAGGCAACGGAGACCCCGTCGGCCTCCCACGCATGAGCACCGCGAGCTGAGGCCCAGGCTTCAGCGCATCCACCAGTGAGTACCCATCGAGCACGGCGAGGAACGCCGTCAACGCCTCGTCCAGCATACCGGCCAGAAGACAGGCCGGTGCAATGGGACAGGTGTTGTTCTCGGGATCGAAACACTCCACCAGCGCCAGATTGTCCTCTGTCTGGCGCACCAGCCGCCCAAGTGAGATGTCTCTGGCCGGCACCGCCAGACGCACACCACCATGGCGCCCGCGCACGGTCTCCACATACCCCAGTTCCGCGAGGCGCTGCACAATCTTCACCAGATGCTCGTGGGACATGTTCATGCGCACGGCGATGGTGTGCACCGGAATGCACGCCTCCGGTTCGAGGCCCAGCACCATCAGACAGCGCAGTGCATTGTCGGTGAATCGGGTGAGTCGCATGCGGGAAACTACCGAAACGGCCTCAGTCTGGCGTGTCAGGTAAATCCCTGAAATGTCCGGGAATTCACCGACTTTAATCTTTTGTTAACAATTTGAAATTCCCCATCGCACGGCCGAATTGATCATGGCGGTCATTCGCGTTGTCCCGTGCCACTCAAAAACCCGCGGGGATCCGCATACATGTCTCTCAAACACCGCACTGGATGGGTTGTCGCTACGGCCACCGTCGCGGCGACGCTCGCATACGGAATTTCGTGTGCACCAGCCGGCAGCTCGACGGGCGCTATCGGCGCAGGCGACGCCGCCAGCAAGGTCTATGTTGCTCCTGGCACCCACGATGAGTTCTACGCATTTCTCTCCGGCGGGTTCAACGGGCAGGTTGGCGTCTATGGCCTTCCGTCCGGCCGTCTGCTGAAGATCGTCCCCGTCTTCTCGCAGTTCGCAGAGAATGGCTGGGGGTACTCGGAAGAGACCAAGCCCATGCTGGAGACCACGTTCGGCAACATCCCCTGGGACGATCTCCACCACACCGCCCTGTCGCAGACCAACGGGGAAGATGACGGACGCTGGTTGTTCGTGAACGCGAACAACACGCCGCGCATCGCCCGCGTGGATCTGACGACCTTCGAGACCTCCGAAATCCTGCAGATCCCCAACACGGGTGGCAATCACGGGTCGCCGTTCATCACGTCGAACAGCGAGTATGTGCTCGCGTCGACGCGATTCTCGCTGCCCATCCCGCAGGAAGACGTGGCCATCGCCGACTACGCGAAGAAGTTCAAGGGCACGATCTCCTTCGTGAAGGCCGACGAGCCTGGCAAGATGGACGTCGCGTTCCAGTTCCTCGTGCCGGGTTACAACTACGATCTCGCGCGCGCCGGCAAGGGCCCCTCGAAGGACTGGGTGTTTCTCACGTCGTACAACGTCGAGCAGGCGTATGAGAAGCTCGAGGTGAACGCCTCGAAGCTCGACAAGGATTACATCGCCGCGATCAACTTCCGCACGCTCGAAGCCTGCGCGAAGGGTGGCAAGGCCGAGGAATGGCCCGCGGACTATATGCACAACGTGATGGACGAGTTCACGCGCTCGGCAGTGGTCGAACGCAAGAAGTCGGTGAAGGTGTTGAACCCCGCGAGCTGCCCCGACGCGATCTACTTCCTGCCAACCCCGAAGTCGCCGCACGGTGCCGACGTGGATCCGACGGGCGAGTACATCGTGGCTGGTGGCAAGCTGGCGACCGTCATCCCGGTGCACTCGTTCACCAAGCTGCAGCAGGCCATCAAGGACAAGGCCTTCGAGACCACGGTGGAAGGCATCCCCGTGCTCAAGTACGAGGCCGTGCTGGCCGGTGAAGTGAAGGATCCGGGCCTCGGCCCCCTGCACACGGAGTTCGACGGCAAGGGCTACGCCTATACGTCGCTCTTCATCTCGAGCGAGATCGTGAAGTGGAAGCTGGGCACCTGGGAGATCGTTGACCGCGTGCCGACCTACTACTCGATCGGTCACCTCATGATCCCGGGCGGTGCCACGACCAAGCCTTCCGGCAAGTATGTCGTCGCGCTCAACAAGATCACCAAGGACCGCTATCTCCCCACGGGCCCGGAGCTCACGCAGTCGGCACAGCTCTTTGACATCTCGGGAGACAAGATGAAGCTCCTGCTCGACTTCCCCACCACGGGCGAGCCGCACTACGGCAATGCCATCGAGGCGTCGAAGATCGAGAAGCAGCAGAAGAAGTTCTACTCGCTGGCCGAGAATCGGCATCCGCAGGTGGCGAAGTCGGAACGCGAGGCTGGTGTAAGCCGCAGCGGCAAGGTGGTGCATGTCCGCATGACCGCCATCCGCTCTCACTTCGCGCCCGATAACGTCGAAGGCGTGCAGGTTGGCGATACGGTGCTCTTCCACGTGACGAACATCGAACAGGACTGGGATATCCCGCATGGCTTCGCGATCCAGGGCATGAACACCGCCGAACTGCTGATCATGCCCGGTGAGACCAAGACGCTGCGCTGGGTCCCCAAGGCGGTGGGTGTGTATCCGATGTACTGCACCGACTTCTGCTCGGCGCTGCACCAGGAAATGTCGGGCTACGTCCGCGTCTCGCCGGTGGGTTCGAGTGTCCCGCTCAAGGGGAACACCATCAAGGCCCAGGGACAGGTCGCCCGCGCCGCAGCGCGCGGTGTGACGCTGCCGACGCCGCCGGGTGGAGTGGCACCGGCGCCCATGCCCGCTGGCCATGTCCACGCGCCTAATCCGCGCTGATTTTCTTCTCTGACGAAAGCCTCGATGGGAGCGCGGAGTGTCGGTACTCCAGACACCGCACTCCGCTGCTCCCCGAGGTCTCCTCACATGACTGCCTCATTACGCGCTCGTTGGCTGCTGGTCGCATCCGTCGTCATGCTTGGCCTCGCGCTATTCTTCCCACTCTGGCGCATTTCGCTCATTGCGCCGCAGTACCCGGAAGGGCTGGGCATGCACATCTGGGCACACACGGTTGCCGGAATCGGACCGAACGACCTCCAGAACATCAATGGGCTGAATCACTATATCGGTATGCAACTCATCGTCCCCGAGAGCATTCCTGAGCTGCGCATCATGCCTCCCGGCATCGTGGCGATGTGCGTGCTGGGATTGCTCGTCGCCTGGCGCGGCAACCGCCGCCTGCTCCAGGTGTGGGCGGTGACGCTGCTTCTCTCGGCCCTGGTCGGACTCGCGGATTTCTACAAGTGGGAGTACGACTACGGCCACAACCTCGACCTCGAGAACGCCCCCATCAAGGTCCCTGGGATGAGCTATCAGCCTCCCCTCATCGGGAGCAAGAAGCTGCTCAACTTCACCGCAACCTCGTGGCCCGCCCCTGGCGGGGTCCTGGCAATCCTGGCGGTCGTCGCCGCCGCGGGTGCGCTGGTCACAGAGCGGAAATCCCAGGCCCTGCTCACACAGAAGGCGGACGGCGCGAACCCGACCTCCGACACCCCGCCCCGCCCGGCGCCGGTATGACCCGCCGTGAACTGCTCACCCTTCTCGCGCTGGCGTGCGTTGCCGGCTGCAGCGATGATGCCCCGCGCGCACTCGTGCGCGGCGAAGACAGCTGCGCGTACTGCCGTATGACCATCGACGACGCGCGCTTCGGAGCGCTGGTGCTCACCGATCGGGGTCGATTGCAGACCTTCGATTCCATCGAGTGCGCCGCCAGCTGGGTCGCGACCCAGACTCCTGCACACGAACCACGTGCGATCTGGGTGGCCAACTTTGCCGATCCGTCGCAGTGGGTGGATGCAACCCGGGCCGTCTTTCTGCACGGCAGCCGGCTACGCTCGCCCATGGGTCGCGATCTGGTAGCCTTCGCCACCGACAGCGATCCAGATGCACTGCAGCGCGCCCACGGCGGAGCGGCCATCACCTGGCAGGGCATTCGCGAGCTGGTCGCAGAACCCGCGAGTGCGTCCACGGATACGGTTGCACCATCTGGTGACGCCGCCACACACCCACACCAGCATTGATATGCCGGCTGGTGTGTCCTTCGAGGCTCCCGGGGTTCTGCACACCGGAATGACGGTACGAGGCGTTGCCCGCCAGATCCTCATCATGGCCCTGCTGGCCTTGGGAGTCCTGTTCGTTCTGGTACCGAGCGCTCACGCGCAGAGAGCCCCAGCAGGTTCCGTGAGAGCTGCGGATCTCCCGCCGGACACGGTTCTCGTCTCCCCCACGCCACGTCCCGGCGCCGAGACCCGTGTGGGGGATGCCGTGGCAAGGGTCCGTCGCAGCGGTGTCGTGCGCGTTCTACCTGGGGTCTATCGTGAACCCACGATCGTCGTGCGGCAGCCGCTCACGCTGGTTGGCGACTCCGGCGCCGTGCTCGATGGTGAAGGCGAGCGCGAGCTTCTCCTCATCGGCGCCGACTCCGTCATCGTGCGCGGTATGACCTTCCGCAATACGGGTACCAGCCAGGCCACCGACCGCGCAGCACTCCGGGTTGTGGATTCCGGAGGCTGCCTCATCGAAGGCAACCGCTTCGAATCCACGCTCTTCGGGGTCTATCTACAGCGCGCCAGTTCCTGTCTCGTGCGGCGCAACTATCTATTGGGTCTCCCCGGATCACAAACCGTGACGGGCAATGGACTGCACAGCTGGTCCAGCCACAACGTGGTCTTCGAGGACAACTACATCGATGGCCATCGCGACGGGATCTACTTCGAATTCACCGTCGGGAGTGTCGCGCGCCGAAACGTGAGCGTGCGCAGCCGCCGCTACGGCCTGCACTTCATGTTCTCCGACTCCTGCCAATACGAAGGCAATGAGTTTCGGGACAACGAGTCCGGCGTGGCGGTGATGTATGCCAAGTCCGTGCACATCACGAACAACCGTTTTGTGCATAACCGTGGAAGTGCTGCCTACGGGCTCCTGCTGAAAGAAATCAGTGACAGCGAAATCCGCGGCAATCAGTTCGTGGACAATTCGGTTGGGGTCCACATGGAAGGCGCCAACCGCAATCAGGTGATCGGGAACGATTTCGTGCGAAACGGCTGGGCTCTGCGCGTGCTGGCCGACGCGCAGGACAATCTTATCGAAGGGAATGGGTTTCAGGGCAATGTGTTCGATGTGGGAACGAACAGCCGCCGCAGTTTCAGCACCTTCCGTGGCAACTGGTGGGATCGGTATCGTGGATACGACCTCGATCGCGATGGTCGGGGCGATGTGGCGCACATGCCGGTTCGACTCTTCGCCCTGTTGGTAGAGCAGTCACCAGCGGCCCTGGTTCTCGTGCGCTCGCTGCTGGTCGATCTGCTCGATGTTGCCGAACGCGTGGTCCCCACGCTCACGCCGGCTGCCCTGCGTGATGAAGCCCCCTTGATGCGCGCCCCCCGGAGCATGCCGTGAACCCGCAGACCATGCACACAATGGCCATGAGCAGCAGCGGACATGCGCGCGGAGACTGCTCCGTGCCCCTCGTCTCGGTCAAGGATCTACGCAAGCACTACGCGGGTCGCACGGTGCTGCAGGATGTCTCGATCGATATCCATCGAGGCGCCGTCACCGCGGTTATCGGCCCCAATGGCGCTGGCAAGACCACGCTGAACAAGTCCATCCTCGGACTGGTGCGTCCCGATTCAGGCAGCATTCTCTTCGACGGAGAGGACACGGTCGGCCGCATCGATCATCGCGCACGCATCGGGTACATGCCCCAACTCGCCCGATACCCTGAGACCTTCACCGGGCGCGACGTCCTCGGCCTGCTCGCCGATCTGCGTGGCGACCGGGTTGTCCGGGACACCGCCCTCGTGGACGCCTTCGAGCTCGAACGCTTTCTCGACCAACCCGCCCGCGCGCTGAGTGGTGGGCAGCGCCAGCGCATCAATGCGGCCGCCGCTTTCCTCTTCGCCCCCGACCTGCTGCTCCTCGACGAACCCACAGCGGGGCTCGACCCGGTCGCCAGCGGGGTGCTCAAGCGCGCCATCCGGGGCGCACGCGAAGCAGGCCGCGCCGTGGTCATCACCTCGCATATCTTGAGTGAGCTGCAGGAGCTCGCCGATACCATTGTGTTCCTGCACGACGGGCGGGTGGCCTGGCATGGCGCCGTGTCCTCCCTGCTGGCGGATACCGGCAAGCCGTCACTCGAAGAAGCCATTGCCCATCTCATGCAACGGGGGACGACTCCCGTGGCGGGTCGGGTATCCCCATGATTGCGAACCTGGTGCTCTCCACTCCTCTCCCCACGTCATCTCGCATGCCAGCAACGCCCGCGCCCTCGGTGGTCTGGACGGTGCTGCGACAGGAATGGCGCAGCGTGCGCCGGAATCGTGGCGTTGTGCTCTTTACCCTTGGGACGCTGCTCCTCACCGAAAGCGTGCTTCGTCTCACCGGAACGGCCGAGCGTGCGCTGGTCTCGTTGCTGAACCTGGTACTGTTCATCGTACCGCTGGTAACGATGATGCTGGGTATCATCGGCTGGCACGGTGCCCGGGAGTTTACCGAACTGCTGCTCACACAGCCGGTACGCCGCACCCGTCTTTTCCTGGCATTGTACCTCGCACAGGTCCTCCCCCTCGCCGTTGGTTTCACGCTGGGGGTGACCATTCCGCTCCTGTGGCATCGCACCCTCGATGCAGCCGTCATGCCGCTTGCCCTGAGCATGATCGGCAGCGGCGTGGCGCTGGCCTTTGTGTTCGGTGGTCTGGCCCTGCTGATCGGTATTCGGGTCGATGACCGCCTGCGCAGTGTCGTCACGGGCCTCATGGTCTGGCTGCTGCTCAGTGTCGGCTACGACGCCCTTGTGCTCCTGGTCTCCACCACCTTCGCCGACTACCCGCTCGAGCGCCCGATGCTCGCGCTGATGCTCGGCAATCCGGTGGACCTCGCCCGTTCCATCATCGTGTTGCACAGCGATACGGCTGCGCTCATGGGGTACACCGGTGCCGTCCTCAGCCGGTTCCTCGGAACACCCTTGGGGACACTCTCGGCCGCCGTTGGCTTGCTGCTCTGGATCCTCGCACCAGCGCTGCTTGCTCGCCGCGCCTTCGACACCCGCGATTTCTGACGTCCGCGCCTCCGACATCACATCGCGATTGCGCGCTCATCCGCGCTCACCTGCAGGTATTCGCTTTCATTCACAACACGAGACCATGCGTCCTCTATTCACTACGACTTCGGCACCCATGACCTACACAGCAGCCCGTTCCACAACTCGTACCACAATCCGCCGCGCCGGCGCGCTGTTGATCACCGCTTTCGCCCTGGCGGCCTGCGGCGGAGACACCGGCGGCACCCCGAGCGGTGATACCGGAGCGGCAAAGGGTGCGGCGACGGGCGGTGCCAACGCGCCGAAGCCCACTGGCAATTCGGTGACCATCGAGATGATTACCGACGATGTCGGCAACTACTTCAAGCCCAAGAGTGTAACTGTCAAGCCTGGCGACGTGCTCAAGTTCGTGTTGGTCACCGGCGTGCATAACGTGAACTTCCTGCCCGACTCGAATGCCAATGCCGCCAACCTGCCGCCGATCTCGGCCTTCGCGCAATTGCCCGGGCAGACCCTCGAAATCCCGGTGACCATGGGCCCCGGTACCTACTTCTTCCAATGCGATCCGCACGCGGCGCTTGGCATGGTCGGCCACGTCATCGTCGAGCCTTAAGCGCGGCGCGTGGCGCGTAGTGCGTGGTGCGTGGCGCCTGAGGTTCACCCGGCCACGGGTGGGTACCGGCGCCCGCGCCAGGCCGTGGGCCTCCGCGCCATGCTCAGCGTGAGCCGGTACGCCGCTGCCGCATCAAACAGCCATGACAGCCAGTAGCTGATGCCGCGCACCGCATAGCTCTCACGCAGTGCGAACAGCATCGCGAAACGGACGAACAAGGCCACCGCATTGACGACCACGCCCCCCAGCACAAGCCACGCCGGCCATGATGCTACGGGGGCGTTCGGTGAGCCGCCAAGCACGCACGCGAGAAGCACCAGGAGTACGGGCAGCGGCAACGCCTGTGCCATCCACACCAGGAGCACGTCCATCCAGCCGTGCAGGCGCGAGCTGGAATCCTTGAGGTCGAAACTCCGTCCCCACTCGCGCCACATCTCGCGGAGGCCCGAGTAGGCGCATACCTGGATTATGCGAGACCCATCCAGGAAGCCCACGCGCGCACCCTGCGCCGCAAAATGCCGAGCCAGCGTCACGTCATCGCTGAAGGAGGCACGCGCAGCCCCATAGCCCCCGTGTTGCTCAAGCACACGCCGGCGCACCAGAAAGCACTGGCCATTGGCCAGCACACGATCCTGCGGCATCTCCGCTCCTGCCGCACCCGTGCGATAAATCAGGGTCACCAACATCGCCGGCTGTACCAAGCGCTCGGCTGGCCGCTGCCCGGTGAATTGCGGTGAAAAGCTCACGACGTCGTACCGGCCCTCTTCTGCCGCATCGATCACCGCACCCACAAGACCAGGGTTCGGAATGGTGTCGGCATCGATGCCCAGAACCCATGCGCCGCGTGAAGCCCGCCAACCGCTCTCAAGCGCCCAGACCTTGCCTATCCAACCTGGTGGCAGAGGCGGATCGTTCAGCAGTCGGATGCGCGGATCGCGAAGCGCAGCCGTCTGCACGATGTCACGCGTCCCATCGCGCGACTGGCTGTCCACCACCAGTACTTCCAGCAGCGGCTCCACCTGCGCCATCAGGCCCGCAACACAGTCCCGAATGCCTCGGGCTTCATTGAGTGTGGGCACCAGAACGCTGACAGTGGTATCGCTGCGCGGCGACATGCGCGGCGGCACCGGTGGACGACGGGTCCGGCCGCGGGCGAGACGCGACAACAATACTGCCAGCATCGCCGCCTGCGCCGCGAGAAACACCGCGAAGCACACCGCACCCGTCGCGGCCTGCAGAGCAACGGGCATGTCAACCTCGGGGTGGAAGCGTGGGCAAGGGCGGGATCCCGGAAGGTGGCGAGCCTGTCGTTCCGGGGGTAGGCTCCTGCATGTCCTCCCCGTGCCCGCCCCCCCGGTCTGGCGGATCCCGATGCAAGCCGTGATGGATACGGCCCTTACACGCGACGCCGGCATCCGCGTGCCACTCATCTGCGGTCCGATGTATCCGTGCAGCAATCCGGAGCTTGTCGCCGCCGTCAGCAGGGCCGGCGGGCTGGGCGTCGTGCAGCCCATCGCGCTCACCTATGTGCATGGCTGGGCGTTCCGCGATGGCTTGCGGCACATCCGCGCGCTCAGTGGCGGAGCACCTATCGGATTCAACGCCCTCATCGAGGCCTCCAGCAGGACCTATCACAAGCGCATGCTGCAGTGGGTCGAGACGGCGCTCGAGGAGGGCGTGCGCTTCTTCCTCACGTCG
>CAZPJX010000079.1:0-12972 GCA_964586985.1 uncultured Gemmatimonas sp. | reverse complement strand
GCATGACGATGATCAACGACGGTGTGGCCAGTACCGGCAAGGACGTGCCGGTGCTCGATATCTCCGAGATCGTGGCGTCGAAGCTCATCGAGACGGCTGGGTCTGCCTGAGTCGGAAGTAGCGGGGCTTCGTCAGGTACGGATGAACATCGCCTGACGGAGCCGGCCCACCGGGTGGTAGGCAGCACGCCGTGCAGGGGGATTACACCTTGCGGATGTGCATGATCTGCACTTGCTGCCTTACCACCCCGTCCTCGAAGGGTGTGGTTGTGGTGTGCGTGATGCCGAGACCCACGCGGGGTAGATGGTCGCGAAAGGCCGGCAGGGCCAGACGCCCCGGATCGGCCACCAGCGCGACGCCGTCATGGTGGAGCGCGCGCGCGAGGCAGTCGGCAACCAGCGTGGCGTACTCCTTCTCGTAGAGCACGTCGGCGGCCACCACGACATCGAAATGGCCGAGATCATCTGGCCAGTGACGCCAGTTCACCATGCGCACCTGAGGCTCCGTTCCGAGATTGCGGCGGGCATTGCTGCGCGCGACATGCAGCGCGTCCTCGTAGTAGTCGGTACTCGTGACGCTGAAACCCGCGGCCATGGCAGCCACCGTATCCAGGCCCAGCCCACACCCGAGTTCAAGCAGGCTACGTCCCTCGCCCGACTCCGCAAGCAGCGCACCCGCAAGCACACGGGCGGAGGGCCAGAGGTCCGCCCAATAGGGAAGCCGTTCATCGTGCACGTAGTCGGCTTCGCTGATCAAGTGGTCGGCGTTCGCGGGCTTGATGAGTTGGAAGCTCCGGGCATAAGGCTCGGTGCCGACAGCGATGTCGACATTGGTCAGCGTGAAGCGGCGGGCCAGTGCGGCATCGAGCGCTTCACCGTGCAGCGCAGCGAGCGCCTGAGCTGCGGGATCGAGCGCAGAGAACTTCGGGTCGGTCACGCCGTCATGGTCAGGGGTCCGTCGGGAATCGCCAGGGCGCGCAGCATCGTACCGGGCTCCACGCGGCGCATGGCTTCCGGAACTTCGATCAGCGCATCTGCGAACGCCATGCTGCGCTGCAGATGTGAACCCTGAGCACCCGTCGTCGTCGCCTCCAGGACGCCATCGGCGGCGAGCGCCAGTCGCGCACGCAGGAAGTAGGTAAGCGGCGCCGGTGTCTCGAGGCCTTCGGTGGCACGCACGGAGAGTGGCAGGTGATGCACACGGCCATGACCTCCGAGTTGCCGCAGGAGCGGCCAGGCGAACAGTATCGCCGTGACCAGCGTCGAAACCGGGTTGCCGGGCAAGCCTATCCAGGGCACGCTCCGTAGCATGCCCGTACCTATCGGGCCACCAGGACGAATACGCGCACGCCAGAATCGCTGCGTACCGCCCAATGCCTTCAGCGCGTCGCGCGTGAAGTCGTACTCGCCCACCGACACGCCACCGGTGGTGACGAGGAGATCACAGCCCGCCGAGAGTGCGCCGTCCATCGCTGCAGTCATGGCCTCCAGCGTGTCCGGGACGAGCGGCGCCATCGTGACCGTGGCGCCGGCGCTCCGCAGCAGGGCCGGCAAGGCATAGCTGCTCGACGACACGATGCGCCGGCCCGCCAGCACCTCATCGAAGCCTTCGAGCGTCACCAGTTCATCGCCACTCGAGAGTACCGTGACACGCGGTGCCCGGTGCACCGGGACCTGGGCGCAGCCGATCGAGGCCAGCAGCCCCACATGCGCGCTGCGCACGGTTGTTCCGGCGGAGAAGACCTCCATACCAGGTATGACGTCCTCACCGCGAGCCCTGATGTGCAGGAGCAGAGTGGCGTCACGGTCATGCCGAACGCGAACGCACTCGTCGCCGTGCTCATCGCGTGCGACCGCGGTGTCCTCGACGCGGATGACCGCATCTGCGCCCGGCGGTATGGGTGCACCCGTCATGATGCGCACTGCGGTTCCCGCAGTGAGTGCTGGCAGATGCGCCGGGTCGCTGCCTGCGACACTGGTTCCGATGACCCTGAGGCTCCGTGGCGACTCGACGCCAGCGCCGATCACGCCACGCCGCTGGACCGCATAGCCATCCATGCCGGCGTTGTCCCACGGAGGCAGCGCGATCGGGCTCGCTACCGGTGCCGCCAGTGCGTGTCCGGGAGCGTCGGCCAGGGGTACCGTGATCGCGGGTGTGACCCGATGGGTGCACGACGCAAGCAGGCTCGCGAGTGCGTCCGCGTAGGGCAGATGGTCTCCCGACGCGCGCTCGCCGGTCCCTGCCGTCATCGCGTTGACAGTTCCGGAAACGTACCGCCCGCCATCGTACTCACGAGAAGATCCTGCACGCGCTCCACCTCACGGGTGGGCACCGAGAAGTTGTTGCACAACAGTGAAAAGAAGAGCAGCCGTCCGTCACGGCTGGTCACGTACCCCGAGAGGGAGCGGGCCTTGTCGAGCGTACCGGTCTTGGCATGTGCATTGCCTTGTGCGGGCGTTCCCTTCATGCGATTGGCTATCGTCCCATCGACACCGGCCAGGGGCAGGGCCTCACGGAAGAGATCGAACCAGGGAGAGCGATGCATGGCATCGAGTACCCGCACCACCGCGCGTGGCGTGAGATAATCGTGCCGCGAAAGCCCACTCCCATCGCGATACGCGACATCCTGCGTGGTGATCCCCCATCCGGCCAGCGTCCGTGCGCCCACGGCCCGCGCACTGTCCACCGAACCGTGGCCGCTGGCGACATATCCCGAGGTTCTGAAGAGCAGTTCGGCGATCTGGTTCTGCGACGGCTTCTGCATGCGCCGCAGCACATCGGCAAACGGTACGCTCTCGATCGTGGTGAGCGTGTCGAGGCGCTGCCGCTCGGCTGGATGCCTGATGAGCGCACCGCGCAGGGCTATGCGATGAGCGGAGAGCGCCTCCTGGAGCGCTGCCACGAAGGCATCTCCAGGGTGACGATAGGCGATGGTCACGCGCGTACTGTCACCCAGCGGGAGGCTGCCGGAGACCACCACGGTCTGGCCAACGCTGTCGTATGCTACCGACAACGGCGCCGGACGCGGTGCGTTCGGCGTCGGTGCCACGCTGTCGCGCGTAACCGCCTCGATGCGCAGAGGCGGATACTTCTCTGTAGGGGCGCGTTGCACGGAGACTCTCCTTCCCACCTTCGCTCCCGCCTTGATCCGGAGATGAAGCTCGCCCTCGTTGTACATCAATTCGTCTACGGCAGCGCTGTAGCTCGCATCGAAATCGTCCCAGGCCCAACCAAACCCTGTCGTGAATCCCGGCAGGGCATCGCCCCAGGGTAGCACGCGGCCCGTGATGCGTGTAATGCCACGTGCGCGCAGCGCGTCGATGACGGGGTCGAAGGCGCTCGCGGCGCGTCCACCGCGCAGGGCATCGCTGATGCTCGGATCGGCGCTGCCCTGTACCAGCAGATCGCCATGGAAGGTCGATCCCCGCTGTGTGCCATGGAGCAGCACGGGGGTGCGCCAGCGGAAATCGGGACCGAGTTGCTGGAGTGCGATGGCAGCCGTGAGCAGTTTCTGGTTCGACGCAGGCATGAACAGCCGATCGGCATCGTGCGAGAGAATCGTGTCACCCCGCGCCGGATCCACGAGAAGAATGCCCCAGCGGGCATTGCGCCACATGGGTGCGGCGAGCACGGAGTCCACGAGGTATTGCAGCGTGTCGCGTGTCCCGGGCATGGCGATGGTGGCCATGGGTAGCACCACCGGAATCATTTCCGGCGCGACCGGCTCGGGCTGATGCGGGGGCAGGGGAGGTGCGCCCGCCGGACGGGAAGCGCAGCCTGTGGCTGTGACAACGCCCGCTACCAGGAGCAGTGCCCAGGACCGTGCCGTCATCATGCATCCACCTCGTAGGTGCTGCTCAGGGTTGCATCCTCTGCCAGATGCACGCGCACGACGCGCGCACTGGTGTGCGCCAGCGCAGCCTGCACCCGTTCGCAAATGAATCGCGCCAGATTCTCTCCCGTGGGAATACGCGCGCCCTCCGCAAACTCGGGAACATCCAGATTGATGTTCCGGTGATCGAAACGCTCCCGTACTTCCCGCTGCAGCACGCGGTCCAGAAAGCCCAGGTCCACGACGAATCCGGTTTCCTCGTCCACGGGGCCGGCCACGGTGACATCGCAGGTGTAGGTGTGCCCGTGATAGTGCGGGTGCGCGCAGGCGCCGAACACGTCGGCGTTCTCCTGGTCACTCCAGTCGGGTCGACGATACCGGTGCGCGGCCGCGAACACCACGCGCCGAGTGAGCGATGTGCGAGGCATCGGGGCGGCCGGAGCGAGGGTGATTAGCGGAAGACGGGGATGGACACGCCAGCGCTGACGCCAAGATTGCGGCGCCAGGCGGAACGCTGCCGCGTATTGGTCAGCACCGAAGTGGTGTCGGACGCCTTCACGAAATAGTTGTCGGGAAACTGGTACTTCCAGAATGCGTGCGTGAGATCCACGCGGATCTGCGGCCCCCGTCGCGGCAGATAGCGCAGGCTCCCACCGAGGCTGAAGGCAAACTTGGTCCCGAAGCGGTAGAAACCGGTATCGGCTGCGGCAAAGTCACTGATAATGCCGATGCCCGAGTTCAGCGAGGGCATGAGATGATGCCAGGTCTTCCGGCCGGTCAGCGACACATCGAAACCCAGATCCACCAGGTGCGTCGTCGCCGACTGGGTCCCCATCACCCGCGTTGCGCGGGGGTTCGAGGGCAGCAGCACCGTCCGCTCGGTGGGGGCGAGTGCATACCGCACGAACAGCGAGGCCGGACCGCCAATCCCGAGATCGTAGCGGAGCTGTCCAAAGGCCGCTGACTTCGGCGCGACGCCTGCTGGGTCGGGCCGGACCGACAGCCAGCCGGCCATGATGGAAACCGTCTGGCCGATCTGGAAATCCTCATAGGGGCTACGCTGCGGCGTATGACCGACCTGCGCCGCGGCCGCGGCGGGCACGCCGAGGGTGAAGAGAAAGGCAGCGACGGCGGAATGGCGGGAGGTCCAGCGGGAGGAAGGCGCACGCATCACGAATGAGCTCGATCGGAAGTGCGGACACGCAGATCGCGTCCGGTGATTTCTGGAGGAAGCGGAAGGCCCAGCAGGGCGAGTGCGGTGGGGCCGACGTCACAGAGAGCCCCACCATCCCGAAGTGTCGCGGTCTCGTCGGGGTCGAGTACGACCAGCGGGACCGGGTTGGTGGTGTGCGCCGTATGCGGCTGCCCGGTAGCGGCATCGATCATCACATCCGCGTTGCCGTGGTCGGCCGTGATGATGAGGCGCGCGCCGCCGGTGTGCGCCGCGTCCAGAATGCGACCCAGACAGGCGTCCACGGTCTCCACGGCCTTGATGGCCGCTGGCAGCGAACCGGTGTGCCCCACCATGTCGGTGTTGGCGAAATTGCACAGCATGAAATCGTGAGTGCGGTTCGCAAGCGCCTCGCAGAGAATGTCGCACACGCCAGGCGCGCTCATCTCCGGCTGCAGGTCGTAGGTGGCCACCTTGGGACTCGGCACCAGATGCCGATCCTCACCGGCAAAGGGCTCGTCGCGTCCGCCGTTGAAGAAGAACGTGACGTGCGGATACTTCTCGGTTTCCGCCGTACGCAGTTGCGCCAGTCCGGCGTTGGCGACGACCTCGCCAATCAGATTGTGCATCGACTGCGGTGGAAACGCGACGGGAAACGGAAAGGCGTCGTCGTAGCTGCTCATGGTTGCAATGTGCAGCGCGGGGCGTGGGCCGGTGTCGAAGCCGGTAAAGCCCGGCTGCGTGAGCGCCCGCAGCGCCTGCCGCATGCGATCACTTCGGAAGTTCGTGCATACCAGCACATCACCATCGCGCATGGGGGCCAGGGCTCGGCCGTCAGAGCCGGCCATCACCCAGGGACGCACGAACTCGTCGGTGGTGCCGGAAGCGTAGGCCCGCTCGAGCGCGGCCATGGCGTCGGTCTCAACCGGCGCGTCGCCATTCACCGCCGCGTGATACCAGAGCCCCGTGCGTTCCCACCGGTTGTCGCGATCCATCCCGTAGTACCGCCCGCTCACCGACGCCAGCAGGGCACGACCCGCGACACGTTCGAGCAGGGCAGGCAGGAAACCCCGTGCGCTCGATGGCGGCGTGTCGCGGCCATCGAGCAGGGTGTGGATCACCGTGCGCGGCACACCTTCCCGATGGGCCAGGTCCACCATCGCCAGCAGATGATCATCGTGCGCGTGCACACCGCCGTTGCCCAGCAGCCCCAGCAGGTGCAGGGTGCTGCCACGCTGCTTTGCGACGGCGCAGGCGTCCCGCAGCGCCGCCGTCTGCTGGAAACTGCCGTCCTCGATGGCCGCTCCAATGCGGACGAGGTCCTGCATGACCACGCGGCCCGCACCCAGATTGAGGTGGCCCACTTCGCTGTTGCCCATCTGCCCGTCGGGAAGCCCTACGGCCCTCCCGGATGCGGTCAGCAGCGTCCGGGAGGCATGCGACCAGATGCGGTTCCAGTTCGGGGTATTCGCGAGGAGGATGGCGTTTGCCTCACGCGCTTCGCGATATCCCCATCCGTCCAGAATGATCAGGGCAACTGCCCGCTGCGGTCGTGCAGACATGGGTCTCCGGGGTAAGCTTGGGTACGTCGTGCGCGGAATCTACTGCAACGACCTTCAACCATTCAGAGGATCCCTGCTCTCCATGCGTGTCCGGCCCCGGCGTGTCGTGCTGATCCTGGTGCTGCTTACCCTCGCCCTGCTGGATGGGATCCTGTTGCAGCGTCGCTCCCGCTATCGGGAGGAGACCGCGCGTCTGCGTGCCGGCATGACCGAGCTGGAGCGACAGCGCGCCGACGCCATCGTGCAGGCCGATGCCAACCGCAACGCCCTGCTGGTGGAACTCCTGCGGCGCCAGGCGGAGGGTGATGAGGCGCTGCATCTGGCGGTCAATACCGACTCTGCCTTCGTCGCCCTGGATCGGGGCACCGCGCGACTGCGCAGCATGCCCGCCGAATTCGGCCCGGAGCGCCGGGTCGGACTGCCACCGGACACGCTGCATATGGCGGTGCCACGGGGCATGCGGCTGGTGGAGCACCTGCTGGGCCCCGCCGACCGCTATGAGCTTCCGGCCCGGCTGTGGGCGGATCGGAACATCCCCCTGCCTCCAGCGCGCGCGGACAGCGGGTGGACAGGGCCGAACGCCATCGTGACCACCGGCGGGGTCCTCATCTATGCCCTGCCGAAACAGGGCCCACTCGCCGACAGCAGTTATGTGATGCCGGGCGCTGTGCGGGTGTCCGCGAAGGATCTCGCGGCCATCCGGGAGAATCTGACCACCGGTACCCGGGTCTATTTCTTCTAGTCATGGGACGATCCTTTCGAATTCGCGCCCGGTGGCTCTACGCGCTGCTCCTGGCGCTCCTGGCCCTGACGGTCTGGCTGGCCATCGGGACGCTCCGCGACCGATTCGAACGGGATGTTGCCCGCATGGTGTACAACGACAACTCCGAACGTATCGAGGAGGCGATCCTGCTGGCCGGAGCGGGTGCCGATAGTCTCAGGACGGAGCTCGCCGCGCGTGCCCCGGCGCCGGCAGAGGCTGGCGCACCATACATCGTTGTGTCCATCGCGGACCGGCGGGTCTGGTACAAGCAGGGCAATCAGGTGCTCTTCACCGCACCCGTCGCCACAGGTTCGGGCCGACAGATGGTGGTGAGGGGCAGCACCAGGGTCATGCGCTTCGAGACGCCCAGAGGGCGTCTGGTGGTGCAGCGCCGGGATTCGGCGCCCGCCTGGATCCCGCCCGACTGGCACTATCAGGAACAGGCGTCGAAACGCGGGCTCGGGCTGGTCCAGCTTGTGCGTGGGGTGCCAATACGGTTGCGGGATGGTTCCAGCATCACCGTGCAGGGAAATGACGTTGTTCGCCTGGGGGCGGATGGGGTCGCCAGGCCGCTCTCCGCAAGCGATGGACGGGAGATCGTGGCGGACGGCAGGATTGTGATTCCACCATTTGGAACGAACCAGCGCAAATACCCCGATGTGCTGGGGACCCGGCGACTCTACCTCGGCGACGGCTATGCGCTACACGGCACCAACAATCCGAAGTCGGTTGGCCAGGCGGTGAGCCACGGCTGTGTGCGACTACGGAACGAAGACATCGAAACCCTGTACAATCAGGTTTCCGTCGGAACCCCCGTGTACATCTACTGACGCCAGGTGGGGTCAGATCCCGGGCGGTTTATATTTCCCGGATGCCGTTCGATCGTCCTTCCCGAGTATCCCCGGGCAACGGGCGTTTCCCGGCTCTTCGTGCATTTCTCGTGCGTCTACCGTGCTGTCCATAGATCCCATCCCCCGTCACCTCACGCAGCACCGACAGCTGCGTCGCCTTCGGGCAACGCTGGTCATCGGTGTGTGCCTGACGCTCGTGGCGTTTGCGCGCCCAGGGCGCGTGACGTCGGCATTGGCGCCCGCCACCGGCCGAGCCGCTGGGTCGGTCGCTGGGCCTTCGACAGTGCCAGCCACCACGCGGGCCGGTGCCGCACCCGGGTCGCTGCTCGACTCGCTGCGCGGACGCAGTCGAAAGTTGCGCGCGCGATTCCTTGCGCCGACCCACTCGGCCTCCGTGCCGATCCTGCGCGAACTCTTCGGTGACAGTGCGGCCACGCGGGCAGGGGTCTACTCTACGCCCGACTCGGGTAACGGCGCGGCACCCTTCCATTTCATCACCATGCGCCCCTTTGCCGATAAGGTGAAGGGCCGCATTGGCACGTATCGCATCGGGTTCTTTCCCGCCGAGCGACGCAGCGCGCGCGCCGGCACCAACGGAAACCCCGAAGGCTTCCTTGAAGTCACGCTGGGCAATCAGGACACCCCCATCTCTGAGCATTTTCGGCTGCGGGACTTCCTGACGCACGATCAGGCCAGCGTGTGGCCCAAGTATCTCGTGCTGCAGGAGTCGCTGGTCGACAAGCTCGAGCTGGTGATGGCGGAGTTGCAGGCGATGGGCATTCCCGCCCAGCGACTGCGCGTCATGTCGGGTTTTCGGACGCCGCAGTACAACGACCAGGGCGTAGGCGCCGGTGGCAGGGTGCAGGACAGTCGGCACCAGTACGGTGATGCGGCCGACGTCTTTGTCGTCAATGGCGCACGCGATTGGATGAGCGATCTCAATGGCGACGGGCACGTGAACACGCGTGACGCGCAGGTGCTAGCCAAGGCGGCTGAGCGGGTCGAGCAGGCGCATCCCGGACTGGTGGGCGGCATCGGGGTGTACGCGGCCACGAATGCGCATGGGCCGTTCGTGCATATCGATGTGCGCGGCAAGCGAGCCCGATGGGGGCAGTGGTGATCCGCCGTCGCACAGCACTGGTACTGAGTGGTCTTGGCGCGATCGCGGCGGCCATTGCGTATCAGCCGCCGGCTGAACTGATGGCGGACTCCGCGGCAGAGAGTGCGGCGCGGCGCGTGCCGCGCGTGGAAGCCACGGCGGATGTGAAGGGCCTCAGTGGGGATGTGCGCATGCAGTTCGTCCGCGCGGGCGAGCGGGTTGCCTTCCCGTTGCGCGTGAATGGTGATGCACTGGGTTTCACCTACCAGTGGGTGGAGGTGGGCAGCAATCAGGCGGGAGACGTCGCTCGTCCGCTCGATAGCGATACGCTGCTGGCACCACTCACTGCCGGGTTCTATGAGTTGGCCGTGACTCGCGCCGGTGTCACACAGCGTCTCTCCGAGCCTCGCCTGGCCGTGCTGGTCCCGTTTGAATTGAAATTGGGCAGCACGCTCAATGGATATCAGATCGGGCGCTATCCGGCCGAATGGTCGCGTGACGAGCAGGGTGAGCGGCCCGACGGGTTTGCCGAGGTGCGCGAGGAGCATCTCGACCTGCCGCTCACACGCCATCTCAAGGTGCGCGATTTCGTGACGCATGATCGGCAGACCATCTGGCCTCGCTATGTCGCAGTCGACCCCCGGGTCCTCGACAAGATCGAGCTGGTCCTGCGCGAGCTCGCGCGGCGGCGAGGCGAGGATGGTATGGATTTCTCGCTCGAGGTGCACAGCGGGTTCCGTACGCCACTGCACAATGCCGGCGTGGAAGGCTCTGCGCGCGATTCGCGGCACCTCTACGGTGATGCGGCCGATGTCGCCATCGACGCCGACGGCGATGGCCGACTGACCATTTTTGATGCCTATCGTGTGGAACAGGCCGTGGATTGGGTGGAGCGGCTCCACCCGGAACTGGCCGGTGGGCTGGGTGTGTACAGCAGTCCGCGGTATGCCACGCCATATTGCCATATCGACGCCCGCGGCGAACGGAAACGTTGGCGCGGCTGACCGCGTAAGGCGGGCCAGGAGGAAACCCATGAATCCATACGTCCGCGACCGCATCAATCGAAAGCTCGACACACTCAACGACGAGCGCCTCTATCAGGTGCTCGATTACGTGGAGTTCCTGGAGACCCGCTAC
Source organism: uncultured Gemmatimonas sp. (assembly GCA_964586985.1). Classification (GTDB taxonomy): domain Bacteria; phylum Gemmatimonadota; class Gemmatimonadetes; order Gemmatimonadales; family Gemmatimonadaceae; genus Gemmatimonas. Next base: position 2,557 of record CAZPJX010000079.1, on the reverse strand, counting down.
GGCGAGCGCCCGGCGCCGGTGGCCAATGTCTTCCAGCGATTCACCGATGGCGTGGAGGACACGCTGCGGGCGGGTGGCCTGGCCGTTGGCACCGTCTCCGAGGCGATGGGCTTCCTCAACAAGGCCGTTGGGGTCCTCAACAACGTCGCGCAGACGACAAAGACGGTGGCAACCGATGTCGTCGCAGCCGCGAAGACCGCGGCCGACCAGATCGGTGCGTCTCCGTCTGGCGCTGCGCCCGGAGCCGCATCAGGAGCTTCCCCGGCAACCGCGCCTGGAACGGCCCCAGTGGCCACACCGCCACCGGCACCGGCCCCCGACACGGTGGGTCCTGTGACGCCTCCTGCAACGCCACCAGCGCCCTCGGCATCCACCGCGGATACTCGCCAGCACTGAACGATGAACGAATACGAAGCACCCCGCCGCCGGTCCCCTGAGCGGGGGCTCAAGAAGTCCGTCCTGCAGGCCATCCGGCAGCTCCCGTCGTACCTCAGACTGCTCGTCGGACTGATAGGGGATCGCCGGGTCTCTGCCGTCGATCGCTTCATGGTCATCGCCGCCGCGGCCTACCTCGTCTCCCCTCTCGACTTCATTCCCGATGTCATTCCCTTCCTGGGGCAGGTGGACGATGTCTTCCTGCTGATCCTCGCCCTCCAGCGGTTGATGGAACGGGCCGGCAGCGAGGTGTTGCTCGACCACTGGCGGGGGAACCCGGATGAACTCGATAATCTGAACCTGGCGCGCGTGGTTGCGGCGGCGGGCTTCTTCCTGCCGCTCCGCCTGCGCCGACGTCTGCGCCGGATCGCCGGTCGCAGTTGATTCACTGTCGGGTGCCGTCTACTCTTCATAATGGCACCCTCGACAGATCGCCCCTCACGGGGCTCCGCGCGTATTCGTGAGGACGTCTCGCTCACCTTCGACGACGTCCTGCTTGCCCCGCGCCACTCGCGTACACACCCCCGCGACGTCACGCTCACCTCGCGCTTCACGCGCGGCATTGCGCTCAATGTGCCGCTGGCATCGGCCGCGATGGACACGGTCACCGAGAGCGAAATGGCCATCGCGATGGCCCGCTACGGGGGCATCGGCGTGTTGCACAAGAACATGTCCATCGATCGGCAGGCGGCCGAGGTGGACCGGGTGAAACGCAGTGAGAGCGGGATGATCCTCAATCCCATCACGCTCTCCCCGTCAGCCTCGCTTCGGGAAGCGGTGGTGCTGATGATGCGATTCAAGATTTCGGGAGTGCCCATTGTTGAGGGGGGAGGAACGCTGGTTGGTATCCTCACCAACCGCGACCTGCAGTTCGAACGGGATCTCGATCGACCGCTGCGCGAGGTGATGACCTCGGAGGGGCTCGTGACGGCGCCCGTCGGCACGACGCTCGATGAGGCGGAACGCGTTCTGGGCAAGCACCGCATCGAGAAGCTGCCTGTCGTCGATGACGCAGGGATGCTGAAGGGACTGATCACGGTGAAGGACATCCACAAGCGCCGTCAGTATCCGGATGCCAACAAGGATCAGCACGGGCGCCTGCGGGTGGCTGCGGCGATCGGCGCAGGTGGGGACTACCTCGACCGTGGCCGTGCGCTGGTGCAGGCTGGTGTCGACGTACTGATCATCGACACGGCGCACGGGCATAGCGAGGGGGTGCTTCAGGCCACCGCACGGGTGCGCGAGGCGTTTCCGGATGTTCAGTTGGTGGCTGGCAATGTGGCCAGTCGGGCGGGCGCGGCGGCCCTGGTGGCCCTCGGCGTCGATGCCGTGAAGGTAGGTGTCGGACCCGGCTCGATCTGCACCACCCGTGTGGTGACGGGCGTTGGTGTACCGCAGCTCACCGCCGTGATGGATGCGGTAGAGGGCGCCGGTGATGTGCCGGTGATTGCGGACGGTGGAATCAAGTACTCGGGGGACATCGTGAAGGCCCTGGCGGCGGGAGCCTCCAGCGTGATGATGGGATCCATGCTGGCAGGCACCGAGGAGAGCCCCGGTGAATCCTTCCTCCTTGAGGGACGCCGCTTCAAGATGATCCGCGGCATGGGTTCGCTGTCGGCCATGCAGGACGGATCGGCGGATCGCTATTTCCAGGAAGGGGAGATGTCACCCAAGAAGCTCGTGCCCGAGGGCATCGAGGGACGGGTGCCGTACAAGGGCCCGGTGGGCGACGTGCTGTTCCAGATGGTGGGCGGCCTGCGCAGCGGCATGGGCTATGTGGGCTGCGGAACCATCGAGATCCTGCGAACCGAGGCGGAGTTTGTGCGTATCACCTCGGCCGGTCTCCGCGAGTCCCATCCGCACGACATCACCATTACCCGGGAAGCGCCGAATTACTCGCTCTGACGTGTTCTTTCGGGGGGGTACTGTCAGAAATGATCGCCCGTGGGCACATTAGCGGCCACGGGCGATCTGCCGTTTTTGCGGCAGGGGGCCCGCACAGAGGGTCCGTACGGCAGTTCCGTGTTGTCCCCTTGCGTGCCGCGCTCCATCCTGCGGTGCGCTCCACCCAGACCAAACCGCTCTGATGGGGATCTGGTCAAAGAAATCGATTGCAGCGCTG
>CAZPJX010000078.1:0-13817 GCA_964586985.1 uncultured Gemmatimonas sp. | reverse complement strand
GGATCCACGCCCAATTGCCCCAGCCAACTCGGGGTTAGCCTGAACTCCACCGCGATGCCATACCAGAATTCGGCACCGCGCGTGACCTGCGAGCTCCCGCGACACATTCCCGTATTGAGACGCAGATACGTGCGGTCGCCAATCTGCTTGCCCGCCGAAATGCTCAGGTTCAGGTTGTCGAACAGGGAGGTCGGTGACAGGGACGCCTGCGATTCATTGCCCGTCGTGCTCACCTGAACCGTGTTGAAATTGCCAGGGAGAATGCGCTGCAGGGCCCCTTCCACCGCCCCCCCCACCGAGGGGAGCAGAAGGCCGGTTACAGCCTGCACGGTGCTCTGACTCTGTCCATCCAGGGCAAAGGTCGGCGCCCCGAAGATGAGTAGCGAAATGATCTCCGATTCCGGCGCCGAGGAATACAGCGGATCCGTACTCGACAGGGTCAACGCAGGTTGCTCGTAGTTGCCCCCGATATGCAGCTTGATAGGGACCTCACCACCGCCCGTCACCCGCACGGTATTTGTGGCATTGATATCCAACGTGGGTGAGAGCTCCGGATTCGGATAGAACCGCACGCTTCCGGAATCGATCGTGAAGCCGCGGAATACCGGACCGAGTTCCAATCGGTACTGCCCGCGATTCGCGGTGATCGCGCCATCGAGGACGAGCTGTTCGGCATTCATCGCCACCGATAACCCACCGCCCAGCTTCACGCGGGCTTCAGGGGTCTGCACCCAGACATCCTCCCCGAGACTCACCCGGGCATTCTCCACCGCGATGATCGATCCCAGTGCCGAGAATGACTGCGCCGCAGACTCCGCAACCGGCACCTCCTCGGCACCGAGCAGCTCACGCGCGGCTTTCGAGGAAAGATCCAACGCAACACGTTCGCCCAACGGATCGACGACAATGTTGGCCCGTGGCACCATCAAGCCGCCGCTGACGGTCGGGCGCGACAGCGGCCCCTGCACGCGCACCGCACCACCAATTTCGAGATCGGTCCCGTCACGTTGGTGCGAGACCTCAAAGCTGTTCGCGGAAAATTGCAGGTCGACCGCCGCAGGCGCATTGGTGGGCAGCAGGAGCACACCGCGGGCCGACAGGGTATCCCCCGCCGACCGGCCACTGCGTAGACGCAGGGATTCGAGAATGACCGAATCCGCGCTGGCGCGCACAACGACCCGTCCCTCCGACGGCGTGATGCCGAGGTCCGTGAAACTCGCGCCAGCCCCATCGAGCACCATCGTACCCGTAGCGGCGGGATGCTCGAACGTTCCACCAAGCGACAGGCGTCCCGTCAACACCCCGCGCGGCCGGCTTATGCCCTCCACGCGCACCGGCAGGGCCTCGACACGGAGCGAGTCGGCAATGAGCGCGCCCTCCACCGTTTCGCTGAGCAGCCGCTTCTCCACGGAAGCAAACCGCAGATCGATGGGAATCCGTCCCTCCGCGCGCAGCGCACCACCGAGCGAGTCCTCCAACACCGCATTCACGACGAGACGCTGATCGGCGTAGGCGCCGTGGGAGACGATGGCTGGCAGCCGATACCCGCTCACGCCCAGCGAATCCCCCGTGACCTGCCACGACAATTCCGGCGCCTCACGCGTGCCTGCAAGCTCCCCACGGCCCGATAGCGTTCCCTCGATCAGTCTGGCCCCGGTAAGCAGCGTTGCCACCTCGCCGACAGGAAAGTTCTCCAGACGAACCTGCCCCTGCACGCGGCCACGTGTCGGGATATCGGCCGCCACGGCCAGGACGCCACCGATACTGGATCGCATCTCCACCGGTTGCAGCCGCGCACCTGCCGAATCCACAGCCATTTCAATGGGTTGCTGGGAATGCCACACCACCTCGTCGTATGACAGACGGAGGGAGTCCAATGCGATGGTCGTGGACGCGCTGTCCAACCGGTAGGATCCGCGCGCCACGAGCTGTGCGTCGGTCTCGGTGCCCACGTCGAGCACCAGACGGCCGCTGTCGGGGCTCGCGTCTGTTACCCGGGTGGTGACATTCTGAATGCGTACTGCCCCGACGCCGGTGACTTCGTCCATTGTCGCCGTGCCTTCGAAGGTCGGACGCGTGAACACATGTTCAGCACGCGCGGATCCGAAGAGACGCCCTACCCGGATGGCACCAACCTGCAGGGCGCGCCCTCCAAGCGCCATAATGGCATCGGCATCATGGAGACTCCCGATGAGATATCCCGAGAGGGACAGATCCCCCTGCAGGGTATCCGCCGCAAGCGTCCGCAGCGTGCCAGCCGACGCCGAATCCAACGGCTGCAGCATGGTCGCCAATCTGGTCAGCTCCGGACGCGCGGCATCCAGCGAGTCACTCCGTGCCGACACTTCAAGCGTGTCGCTCTGGCCGGTATCGCGGCCCAAACTCCCTCGGGCCTCGAGCGTCAGACCACCGAAATGGGCCAATGCGGAGTCCACACGAAACCGCTGCGCATCGAGCGCAAGACTGGCGTTGAGATCCAGCGCCGGATGATCGTCACGCTGTGCCTGCCTGAGGTTGACGACGACCTCCCCCGTGAGCGCTCGCGCCGCGGCGGTATCACTCGAGGAGGAAACCTGAACGGTGTCGAGTTTCCCCTGCGCCGCCAGACGGATCTGCCCGCTCAAGGCAGTCGTGGGCATGTCGCTCCGCCCAAACCAGCGTCGCACATCGAAGGCGGTGAGCGACCCGGCCGCCGTCGCCTGCCACGTCTTCTTGCCTATGGATGCGGTCCCCGCAAGCGACACGGCCGACGGCCACGCATTCCCCAGGCCGCCTGAAATTTCTTCCCGCGGATCGCCCAGCATCGGAACCGAATCGCCATCGGCGAGTGCCGCCAGATCGCCTCGCCATTCCAACGACGAGAGTCGGCCGTGGGCGCTCACGTATCCAGCCACTCGGGACTGCAAACCGATGGTGGTGTCGATACGCGCGAGTGCCCGCATCGCGATCGGCTCCAGCGCCAGACGAGTATTGAACTCCCAGTCATCCCGATCGTGGCGTACCGACATCTCTCCACGCAGTGACGAGACATGATTTTCTGAATCCGTCCACACGAGCGCTACGTCCGGAAGCTCGGCACGGGTCATATCCGCTGCACGTATCGTCAGCGCACCGGAGAGGATCCCATCCACCGGAGGAGCATCCGACAGTAGTGGGCGGACGGAGCGCAGATCCACTCGCAGTGCACTCACGGTCATGTCCGACGCGCTGGGCTTCGCACCAAGACCGACCGTGCCATGCAGCGTCAGACTCGAAACCGGCGCATCGAGACCAGGTCCCGATAAACCCTCGTCGAAGAATCGCGCATCCAACCGATCGATCCGGAAGGCGGATAACGGACCGCCAACACCAGCGACGAGCTGCCCGGTCATCCGGCCGCGAATCGCCGGGGGCAACGCGCCATAGCTGATACGGCGCAGGAGTTCGCTACGCAGTGGCGTGAAGGCCAACTCGACCTTGTGGAGCAGCAGGTCCGCCGGTCGTACCGTGATGGCAACCCCACCCTGCACGCGCGATCCGCCAGACTGCACATCCAGGCTGCCAAGCGCGAACTCCATATCGTCGGGGTCTTCGAGCGTGCGCATGCGCACATCCGCCTTCCCGCGTCCTTCCTGCGGGAGCACGTCCCAGACCCAGGTGAGATCGGAAAGCCCGGCATCGGCTTTCACCTGGACATCAAACCGTACCGCTCCGGGCTGATACCACGCCACCGTCCCGACGGCGCTCCCAACCGAGGCGGGAAGAGCGACATGGGTGAGATTGAGCGTGAGCGAGTCCGAGGTCCACGTGATTCGCCCCTCTGCCTGCCGCACTGGCACTGGTGGATCGGATATCGTGCCACGCAGCGAGTCGAGTTGCAGGGAGGCCGGTCGCTGCTGCGCGTCCACCACGACAATGTCGCGGGCCTTCACCCGATCGAGTGCAATCACCCGGCGTTCGAACCACCGTCCACCGCTCGCGGGCGTGAGGTCATGCAGGCTATCTCGCACCGCGATGACGCTGTCGCGCGCAGCGCCCGTAAACACCGGATGCGGCTCCCAGGGCGCCACGGTCGTGATTTGTGCACGCGAAATGGTCAATGCGTCAATCCGGACATCGTCACCGAATCCCGGCGTCGCTCCCGGAGTGGAAGTGGTGGTATCGCCGGCGATGATATGCGCAATGTTCCACGCGACCCCCGGCGCATCCTGCCGAAGATCCATCGCCACGCCATCGAGGTGCACGTCCTTCAGCAGAACAGCCTTGTGCGCGAGGTCGCCCCACGACAGCGAGACCTCCAACCGTTCGACCGCCACCACCGGCACGCCCGCAGTGTCCACCAGCGCCACCTGTTCGGCGACAATGCGCCGAGGTCCGAGCTCACGCAACACGCCCACGCGCAATGCGCCCCGGCCATCAAACACGCCGTTCGCGGCATCGACCGCCTTCGTCACCAGCCAGGCACGCCCGCCAGCCGTCTGCGTGACGACCAGATATGTGGTGAATCCCCCAGCACCGAGCGTGAGCAGGAGTGCGGCAACCCACCAGAAGCGCCGGTGTCTGGCCGATCGAAAAGCCATCCCGCCTGGCGTCATCAGAACGCGTGCCCCAGGCCGAAATGGAAGACCAAGCGCGAGAGCAGGGTGCGTCCTCCGGAGGGCCGGAATGTTGCCGGACACGACAGCACGTCCAGATAGTCCGCGTTGGGATCGGTGCGCGGGCTCGCGCAATAGAACAGATCCTGGCCTTCCTGCGGATTCGACGTGATGTACAACGCGCGCCCCAGTGTAGTGGAATACGGTCGGTACCCCACATCCATGCGAAACGGCCCCAGTGGGGTCACCACCCGAAGACCAACGCCGGGCGTATAGCGCATGTCCTTCCAGGAAAAGCGCTGCGAGCGCGTTTCCCAAAGCGCCCCGGCATCGACAAACGCCGCAAACTGCAACTCTTCGGCGAGAAAGCGGAAACCGCGCCGATACTCCACGTTGGCGACGAGCATGGCGGTCCCACCACGGGGCACCGCACGATCAAAGCTCCCGCCCTGCCGGACCTCCAGGCCGAACTCTCCGTCGGGCAGCGGGACCGTGTCGACCTTCGAGACCACGTAGACCACCGGCCCCAGCAGGTTCTGCTGGAATCCGCGCACCGAGTTCTGTCCCCCTACAAAGAGGCGTTCCTGCTGGGGGAGCAGTGGTGTGCCATCCACGAGATCTGCCCCTGGGGCGAACACTCCCGAGGCCTGAACGCGCAGGCCGATGACCCCACGCAGCGCTCGCAGAAAGGTCGCTCCTTCGAGGGTACTGCGATAGAACCGCAAGGTGGGCACGAGCTCGGATGTCGTGAGCCCTGCGCGCTGCTCACCGCGCACACGCCACCCATGAGAGGGATTCACCGCATCATTGGTGCGATCATACGCGGCGGAAGCACTGGCAATTCCGATGCCCCGACCGAGGCGGGACAGAATGATCTCCTCGGGCTGGCACTGACCGAACCGCGTGCAGGAGATCACCGCATCGACATCGGTCTTCCCGTTCTCGTATTGAACGCCCACGGTGCTGGCGTACCGACGTGAGAATTGATGACTCACTTCGACCAGGGCGCCTATCGCGGTATTGCGCAGGTATGCGAACGGTTCGCTCCGACGCTCGCTATACACCGACAGCGTCGGCGCCACCGGCAATCCGAACAACTGCGAGTTGGTAAGGGTGGAGCCAACGTAGTAGTTGATGCGTTCGCTGAAGGGGTCGCGGCGCACTGCGGGAGCACAGAGGGCCGGAGCGAAATTGACAGGCTCACCCACACCGATCTTCGAGGCGCGCGCCGAAATCTCGAGACGCCGCCCCACGCCCAGAAATCCGCGATCCACGACGCGACCCTGGGCCCGGACGCAGTCCAACGTGGCCCAGCCAAGTCCCACACGGGCACTGCGCGTCTGCGCCTCTGCGACGGACACATTGAGTCCGATGAGTGAGTCGCCGGAGGCACCAGGCATCGTCAACGTGTCCAGCAGGACCAGTCGAAACGCCTCAGACCGATACAGCGCGCGCTGAGCCTCCACCAGTCCGGTGGAGCTGAAGCGATCGCCCACGTCGATATCCATCAGTCGCGTGACGTCCTGTGGATCGACCCCGAGCGCAGCACCGTCCTTGGCTGGCTGGATGTTGACCCGAACATCTCCGATGCGAAGGCGTGACCCCACGGTGAAGGCAAATGCCAGGGAAACCCGAGCAGAGAGCGAGTCGATGGTGACGTGGATCTCGGGCGTTCCCGCGCGCCCGAACCCAACATCGCGCAGCTGGCTGAGCACCGCCACGACGGCGGTATCCACCATCGATCGATCAAATCGACGCCCTCGGAGGGCCATCAAGCGCTGATCGTAGGAACTGGTCTCCGACGGGTGGGGCGGGAGACCGGATACGGCCACCGAATCGATGATCGCCTCCGGGCCCGGATCGACGAGGAACCGCACTCGCACCCCATCCCGTCGCCGCTGCACTTCCGCAGTCACCGCCGCGCGAAACCATCCGGCCTGCCGATGCAGCACCGCCAGGCGCAGCGCGTCGCGTCGCATCTCCAGTGAATCGAGACACGGGAGGGTACCAAGGCCGAAACGATTTTTCAGCCGAGCGAGGATACCCGGTTCGTGCGTCAGGATGTTGGTGGCCAGCGTCACATCATCGAAGGCAGGGCTGCCACGAAACGATACGGCGCGCACCCGCTCATCGTCATCGCAGCGGGTGGCCCGCTGTGCCGACATCCGCAATGGCAGCGCCGCCACCAGTGCGGCCATCACCGACACCAGCACCGAACGCACGCAGCGTTGGCGCCGGGTCATCGAGACAAAGGGGTGAAACCGTGGGTCATGTCGGGACGAATCTAACGCGACGTAGATTCAGACGTCTTCCCACCAACGCCGCCGGTGGCATCTCCACCCCTCAGGAGCATTTCATGCACGCACGTGTTCACCTGCTGACCCTCCTGGCGGTATTGTTGCCGGGGTCACTCATGCCTCCCCGGGTGCTGGCCGCGCAGGTCGTGGACAGTAGTACCGCAGCAGGTGCCCCGCAGGGCCGACGGGAGGACCCCCAGGCGACTCCACCTGCGTCCGGATTGTTGATGGTCGTCACACAAGGAGCGCCTGCTTCGCTGGTGCGGGTGACCCCCGTGGCTCTCGCGCCCCTCGGAGATCCGGCTTCACAGGATACCGTTCGGCGGCGGCCACGCGCGGTGGTGTACTCCGACGGTTACGCCACCCGTTTGCGCATCCACCGCGCCATGAGCTGGGCCATGCTCCCCGTGTTTGCGGCCTCCTACGTCTCAGGTGACCAGCTCTTCAAGGACGGGAAGGACGCCCCGGCGTGGGCCCGCAACCTCCATCCGGCAGCTGCGACCTCAAGCGCCGTGCTCTTTGGGGCCAACGCCGTCACGGGCACCTGGAACCTCTGGGAAGGCCGCCACGACCCGAACGGCCGAACCCGACGCATCCTGCATGGTGCGCTCTTCCTGACCGCCAGCGGAGGATTCGCGTACGCCGGCTCCCGGCTCGCCAACGAAGCAGAACAGTCGGGAGCCAAACGACGCGAACATCGCGCGGTGAACCTGGCTTCCATGGGTGTCGCCACGACAAGCTGGTTGATCATGCTCCTCGGCAACTGACTCAGGCCATGGCTTTCGCATTCCAGCCTCCCGACCCAGCGTCCGCAGACGCACCGAATCCCGCCTGCATCGCCTGTACCTCCCGACGAGACTTTCTGCGCGAGACTACCGGTACACTGGCGGCGTATGGGCTCTTCGGCGGTCCTGGATCTTCCACCGCCTGGCACACACTTGAAGCCCTCGCGGCGCGGCCAGCGGACGGCCCCCTCCGCTACCCGATACCACAGCAGGACAGCGTTGCCATCGACGAGCAGAACGAAATCATCCTCTGCCGAGCCGGGATGGAGGTGTATGCGTTTGCACTCCCCTGTCCTCACCAGAACACCGCACTCAGGGCCTTGCCGGAGCATGCGGGGTTTCGCTGTCCCAAACATGGATCCCGGTTTCAACCCGATGGCACATTCATCAGTGGGCGTGCCACGCGGAGCATGGACCGTCTGCCCATCCATCGTGACGGCGATGAACTCGTGGTCGATCCCGACCGCGTTTTTCAGAGCGACAAGGACCCCGCAGGCTGGGCAACCGCGCTCGTTCGTCTGTAAGACCCGGCAGAGGGGACCCGTCGGGCTTCCCTTGTTCCTCACAGCACGCGACGTTGCATGGTAACCATTCCGATGACTGCAACGGACCGCTGCCGCGCCGCTCACCACAGCGAACGAGCCGTGCCGGGGCATGTCATCACGATCGCGTACTGAACCTGTCCCGACGACATGCGTTCCCTCCGATTCGCCGCCACCCATGGAGCGCTGCGCGCAGCGCTGCCGCCCACCCGCCAGAGCCTCATCCTGCTCATCGGACTCTCGGGGCTTCCGGCCTTGCTCAGTGCGCAGCGGACTCCCTCCGCGCGTGCGAGCGCTACCCCACTTGAAGCCTCGATCGACAGGATGGCCGCACACCCTACGGTGGTCGCGGCCCTCAAAGCCATCGAGTCGGACAACGCGTGGACCCTCTCGAAGCAGGTCTCACTCTGCGAGATTCCCGCACCACCCTTCAAGGAGGCGGCCCGCGCGGCGGTCTATCGCGACGAGCTCAAGGCACTCGGGGTGCAGAATGTGCACCTGGACGCGGAAGGCAACGTCATCGGGGAGATTCGAGGCAACCGGCCCGGTCCGACCCTTCTCCTGGCTGGCCACCTCGACACGGTGTTCCCTGAGGGCACCGACGTCCGAGTCAAGCGCGAGGGCACCAAGTTCACCGGCCCAGGCATCGGAGATGATTGCCGCGGTCTCGCCGTGGTGCTCGCCGTGGCGCGCCAGGTGGTTCGCCAGCAGGTGCCCATCAGTGGGCGCCTGCTGGTTGTCGGGAATGTCGGTGAAGAAGGTCCAGGCAACCTCCGAGGCACGCGCGCCCTGTTCAACGGACCGCTTCGCGACTCCATTGACCTGTTCATTTCCATCGACGGGACGGGCTACGGGATCACCAACGGCGGCGTGGGCAGCAACAGATACCGCGTGCACTACAAGGGACCGGGAGGACACAGCTACGGCGCGTTCGGTATGCCCAACCCCATTCATGCCATGGGTCGCGCCATCGCCAAGATCGCCGATCTCGAAGCGACTTCGAAGCCCAAGGTGACCTTCAACGTCGGCATCGTCTCAGGCGGCACCTCGGTCAACTCCATTCCGTTCGAAGGGATCATGGAGATCGATCTACGCAGCGAGTCGGCTCCAGCCCTTGCCGAGATCGATGGGCGTCTGCAAACCGCCCTGCGGCAGGCGCTCGCCGAGGAGAAGGCACGCTGGCCCCAGAGCAAGGTGGCGCTCGACCTGGTTATCGACACCATTGGAATTCGACCAGCAGGAGTGACGCCGGACACCTCGCTGATTGTACGGACGTCGCTCGCGGCTGCCCGTACCATGAACATCTATTCGCCGCTCACGACCTCGAGCACCGATGCCAACGTTCCCATGGCGCTTGGCAGACCAGCGGTGACGCTCGATGGCGGTGGCGTCGGCCGCGGCGCCCATTCGCTCGACGAAAGCTATGACGACCGCCATGACGGCTTCAAAGGCCCACAGTGGGTCCTGCTCGTGGTACTTGGCCTACTCGGTGTAAAGTAGCCTCGACCGCTCTCGTACTTCTCGCGCCGAGCGGGCGGCTCACCCGCCGAACAGTTCCGGCACGTCGGCGGCCAGCAGTGAGCGGTGCCTGGGTATCAGCCCTGCGCGGACCGCGGCCTCACCCAGCAGGGAGGCCGCGGTCACGCCCGCCTGGCGCAGCTCACGCAGCGCGGTGTCGCGATTGGCCTTGCTCAACTTCCGGCCGTCCGGGTGTACCAGCAACCCATGGTGCAGGAAGAGCGGCGGCGCCAGACGCCCCAGAAGACTCGCCAGCTGCATCTGACGCCCAGTACTGATCAGAAGGTCCTCGCCGCGGATCACCACATCGACTGCGTGCGCCATGTCGTCCACCACGACAGCGAACTGGTAGGTCCATTGGCCATGGCGATCGCGCACAAGCAAATCGCCGCACTGGCGTGAGGGATGCTGCACCTGCGCACCAAGACGGAGATCGTCAAAGGTCAGCTCCTCAGGTTCCAGACGGACACGCCGCGCCCAGCTCACCTCGTCCGGAATCGCAAGCCCGCGACAGATTCCCGGATAACACGGCTCTTCCCCGGCCACATGCGGCACCCGATCCGCGATCTCGCGTCGTGTGCACCGGCAGGTGTACACCAGTCCTCGTGCCGCAAGCTGGCTGAGCGCCACATCGTAGCGGGTCTGCTGATCCGACTGACGCGCTGGATGTGCCTGTCCCGCTGGCCTCGCCTGAAACGACGCCACCGAGTGGACATCCGCCTCAAAGCCCAACCAGGACAGATCGGCCAGCAGGGCCGTCTCGTACTCCGACCGACAGCGGGTGCGGTCGTGATCCTCGATCCGCAGCAGCACCTTCCCACCGAAGGCACGCGCCACGCCCCACACATGCATCGCATTCACGAGATGCCCGAGATGCAGGTATCCCGTTGGCGCAGGCGCAAAGCGAGTGCGCCACCCGCCCGGTGCGGGAAGGCGCCGTTGCAACGCATCACACCACCGGGGTCGGGCCATCCCCCACCCTACTGCGTCGACCACCGGACTTCAACGCATGGTCGCAGCGAAACCCCTGATCCTGGAGCAAGTACCGCGTACGGCACGGAGGTACTGCTGATCGGTGCCTCCGTGCCCCTCCGCTCGGTTAGGCCGCGCCCGTCAGTACCGGCTGCTCGCCGAGGGCCGGCACATCCACGAGTAGTTCCGCCACCGTCGTCTCCGCAAACTTCCGCGCCGCATAGCCAACAATCCCGTTCCACTTCGGGTGCAGGGCACAGGGGTTCTGTGCATCACAGACCTGATTCCGCAGCAGACAGTTGGGAATACGGGTGTCGTCGAACGGGGCAATGACCCGCTGCAGCGTTAACACATCCGCTGGCACCGCGAGTGTGAATCCACCCGCCGCTCCCCGTGCGCTGTGCACGATGCCAGCCTTGGCCAGGGCATTCAGCGTCTTCGCGAGATAGTTCCGTGGCGCACCGAGCTGGTCGGCAATCGCATCGGCCGAAAGAGCCATCGAGTCACCGTGGCGCGCCAACAGAATAACAGCACGCAGGGCATGTTCAGCAGTCGCCGAGAGCAGCATAGCTAGGTCGTGTGATGAGGGTCGATGGAGATCCGTGATGGACGATGGCCACCCCGCCCGGACAGCCGGAGCTGTGGCAAACCGCACGGTACGCTGAGATTCGTCGATTGATCATCACCGCAAAGTCGGGAAATGGCCCCGATTTTCGGCCCAGCGCCTGACATTTCCGTCAGGCATTACCGCACAAACAAGGGAGAGAACGTCTGGACAGGCCCGTGCTGGCCGTTATTTCCAGCTGGCGATATCGGCATCGAGTCCGTCCCCACCCGGTTTGCCATCGGCACCGTAGGACAGCAGATCGTAGGCCGACGGATTCACCGCACCGGGGGAGACGTACACGTACGGCCGGCCCCATGGGTCGTCCGGAACCGGCTTGCGGAGATACGGGGACGTCCAGTTGGCAGGCGGGTCGATCGACGGTCGCTGCCACAGGGCAGCCACACCCTGCTGGGTCGTGGGATACCGGCCGTTGTCGAGGCGATACGCATCGAGCGCCGTAGCCAGACTCTCGATCTGTGTTTTCGCCGCCGCCACCTTGGCGTCATCGACATGCCTGAAGAGACTCGGAGCCACGAAGGTGGCAAGGATCGAGATGACGACAATCACCACCAGGACTTCGATCAGGGTCAGTCCGCGCGTGTCGACCCAGGCGTGCATCCCAGCCTTCGAGAACGGCCGAACACACCCTGTCGACGGCGCGTGCGGCCTACTCACCACGCGTGCGCAGGCTATCCGGTTCGGAGAGCTTCGGATCGACCCAGCCCGTCACATCGCTGAGGCGAACCTGTCGCCATCCTCCCCGATCTGTACCAAGCATCGCGCGTGACTCCGGCTTGATTACACCCACGACTTCTCCGCCGCGACTGGCGTCGCTGCGCACATTGACCCAGGTGCGCGCCACCGCTGGGGTCCACACCACCGAATCAACCGATGCGCCGGATACGGCGGCCAGGGATGACGAGAGTTCCGCTGGTTCACCCAGGGCGATCATGGTCACGCTATCGCCTGGTGCCTCCCCCAGCGCTGCATCGGCAGCCCCAGTGGCAGACCCCTCTGCCGGCAACGCACGGGATTCCGTCACTGGCCCCACACCCTGCTCCTGCGTTCGCATTGCGCGCGCCGATGCCGCGAGATCGGTCGTCACGTCGCGAATCGCGGGCCCGTAGCGCCACGCCCCCGCGGCGGCTGTAACGGTCAATGCAATGGCGGCCACACTGCGCAGGGCGGGGCCGCTGATTCGCCACGGTGACTTTACCTCGCCACACCAATGACAGGTGGCGTCGTAGCGGTGCATGATCCCACATCCGTGACACGCCACAAGCTTTACCCGGTGGCCACGCGCGTCGTGCAGATGGAACGGATGAGCGCATCGCGGACATTGGGATGCCGCCGTCAACGCCTTTGATCCGCACTCGGTGCAACGGATATATGCCATGGCTTGAAACGCGAAGGGAACCAACACCGCTCTTCAGGTGACGGTCTCACCGTCATGACGTAACTATTGACCTCCGAGGGACTTGGCGCTACGTGTCAGCGAGCAAGGCTCATGCGATACGTCACAACCGGGCCAGACCCGCGGCCGCTCCCCCTGCACCGTCCCGGCGCGCCGCATATCCTTCCCGGATCTGAGCTCGCACAACTTCTTCTTCTCCGCCGTGGTCATCTCCCCGCTCCTGCTGGCCATCAGCGCCCTACTCTCGAATCAACCCCCGGCGCAGCCCGCCGCGGGCCCCATCTACGACGGTCGCCGCGGTCAGGTGACCGTCCCCGTCCCGCGGCTCGACGCATCTGTTGAGGTCGACGGCGCCCTCAACGAATCCCCCTGGGCGCAGGCCGCCACGCTCACCGGCTTCTCGCAGTTCTTTCCGAACGATGGCGTGGCCGCACAGGACAGCACCGAAGTCCTTGTCTGGTACTCCGGGACCGCGCTCCACCTGGGCATCCGTGCGCATGCAGCCCCCGGCACCGTGCGGGCCACGCTCGCGGACCGCGACAACATCGCCTCGGATGACAATGTGCAGTTCTTCCTGGGGACCTATAATGACAGCCGCCAGGCGCTGGTTTTCTCGGTCAACCCCTTCGGCATCCAGAGCGACGGCGTACTGACGGAGACCGGTGCGGCCAATGGCGGCGGATTCCAGAGCGGCCCGGCCAAGGGTCGTGAAGACACCGATGTGGCACCCGACTATGTTTGGCGCTCCAAAGGACGGCTCACCGACTATGGCTATGAGGTGGAGATCACCATTCCCTTCAAGAGCCTGCGGTATGGAGCCGGGAGCGAGCAGACATGGCAGCTCAATGTCGTGCGCACCGTGCAAGCCACGGGACATGAGCAGACATGGACTGCCACCAGTCGGGCTAGTTCCAGTTTCCTTGCCCAATCGGGAACCCTTTCGGGACTGCGTGACCTGAAGCGCGGTCTCACGGTGGACCTCATTCCCACCATCACGTCGAGTGCCGTCGGGGCAGCCGATGCGCGGACATCGCGCTGGCGCTACTCCACCGAACGGCCGGAAGTTGGCGGGAGCGCGCGCTGGGGGATCACCAGCAATCTCACGGTG